>DASXMA010000439.1:0-13732 GCA_036495965.1 Mycobacterium sp.
GCTGGTGCACAGCAGCTTTGACACCGAAGCGCACAGAGGATCCAGTACCAGCCGGCCATCGGGCCCGGCATTCCATGCCCATGCCGGACCTGCGTTCTGCGAGATCACCTCGCCGTCACCCTCGGGCGGGGTCGGAACGTACGGCGGATTGGAAACGACGACATCGAACGGCGCACAGTCGAGAGCTCCAATCCATGAGCCATGACGGACGTCGACCTCGACTCCCGCGACGGCCGCATTGCCGCGGGAGCAGCGCACAGCGTGCGGGCAGATGTCGAAGGCGGTGACGCTGGCACAGCCCATTTCGGCGGCGGCAATGGCGACGAATCCGCTACCGGTGCACAGGTCGAGTACTCGCCGGCCCCGGATAAGGCTGCTCCGGCGCATCGTGTCGACCAGTAATCGCGAATCTTCTTGCGGCGGATACACATCGCCATCTATTGATGCCGCCTCCGCAGCAGTCAGCTCGGGCCGCACACCCGGATACGTGGCCGTCAACGCCGGGCCCAGTTCACGCGGGGGCCGAGGTGCGGGCGAGTTGCTCGATTACGGTTGAGCAGAAGGCAGGCAGGTCGGAAGGCGATCGGCTCGAGATCAAATTGCCGTCGACCACGACTTCCTCGTCCAGGACGTGGGCGCCTGCATTGCGGAGGTCGGTGCGAATGCTCGGATACGAGGTCAGTGTTCGCCCGACCGCCACCCCGGCCTCCACCAATGTCCATGGGCCGTGGCAGATTGCGCCGACTGGCTTTCCCGAGTTGACAAAGTCCCGGACGAACGCGACTGCCGAACTGTCCAGACGTAATTTGTCAGGATTCACCGTGCCGCCGGGCAGCACCAAGCCGTCGAACTCGTCGACCGAAGCGTCGGACACAACCCGGTCAACGGGGAAGGTCCCCGCGGGCTCCAGATCATGGTTACGTGCTTGAATCTCACCGGATTTCAGCGACAGAAGTTGGACTTTCGCTCCCGCCTGCTCGAGCGCCGCCCGCGGCTGCTCGAGTTCCACTTTCTCTACCCCGTCGGCCGCCAAAATGGCGATTCTCTTGCCTGGCAATTCGTTTGACATCGTGCTCCCATTCGTGCTCACGCAGAGCCGTCGCGTGTGCGTAATGCCGCGTAAAGGTCGATCCCGGCAAGACCGTTCACCAAAACCGCAGTTGTATTGCCGGATAGATCAGCCATGTCACCTCCCTGCATGGCAGAACAGGTTGGCTTGAAACCTGCTGCCGACAGCCGCTTTGCAGGCCACCTACTTGGCCGGCCTGCCATCGTCGTGGCGGAACACTCTTTGTGGGAGGCCCTACATCCACGTTGGCAACCGAATACCCTTGCCAGAGCCCACCAAACTTGCGATCAGTTCGAGGCGGCCCGCAGCGCCTTAAGCAATGGTTCTGCGGCTTCTTTCAAAAAGCGGTCCTGGGTCTCGCCACCGATCTGGACCAGCGCCACATCGGTGAACCCGGCCTCCCAATAGGATCGGACGGCGTCCACGATCGCATCCAGGTCGGGTCCGCAGGGAATGCTCTCGGCGACGTCTTCGGTGCGCACGAATTGCGTCGCACCGGCGAAGCCGGCCGGCGTCGGTAGGTCGGCATTGACCGCCCAGCCACCGGCAAACCACCGGAACTGGTCGTGCGCGCGTTCGATCGCGACGTCGCGGTCGGGATCCCAGCTCACCGGTATCTGCCCCACCACCCGACCGCCCTCGGTCCCGTTGGCGGCCTGACGCGCGGCATGCCATGCGCCCACCAGGTCTGCGTCAGGTTGCACCGCGATCAGGTGGTCGGCCAGTTTGGCGAATTTCTCGACACCGTTCGCGCCACTCATCGCCACACCGATGGGGACCGGCACATCGGGCACATCCCACAGCCGCGCGGAGTCCACCTGGAAGTAGTCGCCGCGCCAGTTCAGCAGCCGGCCACCGAACAGCTCACGGATGATTTTGATGGCTTCCCGCAGCATGTCCTGCCGGCGCTCGACGGTCGGCCAGCCTTTGCCGACGACATGTTCGTTGAGGTTCTCGCCGCTGCCCAATCCGAGCGTGAACCGCCCGTCGGCAAGGATCTGCACGGTGGCCGCCTGCTGCGCGACGATTGCGGGGTGATATCTCATCGTCGGGCAGGTCACGTAGGTGTACAGATCCACCTTTTCGGTGGCGTTCGCCACCGCGCCCAGCACCGCCCAGGCATTCGGTGCATGTCCCTGAGACCTCAGCCAGGGTGAGAAGTGATCGCTGCAGACCTCGAAGTCGAAACCGCGGTCTTCAGCTGAAATCGCATACCGGACAAGGTCTTTGGGTCCGCTCTGCTCGGTCATCAAGGTATAGCCGAACTTGGTCATAGGAGGACCTGTACCCGGAGGCGACACGCGCAAACGCCTCAAACCGCCTCCGGGAGGGACGCAGCGGCTACAGGCGCTCCTTGACCGCGGCCGACAGACGCGCGCCGTCGGCCTTCCCGGCCGCGATCGTGGTGGCGGCTTTCATCACCAGTCCCATCTGCTTCGTGCCAGGGCGCTCTCCGATGGCCTCGGCAACCTGCGCGATGGCGGTGTCGGCGACGTCAGCCAACTCGGCCTCGGTGAGCGGTGTGGGCAGATACTCGTCGATGATCCGGGCTTCGGCGTGCTCGGTGGCGGCGAGCTCACCGCGGCCGTTTTGGGTGTAGATCTCGGCTGACTCACCACGCTTCCGGGACTCCCTGGCCAGCACCTTGATGATTTCGTCGTCGGAGAGCTCTCTGGCCTGCTTGCCGGACACTTCCTCAGTCTGGATCGCGGCCACCAGCAAGCGCAGAGTCGCGGTCCGCAACTTATCCTGGGTCTTCATCGCCTGGGTCAGGTCGGCCCGGAGCCGGGATTTCAGTTCCGCCATGCATGAGACGCTACGCGGACGTGCCGGAGATTGTGCAGGACAGCAGGGGCAAAACGCGAAACCGGGGAAGATTGAGAAATGCCCCGACCGCCGACAGGATGGAGGCCATGACCCACGATGGGACCGGCTGCAAAGGCCGCTGGACAAGGTGAGCACACAGCCGCCTGGTTATCCGGCTGGTCCACCGCCCGAGACCCCGGGATATGCGCCGGCCGACTACCCGCCATCGGGTTACGGCACGCCGCCGGCCCATGGCGGCCCCCCGCCTTACGCACCGGCACCGGCTTACGGCCCGGCATCGGCCTACGGCCCACCACCGGCTTACGGCCCACCGCCGGCATATGGCCTGCCACCCGGATACGGACCGCCACCGGGATACCCCCCGCCGGGCTTCGGTCCCCCGCCGGGCTTCGGTCTCCCGCCGGGCTTCGGTCTCCCGCCGGGCTCGCAGTATGGTTCGCCCCCGCCGGTCCAGGCAGCGCTCAAGCCCGGGATCATCCCGCTGCGTCCGCTGTCGCTGAGCGACATCTTCAACGGCGCGGTCGGCTATATCCGCACCAATCCGAAGGCGACGCTGGGATTGACCGCACTGGTGGTTGTGGTCATGCAGCTCATTACGCGGATCGCCTTCTTCGGACCGTTGGCCGCCTACGGCAGGATCACCACAAACCGGCCAGACGAACTGACTTGGGGGGTCGTGGGCGCGGGGATGGCATCGATGTCGGCCAGCCTTTTGGTCACCTGGCTGGGAAGCATGCTGCTCTCCGGAATGCTCACCGTCATTGTTGGGCGGGCGGTGTTCGGTTCAACGATCACCATCGGTGAAACGTGGACCAAGATTCGCGGCCGGCTGCTTCCCCTGCTCGGCCTGGCATTGCTGGAAGCCGCCGTAGTGGTGGCTCTTGCCGGGCTGGTTGCGGTGATATTCGCCCTGCTCTCGGCGATCGGCAACGGTGCGTTGGCGGTCCTGTTGGGCTTCCCGCTCCTGCTCGCCATGGTCGGGTTGTTGGTTTACCTCTACACGGTGGTGCTGTTTGCACCCGTGCTGATCGTGCTGGAGAGGCTGCCGGTCATCGATGCGATCAGCAGGTCCTTTGCGCTGGTCCGCAACGGCTTCTGGCGGGTGCTGGGGATCCGGACGCTGACATTTATCGTGGCATCCGTTATCGCCAACGCGACGGCGGCGCCGTTCAGCATCGTCGGCCAGATCATGCTGGCCGGGAACCCGTCCGTTTCAGTTCTGCTCATCGGCACCACGATCGCATCGATCGGGTCGGCAATCGGTGAGATCGTCACCGCGCCCTTCAGCGCCGGAGTTACCGTGCTGCTCTACACCGACCGCCGAATGCGCGCCGAGGCATTCGACCTGGTGCTGCAGACCGGCGCCGCCGGCGGACCCTACGCGACCGCGTCCACCGACAACCTGTGGCTGACCCGGCCTGTTTAGGGGCCGAGCGAGGACGAGCTGACAGTGCCTTCCATCGACATCGACCGCGATGGCGCCCACCTGGTCGCACAGAACGAGCTCGGCAAACCGATCTATTCGAAGGCGTCTGCGGCACAACAATTCACCGATTGGATCAACGAACAGATTTACCGGCTGTTGCAAAAGACCGCCTCGATACCAGGTGGATGGTTCACCACCACGGTGCTGCTTATCCTGCTTGCGCTCGCGGTGGTGGTCGCAGTACACATCGCACGGCGCACCATGCGCACCAAACGTGGCGGCGACTACCTGCTGTTCGAAGCGGCCCAGCTCACCGCCGCCCAGCACCGCGCTACCGCGGAAAGCTATGCAGCGGAAGAGAATTGGACTGCCGCGATTCGGCACCGGTTGCGCGCGGTCGCGCGCCAGCTCGAGGAGACCGGCGTCCTGGACCCGGCTCCCAGTCGCACCGCCAACGAGCTGGCGCGAGACGCCGGCGCGGCCTTGCCTCATTTGACAGGTGAATTGTCTGAAGCAGCAACGGCATTCAATGATGTCACCTACGGCGAGCGGCCCGGGACTCAGGCCGCCTACCAGATGATCGCAGACCTCGATGACCACCTGCGGTCGAGATCACCGGCGGCAACATCAGCGACGGGGCAACCCGTCGCCGTCGAATCATGGGCGCAGGTCCGGTGACGGCGGCCATCGAGGCGCGTCCGGCCGCCGCGAACGGTGCCACAGTGCGATGGCGCGCATGGAGCTGGGTGGTGCTCACGCTGGTTGTGCTCGCTGTCATCGCCGCGATCGGCGCCTATCTGACCGAACCGCGGCCCGGTGCCCAGATGGATCCGGGCTCGACCGGCCCCGACGGCGCCCATGCGCTGGTGACGCTGCTGCGGGACGGCGGCGTCGAGGTCATCGCGGCCAACAGCATCGCCGACGTCGAACAAGCGGCACGCCCTAACACGCTGATCCTGGTGGCACAGAGTCA
The DNA here is from genome assembly GCA_036495965.1 of Mycobacterium sp. Lineage (GTDB taxonomy): Bacteria > Actinomycetota > Actinomycetes > Mycobacteriales > Mycobacteriaceae > Mycobacterium. Next base: position 5,296 of record DASXMA010000439.1, read on the forward strand.
GTACCTTAACGACGACGCCCTGCTGGACCGGCTGACGAGGGCCCCCGGAGATCTCCTTCTGGTGGAGCCGACAGCACGAACCCGCGAGGCACTGATGCCTGGTGTGGGCATCAAACCCTCCAGCGACTTCGAGAGCGACCCGAATTGCTCTCTGCGGGAGGCTACTCGAGCCGGATCAGTGCGATTCGGGCCAAGCGTCACCTACGAGGCCAAAGATGGTCGGGCAATGACCAGCTGTTACGACGGTGTGCTGATCCGGTTCCGGGACAACGGCCGGACCGTCACAGCCGTGGGCAGCACCGATTTCATGACCAACGGCAGCCTTTTACAGGCGGGCAATGCCGCGCTGGCGATGAACCTCGCCGGCGACCGGCCCCGCCTCATCTGGTACGCGCCCCATCGCATTGAGGGTGAAACATCATCCCCGGCATCGATTTCCGACTTGATCCCGGAAAACGTGATTTGGATTGTCTGGCAGCTGTGCCTGGTCGTGCTGCTGGTTGCACTGTGGAAGGGCCGCCGGCCCGGTCCGCTGGTGGCCGAGCAGCTGCCCGTCGTGGTACGCGCATCGGAGACCGTGGAGGGCCGCGGCCGGCTGTATCGGTCCCGAAGGGCACGCGATCGCGCCGCCGAGGCGTTGCGCACCGCCACACTGCAGCGACTGCTGCCGCGGCTTGGACTTGGCGCGGGCACACCCGCGCCCGCGGTGGTGACGACCGTAGCCCAGCGCGGCGGGGCCGACCCGGGATTTGTTTCCTACTACCTGTTCGGCCCACCGCCGGCCACCGACAATGACTTGCTACAACTTGCCCGAACGCTCGATGAAATCGAAAGGCAGGTCGCACACTCGTGACACAACCCTCTCCGGCGCAGACCCCTGTCTCAGAATCGGCCGCGGCATCCGCACGAAATGCATTGCTGGCGTTACGCAGCGAGCTCGCAAAGGCCGTCGTCGGACAGGAAGGGGTCGTCAGTGGCCTGGTGATCGCGCTGCTGTGTCGAGGCCATGTGCTGTTGGAAGGCGTTCCGGGAGTTGCGAAGACGCTGCTGGTCCGAGCGTTGGCCGCCGCATTGCAATTGGAATTCAAGCGGGTGCAGTTCACCCCCGACCTGATGCCGGGTGATGTCACCGGATCGCTGGTGTACGACGCGCGCACGGCCGCGTTCGCATTTCGGCCGGGCCCGGTGTTCACCAATCTTCTGCTGGCCGACGAGATCAACCGCACCCCGCCCAAAACCCAGGCCGCGCTGCTCGAGGCGATGGAAGAGCGTCAGGTCAGCGTGGAAGGCGAAGCCAGACCGCTGCCCGACCCTTTCATCGTCGCCGCGACACAGAACCCGATCGAATACGAGGGCACCTACCAGTTGCCCGAAGCCCAACTGGACCGCTTCCTACTCAAACTGAACGTGACACTGCCGCAGCGTGACTCCGAGATCGCCATCCTGGGCCGGCACGCCCACGGCTTCGATCCCCGCGATCTGTCAGCGATCAAGCCGGCGGCCGGGCCCGCTGAACTGGCAGCCGGCCGGCAAGCGGTCCAACAGGTGCTGGTCGCCGATGAGGTGCTGGGCTACATCGTCGACATCGTCGGGGCCACCCGCTCCTCCCCCGCATTGCAGCTGGGTGTATCACCACGCGGCGCAACGGCCGTGCTGGGTACCGCCCGATCCTGGGCCTGGCTGTCGGGCCGCAACTACGTCACGCCCGACGACGTGAAAGCTATGGCCCGCCCAACAATGCGGCACCGGGTGATGCTTCGTCCAGAAGCGGAGCTTGAAGGCGCCACACCCGATGGTGTGCTCGACGGAATTTTGGCGTCGGTTCCGGTGCCCCGCTAGTGATTCTGACCGGACGCGCGGGCTTGGCGGCGCTGATCTTCATCCTACCGATTGCGCTGTCCCCTTGGCCGGCAAAGGCTTTCGTGGCGCTTCTGGTGGCGCTGGCGATAGTGGTCGCCATCGATATCGCGCTGGCGGCCGGCACCCGAAGATTGCGTTATAGCCGTTCACCAGACAGCTCGGCCCGGCTGGGCCAGCAGGTCGATGCGGGCCTGCAGATTTACAACGACGGCCGCCGTCGCTTCCGCGGGCAGATCCGCGATGCCTGGCCGCCCAGCGCGCGTGCTGAACCGCGCATTCACGCCGTCAACATCGCGGCCGGGCAGAGTCAGCATGTTCGCAGTGTGCTGAGACCGGTCCGCCGCGGCGACCAGCGCGCAGCTGTGGTCACAGCCCGGTCGATCGGGCCGTTGGGCTTCGCCGGACGGCAGGGCTCTCAGCCGGTGCCCGGTCAGGTACGGGTGCTGCCCCCCTTCCTGTCCGGCAAGCACCTGCCGTCGCGTCTTGCCAAGCTGCGGGAGATCGATGGGCTGCTGCCCACACTGATACGGGGACAGGGAACCGAATTCGACTCGCTACGCGAATATGTCGTCGGCGATGACGTCCGCTCGATCGACTGGCGCGCAACCGCACGTCGCGCCGATGTCATGGTTCGCACGTGGCGGCCCGAACGCGACCGGCGGGTGGTGATCGTGCTGGACACCGGACGCATGGCGGCGGGCCGCGTCGGCGTCGACCCGACCGCCGCCGATCCCGCGGGGTGGCCCCGGCTGGATTGGTCGATGGACGCCGCACTGCTGCTCGCGGCGCTCGCGTCGCGGGCCGGCGATCATGTCGACTTTCTCGCCCACGACCGGGTGAGCCGGGCCGGCGTCTTCGGCGCTTCGCGCACCGAGCTACTCGCCCAGCTCGTCGACGCGATGGCCCCGCTGCAACCGACTCTCGTCGAATCCGATTGGCGTGCAATGATTGCCGCCATTGCGCGGCGTACCCGGCGACGCTCGCTGGTGGTGCTGCTGACCGACCTCAACGCAACCGCCCTGGACGAGGGCCTGCTGCCGATCCTGCCGCAGTTGTCGTCCAGGCACCACGTGATGATCGCCGCGGTCGCCGACCCGCGCGTCGACCAAATGGCCGCCGGGCGTTCCGACGCGGCCGCGGTGTACGACGCGGCGGCCGCCGAACGATCCCGCAATGATCGCCGCGCAATCGCGACGCGGCTGCGCCGAAGCGCGGTGGAAGTCGTCGACGCTGTGCCCGCGGAACTGGCGCCGGCCCTTGCCGACCACTATTTGGCGATGAAAGCGACTGGACGGCTTTAACTTTCGGCGCTGATCAGCGGGCCGGGACCACGTCGGGCGCGTCGTCGATATCGCCAGTCTCCCCGGCTTTCGAAGCACGACGGCCGAAGTAGATGATGTACGACAAGAACGCCACCTCGGCGATGATTCCGATGCCCACCCGAACGAATGTCGGCAACGGTGACGGGGTCACCAACGCTTCTATCAACCCGGAGACCAGCAACACACCTACGAGTCCCACAGCGACCGACACCACCCCGCGGCCCTGTTCGGCAAGCACTTGTCCACGGGGCCGGTCGCCGGGCGATATCACCGACCACCCCAGCCGCATACCCGTTGCGCCGGCCAGGAATACCGCCGTGAGCTCCAGCAGCCCATGCGGAGCCAGCAGACCCAGCAGGATTCCGCCCTTTCCGGCTTGGAACATCAGTCCGGCGATCAGACCGAGGTTGGCCGCGTTCTGGAACAACACAATCGGGATCGGCAGTCCCAGCACAACGGATAACGCGATGCACTGGGCCGAAACCCACGCATTGTTCACCCAGATCTGCAGAGCGAACGCCGCGGCCGGGTGCTCGCTGTAATACGACGCGACATCGTGGTTGACCATTTGATCGATGTCAGTTGGTGTTCCGACTGCAGATTGCACCTCCGGATTGCCGGCCACCCAGAACGCGATGACCAGCACGACGGCGAAAAATGCCAGCGCAGTGCCCAACCACCATCGCCAGGTGCGGTAGGCCACCACCGGGAATGACACCGTCCAGAACCGAATGAACGCACTGCTCAGCGGTGCGTGGGCACCGGTCACCGCGGAGCGGGCGCGCGCTATCAAACTTGAGAGCCGGCCGATCATCAGCGAATCCGACCCGATTGTGCTGGCCGACCGCAGTATCGACAGATGGGTGGACACGCGCTGGTAAAGCTCGACTAGTTCGTCGACTTCTGCGCCGGTCAGCGACCGGCGGCGCTTGATCAACTGGTCCAGCCGGTCCCATGTACCGCGATGGGTCAGCACGAATGCGTCGACGTCCACCCTGAGCAGCCTAATCGCAAGCTCTGCGCGGCAGAGTCCGTCCGGATGAACCCACACAACCTGTACCGTTCGGTGTTATGTCGCAGGTGGTGACCGGGGACGCGGTGGTGCTCGATGTGCAGATCGCCCAGTTGCCGGTGCGGGCTGTGGGAGCACTGCTCGATATCACCGTCATGTTCGTCTTCTACCTGCTCGGACTAATGCTGTGGGCGGCCACCCTGACTCAGTTCGACAGCGCGCTGAGCGCGGCCGTTCTGGTGATCTTCACCGTGCTGGTGATAGTCGGGTATCCGTTGGCCTTCGAAACCGCCACGCGGGGGCGGTCGGTGGGCAAGATCGTGATGGGATTGCGTGTGGTATCCGACGACGGTGGCCCAGAACGCTTCCGGCAGGTGCTGTTTCGCGCGTTGGCATCGGTGGTGGAGATTTGGATGTTTTTAGGCAGCCCCGCCGTCATCTGCAGCATGCTATCGCCGAAGGCCAAGCGTATCGGCGACATCTTCGCCGGCACAGTCGTAGTGAGTGAACGCGGCCCACGATTAGGACCCCCGCCGGTCATGCCTCCGTCGCTGGCATGGTGGGCGGCGTCGCTGCAGCTGTCGGGGCTGTCCGCCGGCCAAGCCGAAGTCGCGCGCCAATTCCTTTCCCGGGCACCACAACTCGATCGTCAGTTGCGCCAGCAGATGGCGTATCGGATCGCCGGGGACGTAGTGTCCCGCATCGCCCCGCCGCCCCCGCCCGGCGCCCCGCCGGAGCTGGTGCTTGCCGCAGTCCTCGCCGAACGACACCGGCGCGAACTGGCGCGACTCCGCCCCACCATGCCCGCGGCGCCCCCGATGGGTCCCTGGCCGCCGTCCGGGCCGACGCCTTGGACACCCGGACCGTCACCGGCCGGGCCTGCCGCTCCCGTGCCTCCTGGCTGGCCGACCGCGGCACCGGCGGCGGTGCCATGGCCCGAGCCGGGATCAGCACGGCCCGCTTCCTGGCCGCAGACCCCACAGACTGGTGGCTTCTCGCCACCTCGCTAATTGCCGCGCTATCCGGCGACGGAGGCCGCCATGAGGGCGACGTCAATGATCAGCAGCGCCCAGCCGCACAGCGGAACCACGATGCCGCCGCGGCGCTGGGCGGTGAAAAACGAGATGACGATGACTACGACAGCCACCACGGGCGCGCCATAGAACGCGACGCCGAAATCAATCTCTCCACGGCCCAAATGCGGGCAACTGCGGCCACTGCAACCATCGGTACTCATCACAGCGCCAAGCGCGAAGAGCATCACGATCGCGGCGGCGGGCACCGTGGACAGCGCCAACCCCCAGTTGACCCACGGCCAGACGTTGCGACCAGGGCCTTCGCCCTGCGCCGGTCCCGTCGCGCTACGGGTTCCGCTGTCGAACGTCATGTTCGAGTTATTCGCGTTCATCCCTCCGGTGCTACCCATCGACTTTCGGGTGCAAACAGGGCCGCCACGTCCGGGTTGGCCTATGCCCACAGTTAATCCTTTTGCGCAGGTCCGGGCCCTGGGAAAGCCTCCTCGCCAAGCGACGAGGGAATATCTCATTGCATCGCGTTAGTTTACGATATATCGTGATATAGCGAAGCGCACGATCAGTGCGTTACCCCAGCAGACGTAAGGACTACAGACAATGACCAATCCATTCACTCCCCCCGACGGACCATTCGTCGGTCGCCCAGGCTTCGGATTCGGCTTCGGCCCCGGCCCCGTACAGCGCCGTGCCCCGCATGACGCCAGGCGGCAGGCCCGCCGGGAATTCCGCGAACACCTCCGCGAACACGCCGGCGATCAGGGCTTCGGACCCGGTTTCGGCCCCGGATTCGGACCCGGTTTCGGTCCCGGTTTCGGACCGGGGTTCGGCTTCGGCGGCGGCCGACGCGGCGGATGGCGTCGCGGCGGTCCCGGCCGCGGACGCCGCGGTGACGTGCGGGCAGCCATCTTGACGCTGCTGGCCGAACAACCGATGCACGGCTACGAGATGATCCAGCAGATCGCCGAACGCAGTAACGGAATCTGGCGGCCAAGCCCGGGTTCGGTCTACCCGACGCTGCAGTTACTGGCCGACGAAGGCCTGATCACGGCAACCGAATCCGACGGCAGCAAAAAGCTTTTCGAGCTCACCGACGAGGGACGCGCGGCAGCCGAGAAGATCGAGACCCCACCGTGGGACGAGATCGCCAAAGGCGCCGACCCGGGCCACGTCAACCTGCGGGCCGCGATGGGCCAGCTGTTCGGCGCGGTCGCGCAATCCGCGCACACCGCCACTTCCGAGCAGCAGCAGCGCATCGTCGAAATCATCAACAATGCGCGACGTGAGATCTACGGCATCCTCGGCGAGGACTGACCGGTTAAGTGGAAATGCCCGTCGGCACCAGTTGTCGGCGGGCATTTTCGCGCTCGGTCGTGTCGGCACCTAAGACACATCGACCCAATCGAGAGTGCGCTGCACCGCCTTACGCCAGCCCGCATACCCCGCGGCGCGCTCGTCGTCGCTCCACTCCGGCGACCATCGCTTGTCCTCTCGCCAGTTTGCCCGCAGATCGCCTGGATCTGCCCAGAACCCCACAGCCAGACCCGCGGCGTAGGCGGCGCCCAATGCGGTGGTCTCGGCGACCACCGGCCTCACCACGTCCACGCCCAGCACATCGGCCTGAATCTGCATACACAGATCGTTGCCGGTGATACCGCCATCGACCTTCAAAACCTCAAGGCGCACACCGGAATCGGCTTTCATCGCGTCGACCACATCGCGGCTCTGGTAGCAGATCGCCTCCAGCGTCGCGCGGGCCAGGTGCGCATTGGTGTTGAACCGGGACAGTCCCACGATCGCGCCGCGAGCATCAGATCGCCAGTAGGGGGCGAACAACCCGGAAAACGCCGGCACGAAATACACCCCGCCGTTGTCGGCGACCTCACGAGCAAGCGCCTCGCTCTGGGCCGCGCCGCTGATGATGCCCAGCTGGTCGCGCAGCCACTGTACCGCCGAGCCGGTCACGGCAATCGAACCCTCAAGCGCGTAAACGGGTTTGGCATTGCCGAACTGGTAGCACACTGTGGTCAGCAGTCCGTTTGTTGATCGGACGATCGTGTCACCGGTGTTGAGCAGCAGGAAATTGCCGGTGCCGTAGGTGTTTTTCGCCTCACCGGCGGCCAGGCACACCTGACCGACCATCGCCGCATGCTGGTCGCCGAGGACTCCGGTGATCGACACCTCCCCACCGGCGGGCCCGGTATCGGTGGTGACACCGTACGGTTGCGGCGACGAGGACGGCGCGATCACCGGCAGCATCTGTCTGGGGACGGAGAAGAACGACAACAGTTCGTCGTCCCAGTCCAGCGTTTCCAAGCTCATCAGCATGGTGCGGCTGGCGTTGGTGACATCGGTGACGTGCACGCCGCCGCGCGGGCCGCCGGTCAGATTCCACAACACCCAGGTGTCCGTGGTGCCGAACAGCGCTTCGCCGCGTTCGGCGGCCTCGCGTACCCCGTCAACGTTCTCCAGGATCCACTGCAGCTTCCCGCCGGAGAAATAGGTCGCCGGCGGCAGTCCCGCCTTTTGCCGGATCACATCGCCGCGACCGTCTCGGTCCAGCGCCGACGCGATCCGGTCGGTGCGGGTGTCTTGCCAGACGATCGCGTTGTAGTACGGTCGGCCGGTGCGTCGATTCCATACCAGCGTGGTCTCGCGCTGGTTCGTGATTCCGAGTGCGACAATGTCTTTCGACGACAGGTTGGTCGCGTTGAGCGTCGACATCAGCACCGATGTCGTGCGCTCCCAGATCTCGATCGGATTGTGCTCGACCCATCCGGCCCGCGGGAGAATCTGCTCGTGCTCGAGTTGATGGCGCCCCACCTCGGCGCCGTCGCGGTCGAAGATCATGCAGCGGGTGCTGGTGGTGCCCTGGTCGATCGAAGCGACGAACTCGGCCAATTGCTCTCCTCCCGCGCTTCCATCCATCATGGACTACGCGGGGAGCGGTCGCTTAGAGGCTGTTCACCAGATCTAACAGGCCGATTGCGGGAGCGAACGCGTCCACGGGAGCGAACGAGTCGATCGGAGTGATCACGCCTCCGACGTCGTCAATGCCAACTTGAAAAAGCGACGGAACGGTGAACAGGATTTCGGATGCGTCCGATCCCGGGGCGCCGGAAAAGATGTCGAGGTCAAACGTCGTCGAATTGAGGGATCCGACGAGGTAGTTGTCGAACGCCAAGATCGATGAGTCGTAGGTCAACGTGACT
>DASXMA010000440.1:0-18211 GCA_036495965.1 Mycobacterium sp.
CCGGTGCGTGTCGCCGCTTCGGTGCGGCGGACCAGGGTGTCGCGGGTGAACACCAGGTCGACGTTTCCGATGGTGACCACGTCACCTTCGGTGAGCAGCGCGGACCCGACCCGGACACCGTTGACGAAGGTCCCGTTGACGCTGTGTGCGTCGCGGATCTCGGTGCCCAGCGGTATCTGGGTCAAAAACGCGTGATGGCGTGACGCCAGCACGTCCTGGATGACGATGTCGTTGTCGGTCGCACGACCGATCGTGATCGCGCCGCTGGGCTTCTGCAGTGCCCCCGACCGGGAAGGCAGCAACGCTTGGAACATTTTCGTCGCCAGGTTCGCCACCTCTGGCGGCTTGGAGACGGTCGCCGACATCTGGGTGTGCGGTGTTGCGTGCAAGGACCCCACACTCGACATCTGCTGCGGGTGGGGGTGAAAGTTGGGTGGCGGTGGCGGCGCGCTGGTCGGATACGCGGGCGGCCGGCCCCCACCGCTGATGGGGTACACGGGTTGCCCCGGCGGTCCCGGTGGCTGGGGTGGGCCGGGATGTGGTCGCCGCAACGGGGGCGCGGCCCAGGTCGGGGGGCGTCCCGAGGGGCCGGGCGGAGCCGCGAGCGGAGGACCCGGATGACCCGACGTCTGCGAGGACGGCCACACCGTTCCCGCCGCGTGTGCCGCCACCGGGATGCCCATCGACTCGGTCCGGGGTGGGCGCCCGGCCATCCCTTGATGGCGGCCGACTTCGAAGGTCAGCTGCGGCCCGTCGGGATTTCCGATGTTGACGGTCTGGCCGTCGTGGATGTCGACCACCGGCACCCGCCGGCCGTTGACGAAAGTCCCGTTCAGCGAACCGTTGTCGATCGCCAGCCACCTGCCCTGGTCGAAGCGCAGCAGCAGATGGGCACGCGAAATCAGCGGGTGCGTGATGCGCATGTCAGCGCGGAGATCGCGCCCGACCACAACGTCATGACCCGCTGCGAACGTTCGTTCCGACCCGTCATGACGAACGGTTAACGCTGGCGGGGCTGGTGCACTCATTGCCACAACTGTAGCTTGCAGATCAGCCGTCACCCTGCAACGTCGGGCGCCCCCGTCACGACGCAGCGGGTGCGGCTGTAGATCGTGGGCATGCATTGATTGCAGTGCGTACAAGCCGAATGCACGGTGTGCGCGGCCCCGTCGGCGGCGATCCGATTGATCAAGTCGGGCTCGGCCAGCAGGGCCCGCGCCATGGCGACGAACTGGAATCCCTCCGCCATCGCCAGGTCCATCGTTTCCCGATTGGTGATACCGCCGAGCAAGATCAGCGGCATCGACAGCTCGGCGCGGAACAGCTTGGCGTCACGCAAGAGATAAGCGTCGCGGTAGGGGTATTGCCGCAAGAACTTCTTGCCCGTCATTCGCATCCCCCAGCGCAGCGGGGGCCTGAAGGCACCGGCGAACTCCTTGAGCGGCGCATCGCCGCGGAACAAATACATCGGGTTGACCAGCGAGCTGCCCGCGGTGAGTTCAATCGCGTCCAGCCCGCCGTCGTCCTGCAGCCATTTGGCGGTAGTCAGCGCCTCTTCGATGCTGATGCCACCGCGAACACCGTCGGCCATGTTGAGCTTGGCGGTGACCGCGATCGGGGTTCCTTCTTTGTCTACGGCGCGGCGCACGGCCATCACCAGACCCCGGGCGACCTTGGCCCGGTTCTCCAGCGATCCGCCGAACTCGTCGTCGCGACGGTTGATCAGCGGAGACAAAAACGCGCTCGCCAAATAATTGTGGCCCAAATGGATTTCGACGGCGTCAAAGCCGGCTTCAATGGCAAGTCGGGCCGCGTTCGCGTGCGCGGCCACAACGTCGTCGATGTCATCGCGGGTTGCCTTCTTGGCGAACCGCATCCCGATCGGATTGAAGAAGCGCACCGGCGCCAGGGCGGTGGCCTTGTTGGACTTGGCATTGGCCACCGGACCGGCGTGGCCGATCTGCGCACTCACTGCCGCGCCCTCCGCGTGGATCGCGTCGGTGAGCCGGCGCAGCCCCGGCACCGCCTCCGGGCGCATCCAGAGCCCGTTGCCCTCGGTGCGTCCGCCGCGGGAGACGGCGCAGTAGGCGACGGTCGTCATGCCCACCCCGCCGGCGGCCGGGAGCCGATGGTATTCGATGAGGTCGTCACTCACCAACCCGCCCGGCGTGCGCGCCTCGAACGTCGCTGACTTGATGACCCGGTTGCGCAGTGTGATGGGACCCAGCTTGGCTGGGCTGAACACATCCGGGGCATCGGGCATGTCAGGAGCCTAAACCCCAGACGTGCCAGACTGTCAGGCGTGGGCGCAATCACGCTGGACGGCAAGGCCACCCGGGACGAGATCTTCGTCGACCTGAAGCAGCGGGTTTCCGCGTTGACCGCATCGGATCGCACGCCCGGACTGGGCACCATCCTGGTCGGTGACGACCCCGGCTCGCAGGCCTACGTTCGCGGTAAGCACGCCGACTGCGCCAAAGTCGGCATCAACTCGATCCGGCGTGACCTACCCGCCGACATCAGTACCGGCGTGCTCAACGAGACGATCGATGAGCTGAACGCCAACCCCGGCTGCACTGGTTACATCGTGCAATTGCCGCTGCCCAAGCATCTCGACGAGAACGCGGCGCTGGAGCGCGTCGACCCGGCCAAGGATGCCGACGGGTTGCACCCGACCAACCTGGGTCGGCTGGTGCTGTCCACCCCGGCACCGCTGCCGTGCACCGCGCGTGGCATCGTGCACCTGCTGCGGCGCTACGACGTCGAGATCGCCGGGGCGCATGTCGTCGTCATCGGTCGTGGTGTTACGGTCGGTCGCCCGTTGGGGCTGTTGCTCACCAGGCGCTCCGAGAACGCCACGGTGACGTTGTGCCACACCGGGACTCGCGACTTGCCCGCGCTGACCAAGCAGGCGGACATCATCGTGGCCGCCGTCGGCGTGCCGCACATGGTCACCGCCGATATGGTTCGTTCGGGCGCCGCGGTCGTCGACGTTGGCGTCAGCCGCACCGACAGCGGACTGGTCGGCGATGTGCATCCGGACGTGTGGGACGTCGCCGGTTACGTGTCACCGAATCCCGGTGGGGTCGGCCCGCTGACCCGGGCGTTCCTTCTGACCAACGTCGTCGAGCTCGCCGAGCAGCAATGACCGCCAGGTCCGTCCTGCAGGCGCAGTGGCCGATTCTGTTGGTTGGGCTGATCTTCGCCGCGGCTTTCGTGCTCGTCGGGGCGAACTTCTGGCGCCGTGGTTCGCTGCTGATCGGTATCGGAGTGGGGGTGGCGTCGGTGCTGCGATTGCTGTTGTCCGAAGACCGGGCCGGCCTTTTAGTGGTGCGCAGTAAGGGCACTGACTTCATGACGACCGCGATGGTCGGCGCGGCAATGATCTATATAGCGTCGACCATCGACCCGCTGGGGACGCGTTAGATTCCTGGAATGTCGGGCATACCCCCCGGCATGCCCGGCACCCCTCCGGGCATGCCCGGGATCCCTCCCGGCATCCCTCCCGGCATGCCCGGCATCCCTCCCGGCATCCCCGGGACCCCCGGCAGACCAGACAGGTTGCCGTTGGCTATGTTTGCCATCTCCATCGGGCAGTACGTCTGTATCGCGATGGTGGTGAACATCTGGGCCATTCCCGGCGACAGACCGCTGGCCCGAACGCGCTGCACGGCTGCGGCCACGTTCCCGCCCGGCTGGGCGATCATCGGGCAGATGGACTCCCCCACGGCCATCGCGTTTCCGGGTTGGCCAAACTCGACGCCGGCGTGGTTCAGCGCGTCGATGAAGTTGTCGTCGTTCGGGTCTGCCTCCGCTGGCGCCGCAAAGGCCGCAGCCGCGGTGAGCAGGCAAGCAGCCGCCGCCAGCAAGCGAATGGTCAGGGGCTGATGGCGAAAAAGCCAGATCCAATAGTGTGTTCGTTCCAATGCCTTCATCGACGCTTTCATTGACAGCTTCCCCATCTGTCGCGGAGTGCACTTATGGCACTCGAACCACTCTAGGAACCTTGATGTATAACTGTCACGTTTACAACACGGGGAGATAAAGGTTTGCACACTATGCGTTTCGTGAACGCGATGTGCCTGAGACATCGGTTAATGCAGCGAAACCATTGCAGGCCACCCCTGGTTCGGATTCGGTGGATCGAAGCCACACCGTGATCTATCTCCGCGCGACGCGCCGGCGCGCTTCCCGCCAGTGTCCGACGCGACGATGTCCCCAACCGGATCATGTTATCCGGATTGGCTTCTGCGTTTTCACCACGCGCCCGTTCGCTGAAACCTCTTGTGTCACTCTGGCTTCAGTGGTTTTCGGGTGGCGTTTTTGTCGGTGGCCCAGGCTAGCTTGACGGTATGAGTACATGTGCTGTCGTGGATCGAGACGCGGTCACGGCAGCTTTCGATGCCCTGGACGCCGCCGTCGACGGGGTGCTCGGGCTGGACTTCGAGGCGTTGACCACGCGGGAGCGGCTGGCGTTGTTAGAGCGCTGCGAGCGGGTGCGCCGCCGGTTGCCGGCCGTGGAGCATCCGCTGATCAATCAGCTTGCCCACCAAGCCACCCCAGAAGAACTGGGCGGCAAGCTGTCCCACGCGGTGGCCGAATGGGCACTGATCAGCCGCGGTGAGGCATCGCGACGCATCCGCGAGGCCGCCGATCTAGGGCCGCGGCGGACTATCACCGGTGCGCCCTTGGCGCCGGTGTTGGCGGCCACCGCAGCCGGCCAGCGGGAAGGGAAGCTCGGGGCCGGCCACGTCGCGGTGATCCGCCGGTTCTACCACCAGCTGCCCGGCTGGGTAGACCACTCCACGCGCGAGCAGACCGAAGCCCGGTTGGCCAAGGAGGGCAGCCAGTTTCGTCCCGAACAGCTGACCGGATTGGCCGATACATTGGCCGATTACCTCAACCCCGACGGCACCTTCACCGACGGCGACCGCGCCCGCCGTCGCGGCCTAACGCTGGGCAACCAGCAAGCCGACGGCACGTCGCAACTTCGCGGCTGGCTGACGCCAGAAGCCCGCGCCACCCTAGAGGCCGTGTGGGCCAAACTGGCCGCCCCCGGCATGTGCAACCCCACAGACGACACCCCGTGTGTAGACGGCACACCCAGCCAAGAGGCCATCGACGGTGACGCCCGCTCAGCACCCCAGCGCAATCATGACGCACTGCTGGCCGCGCTGCGCGCGTTGTTGGCCTCAGGAAAACTGGGCCAGCACAACGGGTTACCCGCCTCCATCATCGTCACGACCACCCTGGGCGAGCTGGAAGTCGCAGCCGGCAAAGGACTCACCGGCGGCGGCACCATCCTGCCCATGAGCGATGTGATCCGCCTCGCCCGCCACGCCCACCATTACTTGGCGATCTTCGACAAAGGCAATGCCCTGGCGCTGTATCACACCAGGCGACTCGCTTCCCCCGGCCAGCGAATCATGCTCTACGCCAACGACCGTGGTTGTTCCGCACCCGGATGCACCGTGCCCGGGTATTACTGCGAAGTCCACCACATCACCGACTACGCCAGATGCGGCACCACGGACGCCGACAACCTGACCTTAGCCTGCGGCCCCCATCATCGGCTGCTGCGACCCGGCGGATGGATCACCCGGCGACGCGCCAACGGCGAAACCGAATGGATCCCACCCCCACACCTCGACCGCGGCCAACCCCGAAGCAACACCTTCCATCACCCCGCGAAACTCCTTCGCGACGGAGAAGATGACGACGAGTGGTAAGCGCTACTCGGCCAGCGTCGCGCGGATACACACGGTGACGTAGGGCATTGCCAATCCGGTGGAATTCGCCAGCGCTGGATGGGTGGCCAGCAATTCGCGCACCTGGTGAAGTGTTCTAGTGCGGACCTCGGTCGGCGAGGTGATGCAGTAACTTCGGGAAGCCACCAGGTCGATCAATGCTTGCGGGGTAAGGTAATTCGTCCATTCCACTTGATGGCGCTGCGGCTCGGTGAACTGTGCGGGCAGCGTTACGTCGAAGCGACCTCTGTCGCCATCGCTGCCGATGATTTCGCCCAGTTCGCGGACCCAGCCGAGCCTTTCGTCACGGGTGTTCCACACCAGACCCAGCCGACCGCCGGTCCGCAGCACCCGTGCCACCTCAGGAATCGCCCGCTCGGGATCCACCCAGTGCCATGCCTGGGCGACCAGCACCGCGTCAACGCTGTTGTCCTCCAACGGAATCTCTTCCGCGGTGCCCAACACGGCGCGAGTTTCCGGCAGCGACGCGCGGAGGACTTCCAGCATGTCGGGAATCGGGTCGACGGCCACCACATCCAGCCCGCGCTCCACCAGCCGGGTGGTCAGCTTGCCAGTGCCCGCACCCAGGTCGAGCACTTTGCGCGCCCCGGTCGGCAACAGCCAGTCGATCGCTTCGGGCGGATAGGATGGCCGGCCCCGCTCATAGGCGGCAGCCGCAGAGCCGAACGACAGCGAGCGGTCTTGCCTGCAGCGGGTCACCGTTGTCACGCGCCTTCCTTCTCGGCCAATTCGAGGGTCTGGCGGATCATCTCGTTGACTGCCTCAAATTCCACCAGGAAGCTATCGTGCCCGTAGGCGGACTCGACCACCTGCAGGCCGGTGCAGCCTGGCAGCAGCTCGGCCAGTTCCTCCTGGAACCGCAGCGGGTACAGCCGGTCACTGGTGAAGCCGCCGACCACGACCGGTACCGGACACTCGCGGAGTGCTTTTCGCACCCCGCCGCGGCCACGGCCCACGTCATGGCTGTTACACGCCGCGATCAACGCCACGTAGCTGCCGGCGTCAAAGCGGTCCACCAGCTTGTCGCCCTGGTATTCCAGGTAGCTTTGCACCGCGTAGCGGCCGCCGATCAACGGGTCCTCGTCGCCCTGGCTGTCGTTGGCGAACCGGGTGTCGAGCTCGACCTCGCCGCGGTAGGTCTGGTGTGCGAAGCGACGGGCGATGGACAGTCCGACATCCGGCCGGCGTCCGGTGTCGTGGTAGTCGCCGCCCTGCCAGTTCGGGTCGGCCTTGATGGCCGCAATCTGGTTGGTATCGTGAGCGATCAGGTCCGCAGCGCTGCGAGCGCTGACTGCCAACACCAGTCCAGCTCGGACTCGGTCCGGGTGGCTCACGATCCACTCCAAAGCCCTTGCGCCGCCCATGGATCCGCCGACGACGGCGGCAACCTGATTGATACCCAATGCGGCCAGCGCGGCGACATCCGCCTCGACCAGATCCCGCAAGGAGATGTGCGGAAACCTCGAGCCCCATGGCTTTCCGTCCGGGGCAAGCGAGCTGGGCCCGGTGGAGCCACGGCAACCGCCCAGCGCATTGGTGGCCACCACACACCAGCGGTCGGTGTCGATCGGGGCACCCGGCCCGGCCACCCCGTCCCACCAGCCGGCCGTGGGATGGTCGGGTCCGGCGGGTCCGGTGATGTGCGAATCACCGGTGAGCGCGTGCATCACGACCACCACGTTGTCACGCGTTGGCGACAATTCACCCCAGCGCTGTAGGGCAATACACACATCGTCGATCACTGCACCGCTTTCGAGGGTCAGCGAGCCGATGTCGACAAAGCCGATTTCGCCTTCGGGGGGCAGTGCTTGGCTGGAAACGTCAGAGATCGTCACGTCAGAGCTCATCAGAATGCCGCCACTGCCTGCGGGTTACCATTCGCAGTTGCCGGCGACCCGTACTTACGGGCGGCGTGGAAGCCGAGCTGCAGGTCGGCCAGGATGTCGTCGATGCCCTCAAGGCCGACGGCCAGCCGCACCAGTCCCGGACTGACGCCGGTGGTCAGCTGCTCCTCGGGACTCAGCTGGGCGTGGGTGGTCGACGCCGGATGAATCACCAGGGAACGCACGTCGCCGATGTTGGCAACGTGACTGTGTAGTTGCAGCGCGTTCACGAACGCCTTGCCGGCCTCTATACCACCGGCCAGTTCGAACGCCAGAACGGCTCCGGTTCCCTTGGGCGCAAGAATTTTTGCCCGCTCGTGCCATGGCGAACTGGGTAGCCCCGCGTAGTTGACCGACAGCACATCTTCGTGAGTGGCCAGGAACTCGGCGACTTGTTGCGCATTAGAGACGTGGCGCTCCACTCGCAGACTCAACGTTTCCAGACCTAGAGCCACCAGGAACGCGTTGAACGGCGACGCCGCTGATCCATAGTCGCGCAGCAGTTGGACGCGCGCCTTGATCGCATATGCCGGCGGCCCCAGCTCGGCATACACCACGCCGTGGTAACTGGGATCGGGTGTGGTGAATCCGGGGAAGCGGCCTTGCGTCCAGTCGAAAGTGCCGCCGTCGACGATGACCCCGGCGATCGCCGCCCCGTGCCCACCGAGATATTTGGTGGCCGAGTGCACCACGATGTCGGCGCCCTGCGTCAACGGCTGGATCAAATACGGAGTGGCGATGGTGTTGTCGACGATCAGCGGCACCCCGTTGGCATGGGCGACCCCGGCGACTCCGGGAGTGTCGAGCACGTCGATCTGCGGGTTGGAAATGGTTTCGCCGAAGAACGCCTTCGTGTTTGGCCGTACCGCGGCCTGCCAGGAATCCAGATCGTCGGGATCCTCGACGAAGCTGACGTCGATGCCGAGCTTGGCCAGCGAATAGTGGAACAGGTTATAGGTGCCCCCGTACAGCCGCGGGCTGGAGACGATGTGATCCCCGGCAGATGCCAGGTTCAATATGGCGAATGTCTCAGCGGCCTGTCCAGAGCTCAGGAACAGCGCGCCCACGCCGCCCTCGAGCGCCGCGATGCGCTGCTCGACGACATCGGTGGTCGGGTTGCCGATTCGGGTGTAGATGTTGCCCGGAACTTCGAGCCCGAACAGGGCGGCGGCATGTGTGGTGTCGTGGAAGGTGTAGGACGTGGTCTGGTAGATCGGCAGGGCCCTGGCGTTGGCCGGTGAGTCCGGATGCTGGCCTGCGTGGATCTGCTTTGTTTCGAACGACCAATGTGCGGTCGGATCGGCCTCGGTAGTGCTGTCGTCGCTCATGGGCGGGCTTTCTGGTGGGAGTGGATTGATCGGGTATCGGGAGTGCTCACAGCCAACCGGGACGCCACCATCGATGACGTCACGCGGTGGCTTTCGGCTAGCACCGACACACGATGGAGCGCGAATGGGCTTGGTGGATGCACATCACGTTTCCCCGTCTACTCAGGGGCCCGTCATGCCGGACCCGCGCTTGCCGGATAGCCGGTTGTGGCTACTCAACCCGGTCATCACCCGGGGCACCCCACCGCGGTTGGAGGGTTGCCGGCCAGCAAGCCGGGGCTTGACGCTGGCGCTCATGACCAATAGGGAGACTAGCTTATTGTGCGTGCTCGACGCCAACTCCGCGGCGACTTCGTGCCACTGGCTGATCTGCGCCGGCGGCCGGCGTGTGACCGGGCACTGTAATTCAGCGCGGTGTACATGCAGGTCGACACCTGCCCAAACACCCTTGATAACGTGGCAGTCAGAACGCTGAGCCCGCCAAAATCTGACCCCTGACGCTGGGAGAGGGACCGTGTGCGCCGAACAGCCGACCGTGATCTACACGCTGACCGACGAAGCGCCGCTGCTGGCGACCTACGCGTTCCTGCCGATCGTGCGCGCCTTCGCCGAGCCGGCGGGCATCGAGATCAAGACCAGTGACATCTCGGTGGCCGCTCGGATCCTTGCCGAGTTCCCCGATGACCTGACCGAAGAGCAGCGTGTGCCGGACAACTTAGGAGAACTGGCCCGGCTGACGCAGCTTCCGGACACTAACATCATCAAGCTGCCGAACATCAGCGCCTCGGTGCCGCAGCTGGTGGCCGCCGTCAAGGAACTACAGGGCAAGGGATACAAGATTCCGGATTTTCCGCAGTCTCCCAAGACCGACCAGGAGAAGGAAATCCGCGAACGCTACGCCAAATGTCTTGGCAGCGCGGTGAATCCAGTTCTGCGGCAAGGTAACTCGGACCGCCGCGCACCTCATGCAGTCAAGGAGTATGCACGCAAACACCCACACAGCATGGGCGAGTGGTCGATGGCGTCGCGCACTCATGTGGCGACCATGCGGCACGGCGACTTCTACCACGGCGAGAAGTCGATGACCCTGGACCGCGCACACGACGTCAAGATGGAGCTGGTGAGCAAGGGTGGCGAGACGATCGTGCTCAAGCCCAAGGTGTCATTGCTGCAGGGTGACGTCATCGACAGCATGTTCATGAGCAAGAAGGCGCTGTGCGCCTTCTACGAAGAGCAGATGGAGGACGCCCACGCAACCGGCGTCATGTTCTCGTTGCACGTCAAGGCGACGATGATGAAGGTCTCGCATCCGATCGTCTTCGGACACGCCGTCAAGATCTTCTACAAAGAGGCGTTCGCCAAACATCAGGAGCTGTTCGACGAACTCGGCGTCAACGTCAATAACGGATTGGTCGATCTCTACAACAAGATCGAGTCGTTACCCGCATACCTGCACGACGAGATCGTCCGCGACCTGCACGCCTGCCACGAACACCGCCCTGAGCTGGCCATGGTCGACTCGGCCAAGGGCATCACCAACTTTCATTCGCCCAGTGACGTGATCGTGGACGCGTCGATGCCCGCGATGATCCGCGCGGGCGGCAAGATGTACGGCGCCGACGGGCGGCAGAAGGACACCAAAGCGGTCAATCCCGAGTCCACCTTTTCCCGCATCTACCAAGAGATCATCAACTTCTGTAAGACGCACGGGGCTTTCGATCCTACGACGATGGGCACGGTTCCCAACGTCGGCCTGATGGCGCAGGAGGCGGAGGAGTACGGGTCACACGACAAGACGTTCGAGATCCCCGAGGACGGCGTCGCCAACATCGTCGACCTCGACACCGGGGAAGTCCTGCTGACGCAAAACGTGGAATCCGGCGACATCTGGCGCATGCCCGTGGTCAGAGACGAACCGATCCGCGACTGGGTCAAGCTGGCCGTCACCCGGGCACGTAACTCGGGCATGCCGGTGGTGTTCTGGCTGGACGTGTGGCGTCCGCACGAAAACGAAATGCGGAAGAAGGTCTACACGTACCTCGCCGATCACGACACCGAGGGACTCGACATCCAGGTCATGTCGCAGGAAAGAGCGATGCGGCACACCATCGAGCGGGCGATGCGCGGGCAGGACACCATTGCCGCCACCGGCAACATCCTGCGCGACTACCTCACTGACCTATTCCCGATCCTCGAGTTGGGCACCAGCGCCAAGATGCTCTCCATCGTGCCGTTGATGGCAGGAGGCGGACTGTACGAAACGGGAGCGGGCGGTTCTGCGCCTAAGCACGTCCACCAACTGGTCGAGGAGAATCACCTGCGCTGGGATTCCCTCGGTGAGTTCCTCGCTCTGGGAGCGTGTTTCGAAGACATCGGTATCAAGACCGATAACGAGCGCGCCAAAATTCTGGGCAAGACGCTGGGTGCCGCGATCGGCAAGCTGTTGGACAACAACAAGGGCCCGTCGCGCAAGACCGGTGAACTCGATAACCGCGGCAGCCAGTTCTACCTGGCGTTGTACTGGGCGCAGGAACTTGCCGCGCAATCCGACGACGAAGAGTTGCGCAAGCACTTCGCCGCGCTGGCCGACTCGTTGAGCCGAAACGAGGATGTCATCGTGGCCGAACTCGCCGAGGCGCAGGGCGAGACGGCCGACATCGGCGGCTACTACCAGCCAGACAGCGAGAAGACGACTGCAGTGATGCGGCCGAGCAAAACGTTCAATGAAGCGCTAGCGGCTTCGCAGGGCTGACGCTGCAAGGAGGAAGTCGGACTCGATATGTCCAATGAACCCAAGATCAAGGTCAAAGGTCCGGTAGTAGAGCTCGACGGTGACGAGATGACCCGCGTCATCTGGAAGCTCATCAAAGATATGCTGATCCTGCCGCATCTCGACATCAACCTCGAGTATTACGACCTGGGGATCGAGCACCGCGACCGCACCGACGACCAGGTGACGATCGACGCGGCCTACGCCATCAAGAAGCACGGCGTGGGCGTCAAGTGCGCGACGATCACCCCCGACGAGGCACGCGTCCAAGAGTTCAACCTGAAGAAGATGTGGCTGTCGCCGAATGGCACGATTCGAAACATCCTGGGCGGCACCATCTTCCGCGAGCCGATTGTGATCTCGAACGTGCCTCGGCTGGTTCCGGGCTGGACCAAGCCGATCGTTATCGGTCGTCACGCATTCGGCGACCAGTACCGGTCGACCAACTTCAAGGTCGACCAGCCCGGCACCGTCGCGATAACTTTCACTCCCGCAGACGGTAGCGAGCCGATCGTGCACGAGATGGTGTCGATTCCCGCCGACGGCGGCGTCGTGATGGGGATGTACAACTTCAAGGACTCCATCCGGGACTTCGCGCGCGCCTCGTTCTCGTACGCCCTGAACGCGAAATGGCCGCTGTACCTGTCGACGAAGAACACCATCCTCAAGGCCTACGACGGCATGTTCAAAGACGAGTTCCAGCAAATCTACGACGAGGAATTCAAGGACAAGTTCGAGGCCGAGGGTCTGACTTACGAGCACCGGCTGATCGACGACATGGTCGCCGCCTGCCTCAAATGGGAGGGCGGCTACGTCTGGGCCTGCAAGAACTACGACGGCGACGTCCAGTCCGACACCGTCGCGCAGGGCTACGGCTCACTGGGATTGATGACGTCGGTGCTGATGACTGCCGACGGTAAGACGGTCGAGGCCGAAGCCGCCCACGGCACCGTGACCCGGCACTACCGCCAGTACCAGGCCGGCAAGCCGACCTCAACCAACCCGATTGCGTCGATCTTTGCCTGGACGCGTGGACTGCAGCACCGCGGCAAGCTGGACGGCACACCCGAGGTGACCAAGTTCGCCCAGAACTTGGAGGACGTCGTCGTCGGCACGGTGGAGGGCGGCAAGATGACCAAGGACCTCGCCATCCTCATCGGTCCTGACCAGGAGTGGCAGAACAGCGAGGAGTTCCTCAACTCGATCGCTGAGAACCTCGAGAAGGAGCTGGCTAACTAGCCGGTGGGTTATCGACTGCTCGCATCGGCCGGCTGTACTCGTCGATGAATTCGGAGATGACCGCCGTGACACGCCCGGGCGCCTCGAACATCGGTACGTGCCCGACGCCATCGAGCCTGGTGATCCGGGTTTCGGGGGGCAGGTGGTCGGTGAAATGCCGGCTGAACCTGCTTGGCGGCACCACCCGGTCCTTTTCGCACAGCACCAGCTGGACAGGCACCGCGGTGTCTGCCAACTCCAGCAGCCCGGGCTGCAGCAGCGCCTTGACCAGCAGCTGGAAGTAGGCCGGACAGTGCGCGGCGTCGTCGATGACGCCGGACAGAACGCGCTCGCTGACCCCGTCCGGCGATGCACTCAGCGGCAGGGTCGCCAGCCGGCGGCTGAACGGCAGCTGCAGCGTTCGTTGGCCGAACAATCGGGCCAGCGCCAGGATCGGCATGCCCGAGATGAACTTGCTGATCACCTCGAATTTGACCGGACTCCACCGAGTCCATCCACCGGCAGCGCCGATGCCGGTCACGCTGCGTGCCCGCCCACGCCGCTCGAGCTCGAAGGCGACCCAGCCGCCCAGCGAGTTGCCCACCATGTGAGCGGTATCCCAGCCCAGCTCGTCGAGCTGCCGCTCGACGTGGTCAGCCAGCACCGACGAGCTCAGCAGCCAGGTGCCCGCATACGGTCCGCCGTTGTGCCCGGCCATGGTCGGGGCGAATACCTCGTAGCGACCGGTGTCGGCCAGCCCCGGTGCCACCGTCTCCCATACCGTCTGGGACATCAGGAACCCGTGCAGCAACAGGACCGGCTCTCCAGAACCAAGGTGGATCGGTAGGCGAGTCGTCATGCTGCCGACATTAAAGGCGGTACCGCCGGTACCGCAACAATGCTCAGTCGAAACGGCTGGTGCTCGCGTGAAAAGATCGGGGCATCATGAGCACCACTACCGGACCCAGCCGCATTTTCTCCGGCGTGCAGCCCACGTCTGATTCGCTTCACCTCGGCAACGCCCTGGGTGCCATCACCCAGTGGGTCGCACTGCAGGACGACCACCCCGACGAATACGAAGCGTTCTTCTGTGTCGTCGACCTGCACGCCATTACCGTCGCGCAGGATCCCGAGGCGCTGCGACGCCGGACCCTGGTGACCGCCGCCCAATACCTGGCGCTGGGTATCGATCCGGAGCGCAGCACCGTTTTCGTACAAAGTCATGTGCCGGCCCACACCCAGTTGGCGTGGGTGCTGGGCTGCTTCACCGGCTTCGGGCAGGCGTCGCGGATGACGCAGTTCAAGGACAAGTCGGTGCGTCAGGGCGGCGACTCCACCACCGTCGGTCTGTTTACCTACCCGGTGCTGCAGGCCGCGGACGTACTCGCTTACGACACCGATCTGGTGCCTGTCGGGGAGGACCAGCGGCAACACCTCGAGCTGGCGCGCGATGTCGCGCAGCGTTTCAACGCCCGCTTCCCGGACACTTTTGTGGTCCCGGACGTCCTCATTCCCAAGATCACCGCCAAGATCTACGATTTGGCCGACCCCACGTCGAAGATGAGCAAGTCGGCGGCCACCGACGCCGGGTTGATCAACCTGCTCGACGATCCGGCGTTGTCCGCCAAGAAGATTCGCTCGGCCGTGACAGACAGCGAACGCGAGATCCGCTTCGACACTGACGCCAAACCGGGCGTGTCAAACCTGCTGAGCATCCAATCGGCGGTCACCGGCGTCGACATCGGCAAGCTCGTGGAGGGCTACGCCGGGCGCGGTTACGGTGACCTGAAAAAGGACACCGCCGAGGCCGTCGTCGAGTTCGTCAGACCGATCAAGATCCGGGTCGACGAATTGATGGCCGATCGCACCGAATTGGAGGCCGTGCTGGGGGCCGGCGCGGAGCGCGCCCAGGATGTGGCCGGGAAAACGGTCCAGCGGGTTTACGATCGGCTGGGATTCCTTCCGCAACGGAGGTAGCAGGATTCACCATGACCGAACCGGCCGAGCCAGGATTCCTGGATCGGCTGCGGGCCAGGTTCGGCTGGTTCGACCATGTGATGCGCGCCTACGAGCGCTTCGACGACCGCAACGGCAGCTTCTTCGCGGCCGGCCTCAGCTACTACACGATCTTCGCGTTATTTCCCGTGTTGATGGTCGGTTTCGCGGTCGTCGGATTCACGCTGTCCCGGCGGCCCCAACTCTTGGGCACAATTCAGAACCACATCCATGCCGCCGTGCCCGGTTCGTTGGGTCAGCAGCTGGTCGAGTTGATGAATTCGGCCATCGACGCGCGGGCGTCCGTCGGTGTCATCGGTCTGGCAGCCGCGGCCTGGGCCGGTCTGGGCTGGATGTCACACCTGCGGCAAGCGCTGACCGAGATGTGGTGGGAACAACGTATCGACTCACCGGGTTTCCTGCGCAACAAGGTGTCCGATCTGTTGGCGATGCTGGGCACCTTCATGGTGCTCATGGCCACCGTCGCGTTGAGCGCGCTAGCCCATACCGCGCCGATGTCGGCGGTACTGAGGTGGCTTGGGATACCCCAGTTTTCGGCGTTCGACGTGGTCTTCAGGATAATCTCGCTGTTGGTGTCGTGGTTGGTCTCCTGGCTGCTGTTCACCTGGATGATCGCCCGGCTGCCGCGTGAAAAGGTAAGCCTGGTCGACTCGATGCGGGCCGGGTTGATTGCGGCGATCGGCTTCGAGCTTTTCAAACAGGTGGGATCGGTCTACTTGCAAACCGTGCTGCACAGCCCGGCGGGCGCCGTATTCGGTCCGGTTTTGGGTCTGATGGTGTTCGCCTACGTCACCGGCTATCTTGTCCTGTTCTGCGCCGCATGGGCGGCTACCGCCTCCACTGATCCGCGCTCCAAGCCCGTCGACCCTCCGGCGCCCGCGGTCATCGCCCCTCGGGTACAGCTGCACGAGGGGCTCAGCACACGTCAGACTCTTGGTGCGATGGCCGCGGGAGCCGTTGGCGCGCTGGCGTTTTCCCGCTTGACCCGCCGGCTGCGCTAGCTGACTAGCCGGTGCCGGCGTTGTCCAGCTCCGCGCGCATCTTGTCGGCGAACACGCTGACCGCTTTGAGCGGGCGCAGCATGACGGTGATCGCGTCGATCAGGCCGTCGGGCCGCGTGTGCACGAAATCGCAGCCCTGGACCTGCAGCCCATCCACGGTGGCGTTGAACATCAGCGCGTGATCACCGGCGTGCTCTCCGCGCATCTCCGTGTCGAAGCGAAAATCGTTGAGGGTGTTGGCGACCGCGCAAATGATCGCCGCGATCATGTCCCGGCCATGGTAGGGCCGGTGCGCGATCGGGCTGTGCAGAACGGCGTCTTCGGCGAACAGGTGGCCAATGGTGTCGAATTCGCCGGACTCGACGGCGGCGCGGAACACATGCACGGCTCACGCCCCCAGCGCTCGGCCGACGGCAACCGTGACGGCTGCGATGAAGATCGCCACGGTGGCCGCGACGTCGCGGGGCTCGCGAAGATAGGCATGCGAGGCGATCGCGCCCACCATGACGATCGCGAAGCCGGCCGCGGCGGCCGGGGTGAGGAATTCCGCGACACCGACAAGCCTGGGCGCGAGAATGCCGATGGCGCCCAGCAGCTCACAGAATGCGGTGACGCGGATGACCGGCACTGGAAACGGCGTGACGCCGGTTTGCCCGCTGGCGATGAGACGGTCTTTGGGCTGGCTGATCTTCGCCAGCCCGGAGGCGGTGAAGATCGCGGCGAGCGATCCCTGCAAGGTCCATAGCAGCGCGTTCATGATGACCTCCTACGTTGACGGCGGTTCACATGTATGACGCGGCAGCGGCGCGAAATGTGACATCGCGGGCCGGCTAGTCGCCCACCCGCCAGCCGCCGCGCACCATGACGGCCCTGACCTGCAAATCACGATCCATCACAACAAGATTGGCGTCATCGCCGGGCCGCAGCCTGCCCACCCGCTTGAGGCTAAGAGCCCGAGCCGGCGTCGCGGAGGTCATCTGCACCGCGGCGGCCAGTGCCGCATCGGGGTCCGCACCGAGCTCGACCGCACCGAGCTCGAGAACGGCCCGGAAAAGCCGATCCATGGTGGCCGTGCTGCCGGCGATCGTCGAAGTTCCGCGCACCCGCGCCACACCGGACACCACGTCGATCGCCACCGTGCCAAGCCGAAACGCTCCGTCGTCGCAGCCGGCCGCGGCAATGGCGTCGGTGATCACCGCGACTCGGTTGGGTCCGGCCGCCTGGATCACCGCGCGCACCATCGCGGGGTGCACGTGCACGCCGTCGGCGATCAGCTCCACGGTCACCCGCGGGTGCTGCAGCAACGCGAGCGCGGGCCCCGGCTCGCGATGGTCCAGCGGCGGCATTGCGTTGAACAGATGCGTGCCGACCGTAGCGCCCAGGGCGACGGCGTGTTTGGTCTGCTCGTAAGTCGCATCCGTGTGCCCCACGGCGACAACAACACCCGCGCCCAGAAAGCGCCGGATCGCGTCGTCACTTCCGGGTCGTTCGGGCGCCAGCGTGACCATTCGGATCGTGCCGGCGCCCGCGGCGAGCACCGTGTCGATCTCGGCGGGGTCGGGGTCGCGCATCTGGGTGTGGTCATGCGCTCCGCAACGAGCCACGCTCAGCCACGGCCCCTCCAGGTGAATGCCGGCGACGGTGCCCTGTCGGGTCGCATCGGCCAGTGCGCGCACGCCGGCGATCAGCTCCGCGGGCGAGGTGGTGACCAGACTGGCCAGCGTCGTGGTGGTGCCGTGTGCCAAGTGGAACCCGGCGGCCCTGGCGATCTCCTCGGCCTGGAGGTAAGAGCCGCCGCCACCACCATGCACATGCATGTCGATAAAGCCCGGCACCACAACACAATCGGGGAAATCACTGTCGGCCGTCCCACGTGACTGATCGGGTGGCGGACCGGGCCCGCAGGTGAGGATCTGCGTACCGGATGTCTCTACCCACCCGGGCCGACAGACCTGCCCGTCCAGCACCATGGTGCCGGCACTGATCACGGCCATCGGCCACCGTTCTCCCAGAAGTGCCGGATCTCTTCCAGCTGGCGACCCTTGGTCTCCGGTGCGAATCGGTACATCACCACGAAGCTGACCAGCGCGAAAAAGCCGAACACCGCGAAAGCTCCCGCACCGCCGAGCGAATGCAGCATTGTCAGGAACCCCGCAGCGACGATGGCGTTGCCCACCAAGTTCGAGGTGAGCATGGTGCTCGACCCGATCGACCGCAGCCGGGACGG
>DASXMA010000441.1:0-14285 GCA_036495965.1 Mycobacterium sp.
CCCGGCCAGTGGTGGGATCCAGGGTGGGGCGGCAACTGGGACGGGGGCCGCTGCCACGACGACCACTGGTACGACGGTGAAGCCCGCGACCAGGGCCACTGGCACAATGGCCCCTGGGACCAAAACTGGCAAGGTGACCAACACTGGCAAGGCGGGAACCCGGGCGAACACTGGCAAGGCGGGAACCCCGGCGACCAAGATCACCGGCACTGAGTGGATGTAAGTGGGAGCGCGCGGACCTAGGCTCCACGCATGCGTGACATCGAGACCATCGACACCGAGCTTCGATTAGTGAAGCGCGCGTGGCGGGTGGCGCAGGTGTTGACCGGCCGGATTCCGAGTACCGAACTGCTCAACAAGTTGCTGGAAGCTGATCAACAAGTTGCCCGGCCAGGTGTCGACCAGCTACACACCGGTCCCCAGCCTCGGAATGGCAATTATCGCGCTGCAGCAGGGCCCCGGCTGACGTGCCGGGCGGGCAAAGTACTACTCATCGCCTTGGCGAAACCACCGATGCAGGTCAGCTGCAGCAGTCCGATCAGCAGCACTGGCCAAGACACACCTGCGAAAACGATGAGTTTCGTGCGGGTAGTGGATGGCACGTCGCGCTCCGAGAACAGGTCGGCGGCCACCGAAGCACCGGCCGCGGCCGGGTGTTAAACATCAGCGGGCCGCAAGCGGGCAGCGGCAGACGTGGCGGACGCGCGGCTGCATGAGCGCCTGCGCCACCGCGCCGAACTAGGCTGCTCGGCCGCACGGAGCTTGCTCTCGTAGCCCTCGGGCCGTGAGTCAGCCGTCGATTCTTTCGGCGACTGCCTGCCATCCTGGCTCAAGCATCATGTTGTGGCTCATGTCAGCGAAGAACTCAGCTTCCGTGCCGTATGCGTGTGCTGTCTTCCGTATTTCGTCTTGGCAATCTTTGACTGAGCCAACCCCTCTACAACAGCACGACTGCCGCCAAAGCCATGTCAAAGAGTCGACGAACACGGTTCTGTGGCACTTGTTGCGGCCCGCGACGAGATACAGCGTTTGTCTGTCAGCGGAGAATGGCGGCCATGAACGCAACCGAGCAGGTAGGCATTGACGTATCGCTCTTCTGCCCTGAAGAACATCACGTGGGTAATCTCGTGAAGTTTTCAAGCCAGATCGGGTATCGGCCGAGAGGTGGTCAGGTAGGGGCGTGGCCGCCACGCCCGTCGGACGGATGGTGGGAAGTATCGTGCCCCGACGGCTGCCCCGGCGTGTTAGGTGGTGCTGTCAGTCCAATCCGCGAAGAGGTGGACAGGCTCGCGGCGGATCCCAGCCAGACGAATGCCAACTACACCCTCAACCGCGTGGGCTGAACGCACCCGCGGCGCGCGCGGCAGTGCTCTGCGCAAGAACTTATTGGGCCCAACCAGATCGGCCTAGCCCGCGTCTGATCAGTTGATCGTGCAACTGCGGCGCAATCATGGCGCCCCGCGCACGCGGCCGCCTCATCAGGTGCCCAGGATTTCCCGGTCTTCGACGACGAATGACTGCCCGTGCCATCCAAACTGAACGAAGGGCACCAGCTCCCACCGGGGATGGCGGGAAAAGAATTCCAATTGCGCCCTGCGCTCGCCGGACAGCTGGGTCGCCGACCAGCAGAAGTAGTCATCGAAAGCGATGATCATCCCGTGTTTGAGGCGTGGCAGCAGGAATTCGAGCACCGATACCGTGCTGGAATACAAGTCGCAGTCGATATAAGCAAAGGCAATATCGGTGGGGGCGCCGGTTGCACCCAGCTGCGGCAGAGTCTGGTCGTAGAATCCCGGCACGGTTTGATACTCGTCGCGGGGGATGCCGTGGAACGCGCAGATCGCGTGGAACATCGGCTCGGAGGTGGAAAATACCCCGTGTTTCCACCTCGGGTGTTCGTCTTCGGCCTTGCTTTGCCTGGGTAGTCCCTGAAACGAGTCAAACGCCCAGAGCTTCGCGCCATTACCGAAACGCCTCGCCTGTCGATGTGCTAGCGAGAAGGTCCTCCCTCCCCAGCTCCCGAACTCCGCGTAGTCTCCGGAGATGCCGTTGAAAGAGAGCGCCATGAAAGCGTCGTAGAAGAACAAGTCGCGCCACTTCTTCTCGTGCAGCACCGGGAGAAAAATCCACCTCCCGAGGAAGATCCAAATCACTCTCTTGATCCGGCCCGGCATGAACGCAATTCGGCCTAGCGTGGAAGTAATTCGGCCCAGCGTGGACGTCGCTAACTCCTTCTCGTCATGTTGGAACAGGCATTCGAGCTGTGATCAACGGTGCAACGCCAGTGCGCAACAGTCACGGTTGGTGTTTGTAGTCCGTTGTGCGTGGGTGGTCAAGGGTTTTCGGGGATTGTCAGGAACCTGCGCTTGAGGTGCCAGGGGGAGTGTCGCTCAGTCGAGGTAGTCGCGCAACACCTGGGAACGGCTGGGGTGGCGCAACTTTGACATTGTCTTGGATTCGATCTGGCGGATGCGCTCCCGGGTCACGCCGTACACCTGCCCGATCTCGTCAAGGGTCCGGGGCTGGCCGTCGGTGAGCCCGAAACGCAGCCGCACCACGCCGGCTTCGCGTTCGGAAAGGGTCTCCAGCACCGACTGCAGCTGGTCTTGCAGCAGCGTGAACGACACCGCGTCGACGGCCACGACCGCTTCACTGTCTTCGATGAAGTCACCAAGCTGGCTGTCGCCCTCGTCGCCGATGGTCTGGTCCAACGAAATCGGCTCGCGCGCGTATTGCTGGATTTCGAGGACCTTTTCGGGGGTGATGTCCATTTCTTTGGCCAGCTCCTCAGGCGTGGGCTCGCGGCCCAGATCTTGCAGCAGCTCGCGCTGAATGCGGCCCAGCTTGTTGATCACTTCGACCATGTGCACCGGGATGCGGATGGTGCGGGCCTGATCGGCCATGGCGCGGGTGATGGCCTGGCGGATCCACCACGTCGCGTAGGTGGAGAACTTGTAGCCCTTGGTGTAGTCGAACTTCTCGACTGCACGAATCAGGCCCAGGTTCCCTTCCTGGATCAGGTCCAGGAACGCCATCCCACGGCCGGTGTAGCGCTTGGCCAGTGAAACCACCAGCCGCAGGTTGGCTTCCAGCAGATGATTTTTCGCGCGGTCGCCGTCGCGGCAGATCCACATCATGTCGCGGCGCTGGGCGGCGGGCAGCTTGTCGCCGCGCTCGACCAGCTCGGTCATCAGCTGGGTGGCGTAGAGGCCGGCTTCGATCCGCTTGGCGAGCTCGACCTCTTCCTCCGCGTTGAGCAGCGCCACCTTGCCGATCTGTTTCAGGTAAGCGCGAACCGAGTCCGCGGACGCGGTGAGTTCGGCGTCCTTGCGGGCCTGACGCAACGCCTCGGATTCATCTTCGTCCCAGACGAAATCACCCGAGGCCTTGTCCTTTTCGGTGGGCTCGGCGATCTCCTCGTCCTCATCGGCGGGTGCCTCGCCGGCTGCTGCGGCCGGGGCGGCTTCGCTGTCCTCGGTGTCGCCTGGCTCGAGGACGGCGTCCTCGCCGTCCGGCGCGGCCTCTTCCTCCAGGTCGTCGAGGTTGAGGTCGGCAGCGTCGATGTCGATGTCCTCGCCAGGCTCACTGAGGTCGGGTTCGGCGTCGAAGTCTTCGGCGGTGTCGGAGTCGAGGGCCTCCGGATTGGTTTCGGGTTCCTGCGGAGCAGCTTTTTTGGAGGCAGCTTTTGTCCCGCGGCCCGACGGCGCCTTTGCCGGCGCGCTCTTGGCCGAGGCCCGGGCCTTCTTTGTGGCGCCGGTTGTCGGGGTGACCTCGGGTTCCGTCGTGGACTTGGCGGCCCGCGATGCCGTCTTGGTGGCCCGCTTTGCCGGCGCAGAGCCATTGGCGGCCTTCGCCGCCGATCGCTTAGCGGGGGACTTGGTGGCGGTGCGTTTCGCCGGCACGTCAGTTGCCGGGCTGGTCTTGGTCGCTGCCACTTACACCCCTTCGGTTGGACTCACTTCCGGTGGGTCTGGGCATGGTGAACCGAAAGTGTCTGCTATGTCGAATGTCGGCGTTTGATCTCAGCGTGAGTACTCGCACGCTATCAGTCGGGCGGTCGCCGAGGACCATTGTAACGACAGCGCGCGCCCGTACCGTCCTACCGGGCAAAATTCAGTGCGTCACGTCCGAGGTAGAAGCCATCGCAGCGCCCACGATGCCGGCGGTGTTGAGCAGGGCCGCGGCCACCACCGGGGTGCGGTTTCCCAGCAGTGGCAGCCATTTGTCAGCCTTGCGGCTAATGCCGCCGCCCGCGATGAACAGGTCGGGCCACAACGCGTTCTCGATGGCTACCAGCACCCTGGTCACCTGCTTGGCCCACTTCTCGTAGCTCCAGTCTTTCCTCTCTTTGACCGACGACGCCGCTCGTTGCTCGGCCTCCTTACCGCCGACCTCAAGATGCCCGAACTCGGTGTTGGGTATCAGCGTCCCGTTGTGGATGACCGCTGATCCGATTCCGGTTCCGAACGTCAGCAGCACCACCAAGCCAGGTTTGTCTTTGCCCGCCCCATAGTGCTGCTCGGCCAGGCCGGCCGCGTCGGCGTCGTTGAGAACCGTGACCTCCTGGCCGTTCAACTCGGCGCCGATGATGTCGCCCGCGTTGGTCCCGATCCAAGCCTTGTCGACGTTGGCCGCAGTCTGGACGATGCCGTGGGTGACGACACCGGGATAGGTCACTCCAAGTGGCCCCGTCCAGCCGAATCCGTTGACGACTTCGGCGATGGTCTTGGCGACCGCGGACGGCGTAGCCGGTTGCGGGGTCAACAGCTTGATCCGGTCGCCGATCAACTGCCCGGTCTCCATGTCTACGATTCCGCCCTTGATTCCGCTGCCGCCCACATCGATGCCGAACCCACGACGTTGCGGCGTGTCGGCGGCCGGGTCGGTGCCGGGCGTGTCCGTGGTCGAGTCGGTGCTGGTCATCGAATCTCCTCGGCGAGACTTGGGCTGTGAGCTCACCTTAGCCCGGCGACGGTGCCGCTTGGCGTGTCTGCGCAGCCACGGCGACTGTGATGCGATAGATGAGTGACGCAGTATGACGACGACCCCGCTCCGCTGCGCTCGGTTGCCGAGACCCTGGCCGCCGAGGCCGCTGAGTTCGTGCGTTCTCGCCGCGCCGAGGTGTTCGGCGGCGCGGCGGCCGGCGCCGGCCGTGGCGCGGTGCGGTCGAAGAGCACCCCGACCGATCCAGTGACGGTGGTCGACACCGAGACCGAACGGCTGTTGCGCAACCGGTTGGCTCAATTACGGCCTGGGGAGCCGATTCTCGGCGAAGAGGGCGGCGGGCCCGCTGACCCGACCGCCACTACCGACGGCGCGCTCACCTGGGTGCTGGACCCCATCGACGGGACGGTGAATTTCGTCTACGGCATCCCGGCCTATGCGGTGTCGGTGGCGGTGCAGGTTAACGGTGTGTCGGTGGCAGGCGCGGTCGCTGACGTCGTCGCCGGCCGGGTGTATTCGGCGGCGAGCGGCCTCGGCGCCCATGTCACCGACGAGCAGGGGACGCACGCGGTGCGGTGCAGCACGGTCGACGATTTGTCGATGGCGTTGCTGGGCACCGGTTTCGGGTATTCGAGGCGGCGCCGCACCATCCAGGCGGCGCTGTTGGCGCGGATGCTGCCGGTGGTCCGCGACGTGCGCCGTATCGGTTCCGCGGCACTGGATTTGTGCATGATCGCGGAGGGCCGGATGGACGCGTTCTACGAGCACCTGCAGGTGTGGGACTTCGCAGCGGGTGCGCTGATCGCAGCGGAGGCGGGGGCCCGCGTGCTGTTGCCGGCGCCCAGCGGAGCGGTGGGCGGCGCAGGATTGGTGGTGGCGGCCGCGCCGGGAATTGCCGACGAGCTGGTGGCGGCCCTCAAGCGGTTCAACGGCCTCGAGCCGATCCCGGACTGAGTCCGCCGGGTGATTCGGCGCGGACAATCAGCAGCTGCTGGCGTGGATCTTTTGCAGCAGCGCGGAATCTGACGGCTCGGTGGCGCCGGGGCGCAGGCTGGCGAGCACGGCGTCGATGTCGTCGTTGTGCGCCAACCCACTGAAGTCTGTGCCGACCGCGAGGTCGACGGTGTCGTCGGCGCGGTTGTCGTTGAACAGTTCGGTGCACGGCGCCACCAGCCACACCGCCGCCGCGGAGGCCTGCCCGGCCGTCCCGAACCGGATCTGGCCCTGGCAGTCCAGCCTGGCGCCCGCGTAAATCGGGTCGTTAGCGGCGGTCGGCGCGGCGAAGCCCAGATCTTTCATCGAGCCGGCGATGTCGGCGGCCTGTCCGCCCCGGCCGCTGGCGTTGAGGACGCGGACCTTGGTGTCGCCGAGCTTGGCGGGTGTGACGTCCGCCATCGCGGACCGCGACATCTGCTCACCGAGCTGCTGCGGCGCCGACCCGTCCTGCTGTGGAGGTGGTGCATTGCACACTGCGACCTCATGAACCTTCGCCGGTCGCGTCAGCGCGACGGTCCACGCCACGCCCGTCACCAGCACCAGGAAAACCACCACCACAATGGCGGGTCGGGTATTGCGTCGCCGAAAGGGCCGACCGTGCTTGTCAAACGCGGTACCCTCGGTGATTTGTGCGACCACAGGTGCACTCTAGTCGCACACTAAACGCACTGTTTAAAGCCGAACACGAGGGTCAATTCAGCGGTGTGACGTAAATCACAACTCAATGGGCCGTGATCTGGGCACGAATCGTTTGGTGGATGCGTTCGACGCTGGTACAAAGCGTTCCTTGAGGTATCGCGGGAACGCGGGCATAGAGGGGATAGGACGATGCCTACCGACTATGACGCTCCACGGCGCACCGAGACGGACGACGTCTCGGAGGACTCGCTGGAGGAGCTCAAAGCACGACGGAACGAAGCGGCGTCGGCCGTGGTCGATGTGGACGAATCCGAATCCGCCGAGTCTTTCGAACTGCCTGGCGCCGACCTCTCTGGTGAAGAGCTGTCGGTCCGCGTCATTCCGAAGCAGGCTGACGAGTTCACCTGCTCGAGCTGCTTCTTGGTGCAGCACCGCAGCCGGCTCGCCAGCGAGAAGAACGGCGTGATGATCTGTACCGACTGCGCGGCTTGACCGGTTTAAGGTCAGCTGCGCAATGCCGACAGCACCCGCTCGGGGTGACGGCAGCTCACCAGCCAGTACGGCGTCGGGTCGTCTGGATCATCGAGGACCAGCAGAATCAGCGGGCCAACCCATGCCCGGTGCAGCACATAGGCTGCCGGGTCCAGCTGGCGGCCCAGCGCCGCTGATTTTGCCGAGTGCGCTATTTCGGCGGACCGGGCGATCACGGTGACCGGCAGATGCGCTTCGCCCGCCCATAGTTCGACTCCGCCCGCGCCCGCGGTGACCTTGATCTCGATGCGGCCCAACCACAACAGCGCCGCGGCCGCCACCGCGAACAGAGCGACGAACGGCAGCCACGCCGGTAATGCGCGAACACCGAGGTTGACTTCGAAAGCGATGAGCCCCGCCAGCCCAAGACCCGGTGGCCACCACCACCACGGAACCCACAGTCTTTCGCGATATCGCACGCTGTGCGGCGCGACGCGCGTACCAGACACGCGGTCAAGGGTAATCTGTGGCCCCGTGTCGACCAGTCTGGCCATTGTCCGTCTCGACCCCGAACTCCCGCTGCCCAGCCGCGCCCATGATGGCGATGCGGGGGTTGATCTCTACAGCGCAGAAGACGTCAAGCTAAATCCCGGACAACGTGCCCTGGTGCGAACAGGTGTCGCGGTCGCCATCCCGCACGGGATGGTCGGCTTGGTTCACCCGCGCTCGGGATTGGCTGCGCGGGTGGGACTTTCGATCGTCAACAGTCCGGGCACCATCGACGCGGGCTATCGCGGCGAGATAAAGGTTGCGTTGATCAACCTCGACCCCGGTGCGCCCATCTTGGTGCATCGCGGCGACCGCATCGCCCAGCTGCTGGTGCAGCGGGTCGAGTTAGTCGAGTTGGTGGAGGTCTCGTCATTCGACGAGGCCGGGCTGGCCGAAACATCCCGTGGCGACGGTGGTCACGGTTCCTCCGGCGGACATGCGAGTTGTGAGCGCCGATGACGATGCAGAGCGAAGCGATGAGGAGGAATGGCGCTGATGGCTGCATTCAGTAGACGCTCAGGCAAAGACGACAGCGAAGACACTTCGGCCGCGACGCCCGGCGACGACGTCGAGGCTGCGGACCCCACCGAGCCAGATCCAGGAGATCTGGAAGAGCTGGAGGGGCCGTTCGACATCGATGACTTCGACGACCCCGCGGTCGCGGAGTTGGCCCGACTCGACCTGGGCTCTGTGCTCATCCCGGTGCCGGAGGGTGGCCAACTGCAGGTCGAGTTGACTGAGACCGGTGTCCCGAGCGCGGTGTGGGTCGTCACATCCAACGGTCGTTTCACCATCGCCGCCTACGCTGCGCCCAAGACGGGCGGGCTGTGGCGTGAGGTGGCCGGCGAGCTCGCCGACTCGCTACGCAAGGACTCAGCCCAAGTCAGCATCAAGGATGGCCCGTGGGGCCGGGAAGTGGTCGGCATCGCTTCTGGTGCGGTGCGCTTCATCGGGGTCGACGGCTACCGCTGGATGATCCGCTGCGTCATCAACGGGCCGCACGAGACCATCGAGGCGTTGGAGCAGGAGGCGCGTGCAGCGTTGGCGGACACCGTGGTTCGCCGCGGTGATACACCGCTCCCGGTGCGGACGCCGCTGGTGGTGCAACTGCCCGAGCCGATGGTCGAGCAGCTGCGAGCGGCAGCGGCGCAGCAGGCGGAGGCCCAGCAGCCGCCAGATGAGCCCGCCGCGCGCCGCAGCGCCGAGGGCTCGGCCATGCAGCAGTTGCGCACCACGACCGGCGGCTAGGGTTTGCGGGCCCGGCGCCCGTCTTGAAAACGTCTACGCTTCGGCGAGCGCGGCCAGGCAGGCCGCGCCCAGCGCGGCGGTGTCCTTGCCGATCTGGTCGAGCGTCACCGTCCGTAGGGCCGCGTGCGGCGCGGCGCTGACCCAGTCGACACCGACCTGCAGTGGGTGAATGGGATCATCGACCGCGGCGGCTACCCCCAGCGGCGCCGCCAGCCGGGTCAGCTCGGCGCAACTGGGCGCGACGTAGGCGGCGGCCTCTTCCATGGCGTCGGGCAGTTGTGGCCACTGAGCCCGCCACGACCTGGTCAGCTCCTTGGCCAGCCAGGGTGGGCTGGATGCCCGCATTTGCGTGGTCGTTGCCGCCAAACCGTCCGTTCGCAGCTGGGACGCCGAGTGCCGCGCTGCGAGAGCCGCTGGCGCTGTTCCCGGGGCACCGGCCCAGGCGGGCAGTGCGGCCAGGACGGCGATCGTGTGATCGGGATGCGCGAGTGCCCACGCGGCCGCCACCGCGGCACCGATCGAGACACCGCCGACGCCGATCGGACCGTCGCGGGCCGCGTCGTCCAAAGCGGACAGATAGCCGTCGATCAACCGATCCGGCTGCGGTGCCGGGGTTACCAGCAACGCGCCGACCTCCCGCAACGGTCCGGAAAACGCCCGGTAGACGTAGTCGTCGTCGGACCCGGTTCCGGGCAACAACACGGTCGTGACACCGCGCAGATCGACAGCCACCCCTCGATAGTGCCCGGCGGCGACAAACGCCCCAAAATTGCGGTTTGTTCTTATTGGCGCCGGGGAACCAAGAGGTCTACGGTGTCCGTTGGCTAGACGGAAGCGCCGAAGCTTTAACAGCATTGTCAGGAGTGGCCATGAGGGCCCAAGGTTATCTGCGCCGGCTCACCCGTCGATTGACGGAAGACCCGGAACAACTCGACTCCGAGGAGTTGTCCGACGAGGTCGCAAGCACCGGGGCGCAGCGTGTGATCGATTGCGAGCGTGGCCAGGAAGTCACCATGGTGGGCACGTTGCGCAGTGTGGAATGCAACGGTAAGGGCTGCGCGGGCGGGGTCCGTGCCGAACTGTTCGACGGCAGTGACACCGTCACGCTGGTGTGGTTGGGGCAACGCCGCATACCCGGTATCGACTCGGGCCGCACACTGCGGGTGCGGGGTCGGCTGGGCAAGCTGGAGAACGGGACCAAGGCCATCTACAACCCCCATTACGAAATTCAGCGGTGAGCGTCCCCAGCGAGACGGGTAATCGCACTAATCTGGAACGTCTGCTGGCACAGGCGGGCGGGGTGAGTGGTGTCATCTACTCGTCGCTGCCGGTACTGACCTTCGTGACGGCTTCCAGCTTGTTCGGCTTGCTGCCCGCGATCGGGTCTGCGCTGGGCGTGGCCACGCTCGTCTTGCTGTGGCGGCTGATCCGGCGCGAATCCCCGAAGCCGGCGTTCTCCGGGTTCTTCGGCGTCGCCGTCTGCGCGCTCATCGCCTACCTGATGGGAGCGTCCAAAGGCTACTTCCTGCTGGGCATTTGGGTGTCGTTGTGCTGGGCCGTGGTCTTCGCGGTATCGGTGCTGATCCGCCGTCCGGCGGTCGGCTACGTATGGAGCTGGGCCAGCGGACGTGATCGCGGCTGGCGCGGCGTTCCCCGGGCCGTGTACGCGTTCGATATCGCCACGCTCGGCTGGATGCTGGTGTTCGGCGCCCGGTATGTGGTGCAGCAGCACCTCTACGACGCCGGTCGGACCGGTTGGCTGGGCGCTGCGCGGATCGGGATGGGTTGGCCGCTGACCCTGGTAGCCGGATTGCTGACATTCGCGGCGATCAAGGCCGCTCAGCGAGCCATATCTGCAGCCGGTGACACTGCCGGCAACGATGTCGTCCAGGCCGAGGCGGATACCGGTCTCGACTAGTCGACCGACGGCGGGGCGGCCGGCAGCAGTAGCTTGCGCAGATCTTCCTCCACCTCGGTGACCGCGACGAAGAGCAATTCGTCACCACCTTCCAGCGGCTCGTCGGCCTCCGGCACGATGACTCTCGGCCCGCGCAGAATCGTCACCAGCGCGGCATCCCGGGGCAGCTGCAATCTGCGTACCGGCTTGCCGCCCCACGGTGTGTCGTCGGGCAGGGTGATCTCGACCAGGTTGGCCTGACCCTTGCGGAACTCCATCAGCCGCACCAGATCGCCGACGGCGACGGCCTCCTCGATCAACGAAGCCAGCATGCGAGGAGTGGATACCGCCACATCCACACCCCAAGCATCGGTGAACAGCCATTCATTGCGGGGATCGTTGACCCGGGCCACCACCCGGGGTACCGCGAACTCGGTCTTGGCCAGCAGGCTCAGCACCACGTTGACCTTGTCGTCCCCGGTCGCGGCGACCACCACGTCGAAATCTTCCAGGTGTGCGGACTCCAGCAGGCTCAGTTCGCAGGCATCGCCCAGACGCCAGTGCGCGGCCGGGATGGCGTCGACGTCGACGTGCTCGGGGTTGCGCTCGACCAGCGTGACGTCGTGGCCGTTGCCGATGAGCTCGCGGGTGACCGAGCGGCCTACTGCGCCGGCCCCGGCGACAAGCACTTTCATTTCCGCCGCTCCTTAATCGGACGCCTCGGCTTCAACGGCCTGCTCCCGACCCGAGGTCTTCACTGGGCGGCAACGCGGCGATGGCTACCGCCTCGGCGGCGCGGCCGGAAATCGCGGCGATGTAGACCTGATCGCCAGCTTGGATGATCGTCTTCGGCTCCGGCAACACACCGGTTCCGAACCGGATCAAGAACGCCACACGAGCACCGGTGGCCTGCTCCAGATCGGTGGCCCGGTGCCCCACCCAGTCCTCGTGCAAGACCACCTCGGCGACGGCGACGGTGCCGGTCGGATCACGCCACTTGGCGGTCTCGCTCTCCCGGGTCAGCGCGTTGAGCAGCCGATCGGTGGTCCACGGCACGGTGGCAATCGTGGGGATGCCGAGGCGTTCGTAAACCTCGGCGCGCTTGGCGTCGTAGATCCGGGCGACAACGCGGTTGACACCAAACGTCTCCCGGGCCAGCCGGGCCGAAATGATATTTGAGTTGTCTCCGGATGACACCGCGGCGAACGCGTCGGCCTGCTCGATGCCCGCGCTCAGCAGTACATCCCGGTCGAATCCCTGGCCCAGGACCCGCTCACCGGCGAACTCCGGGCTCAGCCTGTTGAAGGCGGCGCTGTCGCGGTCGATAACCGCGACATCGTGCCCGATTCGTGACAGCCCGTCGGACAATGAAGACCCCACCCGGCCGCACCCCATCACAACCACTCGCACTTGAGGTCCTCTCGGTCGGGTCCTGCGTATGTTGCTCAATCGGCAATCTAGGGTGGCCAGCCGATTTCGCTGTCGAACATTCTCGCCTAGGGAACGCTACCGGCAAACCGGGATAGGCTTACCCTTGGCACTCGTGTCCAAACTTTCAACCGCCGCGCGCCGGTTGCTGATCGGTCGGCCGTTTCGCAGCGACCGACTGGGTCACACGCTGCTACCCAAGCGGATCGCGTTGCCGGTGTTCGCCTCCGATGCGCTGTCGTCGGTGGCGTATGCGCCCGAGGAAATCTTCCTGATGCTGTCAGTGGCCGGGCTGACCGCGTACGCCCTGACGCCGTGGATCGGCCTTGCCGTGGCCGCGGTCATGTTGGTCGTGGTGGCCAGCTACCGGCAGAACGTGCACGCCTACCCGTCGGGAGGTGGCGACTTCGAGGTCGTCACCACCAATCTCGGCGACACCGCCGGCCTCGTCGTCGCCAGTGCTCTGATGGTGGATTACGTTCTCACCGTTGCCGTTTCGACGGCGTCGGCGATGTCCAACATCGGATCCGCGATCCCGATCGTGGCCCAACACAAGGTGATCTTCTGTGTGGCCGCCATCCTGCTGGTGATGGCGTTGAACCTGCGCGGGGTCCGTGAGTCCGGGGTGGCTTTCGCCGTCCCAACCTACGCGTTCATCGTCGGCGTCCTCGTCATGATCGGCTGGGGTCTGTTCCGGATCTTCGTGTTGGGCAATCCGCTGCGGGCGGAGTCCGCCGGTTTCCAGATGCATGCCGCGCACGGCCAGATCGTCGGTTTCGCTTTGGCATTCCTGGTTGCGCGGTCATTCTCCTCGGGGTGCGCGGCGCTCACCGGTGTCGAGGCGATCAGCAATGGGGTGCCGGCGTTTGAGAAACCCAAGTCGCGCAACGCGGCGACGACCCTGCTGATGCTGGGCGGAATCGCGGTGACCCTGCTGATGGGCATCATCGTGTTGGCCGAGAAGATCGGGGTTCAGCTCGTCGAGGATCCCGCAACACAACTGACCGGTGCCCCGCCGACCTACTATCAGAAGACGTTGGTCACGCAGCTGGCCGAGACCGTGTTCGGCAGCTTTCACATCGGGTTTCTGCTCATCGCCACGGTGACCGCGCTCATCTTGGTGCTGGCGGCCAATACCGCGTTCAACGGGTTCCCGGTGCTGGGATCGGTCCTGGCGCAGCACAGTTACCTGCCCCGCCAGCTGCACACCCGCGGCGACCGACTGGCCTTCTCCAACGGAATACTGTTCCTGTCGGGGGCGGCTCTCTTGGCGATCATTGCGTTCCGTGCCGAGGTCACCGGGCTGATCCAGCTGTACATCGTCGGCGTGTTCATATCGTTTACGCTGAGCCAAATCGGCATGGTCCGGCACTGGACCCGGTTGCTGCGCACCGAGACCGATCCGCGGGCGCGGCGCAAGATGATGCGCTCGCGGGTAGTCAACACGATCGGATTGCTGTCCACCGGTGCAGTGTTATTGGTTGTCCTGATCACTAAGTTCGTCGCCGGGGCGTGGATCGCCCTTTTCGCGATGAGTCTGCTGTTCCTCATCATGAAACTGATCCACCGCCACTACCACACCGTCAGCCGGGAATTGGCCAAGGAGGAGGCCGCCCAGCACGACGTGGTATTGCCCAGCCGCAATCACGCCCTGGTGCTGGTGTCGAAGTTGCACCTGCCGACCTTGCGCGCGCTCGCCTATGCGCGTGCCACCCGCCCGGATGCACTCGAAGCCCTCACGGTCAGCGTCGACGACGCGGAAACCCGCGATCTGGTGCACAAGTGGGAGAAAAGCGATATCAGTGTGCCGCTGAAGGTCATTGCCTCGCCGTACCGTGAAATCACCCGTCCCATACTCGATTACGTCAAACGCGTCAGTAAGGAGTCGCCGCGGACCGTGGTAACGGTGTTCATCCCCGAGTATGTGGTGGGCCATTGGTGGGAGCAGGTGCTGCACAACCAAAGCGCGCTGCGGCTCAAGGGCCGGTTGCTGTTCATGCCCAACGTAATGGTCACTTCCGTTCCCTGGCAATTGAGTTCGTCGGAACGACTCAAGGCATTTCAACCGCACGCGGCGCCCGGGGATGCCCGTCGCGGGATCTTCGATTGAGCA
>DASXMA010000442.1:0-7278 GCA_036495965.1 Mycobacterium sp.
GCCCCCGAGGAACACCACCCGAACCGACGGTGGCTCATTCAGAGAGGACGGTAACGGCGGTCCGGGTGGTGTTCCTCGGGGGCCGGGTAATCCTGGTGGCAGCGGTGTGCCCTCGCGGGGCGCGAAGATCCTCTTGTCGGAGGTAACGCGGTCGTCGGGCGGTACGCCTTGTGATAGCAGGTTGGGATCCAGTTGGTTGGGCCCCAGGGCGTGTTGTCGTAGCGCCAGCGGTTCGAAAGGTTTGTCGCTGTTGCAAATCTCGACTGTCGGGGCTCGTTTCCCTGGGTGGCCCATGCACGGGTAGTTGCGGGCGCCGCGGACGGCGATCGGCGAATCTTGCGGCAGTTTGCAGTACATGTTGTCTGGGGTGTCGATCACGGTGGTGTCGGCAGGTGACCGCCATTGCGACGGGGGCAGAAAGCCCACTGTGCATGCCGGCGGGTCAGCGACCGTCACGGTGAACGCTCCGACCGCCACCCCGCTGGGGTTGTTGGTTTCCCCGTAGGAACTAAGCGATGCGACGTAGGGCGGTAGCAGCACCAGGAGTTGTTCCAGTGAGGGGTGGTAAGTCACGCCGATCTGGCCGATCGTGGTGAGGTTTGCCAACAAGACCGGCAGGGTCGGCTTCACCTCGTCGAGTAGCCGCATGGTTTCCTGCTCGAAGCCGGGCGTGTTCTGCAGCAGGGTGCGCAGTTTCGCGTCGTCGGCGACGAGTTGCCCGGTCGCACCGGCGAGGCTGTGGGCCCACCCGCGGATCGAATTGGTGGTGTCGGCTTGTGAGTCCACCACCGGGACGGCGTCGTCGATGAGGGCGCGGGTGCGGGGGGCGCTGTCCTTGGCGTCGCGTGACACTGTGGCGGCGGAATCGAAAAGCGATCGAAAGTCATAGCCCGCGCCGTTGAAGGCGGTGAAGGACTCGTCGAGCAGTTGGGTGAGCTTGCCCTCGGGGATGCTGTTGACCAGTGCGCTGAGCCGATCCAGCATGGGCCCCACTTGCGGCGGGATCGTGGTGTCGCGCATCGCGATAACAGATCCGTCGTGAAGGTAGGGCGGTGATTCGGAGTGCGGTACCAAGTCGACGTATTGCTCGCCGATAGCGGAGACGCTGTGCACCGCCGCATGCAGGCCCGCCGGAATCTTCGGGGAGGTATTCAGTGAGAGTAGGGCTGTCGCGCCGGCCGGGGTGGGGTCGACGGCGGTCACCTTGCCGATTTGCACCCCCCGGTAGGTGACGTTGCTGAAGCGATAGAGGCCACCCGTGGCTGGTAGCTCCAATGTCACGGTGATGCGGCCGATTCCAATCCATGTGGGTGCCTGGAGATATTGAAGGACCATGACGGTGACACCGATGATCGACGCGATCGTAAAGATCGCCAATTGGATTCGGACGAAACGTGTCAGCATCAGCGACCGCCGGGTTGAGGGACTGAGTCGGGTTGATCGGTGGGGGCGATGGCGCTGAGGTCCGGTGCCGGTATCGCGGGGCGCGCCGGTGGCGGCGGTGCGACGCCCGGCCGAGTTGCGGTCGACGGTGGCGGGGGGAGTCCCGGGCTGAGGGGGTTGAGGGTGTAGTTCGTGTAGTACGGATCGCCGGGTGCGCCAGCGAGTGGCGCGTTCGGGTCACCCCACCGGGTGCCCAGGAAGACGGATCGTTTGAGGCGGGGCAGGGTGAAGTCGATGATGGCGAAGACGTTGAAGTAGTCGCCGCGCAGGGATCGGTCGAGGAAGTTCTGGGTGAACGGGAATGTCGGCACGTACGCCAGCACGGTGCCTAGATCCGGTCCCACGTCGGCGAGGGCCCGCAATGTCGGCTTCAAGTTTTCCAAGTTGCGGACCAGGTCGGCTTGGGTGTCGTTGATGAGTCGGGTTGTGATGTTGCTGAATCCATGCAATTTGTCCAGCGCAGTGGTGATGGTTGGCCGTTCACGGATCAGGACGTCCAGTGCCGGCGGTATCTTGCGCAGGGCCTCGTTGATCACCTCGCGTTGGGAGGCGAACGTTTCGGCAAGCCGGTTCAGTGCTTCGATCGACGCGATGATCTTGTCGCGCTGGCGGTCTAAGACGCCAACGAACTCGTCGAGGCGAGTGAGTAGTTCGCGAAGTTGCCCTTCGTGGCCTGAGAGCGCTGTGCTGAAGTTGTGCACGGCGTCACCGATCTGGCCTAGGCCGCCGGAGTTGATGACGACTGACAGCCAGGACAGTGTCTGCTCGGTCGAGGGAAATATCGAGGTGCGGTCCAGGGGAATGGTGGCGCCGGAGGATAGTCGGCCGTGCGGTGCCTGCCCGCGTGATGGGTTCAGCGCAACATGCATCGAGCCGAGCAGGCTAGTTTGCCCGATGGTGGCTACTACGTTTGCGGGCACCACAACCCCGTGTTTGACCCAGACTTCGACGTCCGCGTGGCGGGCTTTGATTCGCATTCTGCCGACGCTGCCCACCACGACATCGGCCATCAGCACAGGCGAATTAGATTCGAGGGTACCGACGTTCGCGGTCTCAACGTGATACAGACTGGCGTCGCGTCCTCGTCCTACGGTACCGGGCAGCGCCAGGGAGTTGATGCCCTGGAAGGTGCATCCGGTGGTCAGCATGGCAACACACAGTGCGACCGACAGTGTTCGCCGGACTAGCCTCGATGCGGTCATGGCGGCGGTGCCCCATTGCTTGGTTGGGGTGCGTCTGACGGTTGATTGGTTGGTGGAGTCGGCTTTTCGGCGGGCAGCATCATCTCGGGCAGACTTTTGGGCCCGGGCTCGCCCAGGCCGGTGTAGGCCGATACCGCCGGTGGTGTTTCTGGTGGTGATGGTCGTGGCCCCTCGCCACCGGGGGCCAGGCGCGGCTCTGTGTACACGATCTTGTCCGGCGTGGCGCTTCGTTGCAGAACCGGGTTGACGGGAAATGGCAGGTAGTTCAAGTTGAGCAAGGTCAAGGGGTTAAATTGCCTCAGCCCTGGGCCACCGTATTCGCTGCACAGCTTTCCTGTTTCGACGGAGGTGACGTTTTCGACCGCGCCCATGGCCCCGCAGAAGGCCTGCGTTGAGTTGGCGAGGTTGTTGATGATGAAGCTGCCGACGGCGCCGGGAACGTTGGGGTGATAGATGCTATAGCCGTTAGAGAATGCCGTGGGTGCGCCGTGCAGGATGTTTTCGACATCCATCCGTTGGTCGACGAGGGTCTGGGTGACATTTGTCAGCCGGGCGAGTTGCTCGGCGGTCTTGTCCCGAGTTCCGGCGATAAAGCGCTGCACCTCACCGACGGCTACCGACAGGTCCGACAGGGCCGCATCGAGATCGGAGCGGCTGTCGTTGACGACGCTGCTCAGGGTCGCCAAACGGTTTTCGAATTGGACGATCTGGGTTTTGCTGTTGCGGAGCGTTGTGATGAAGTTCTGCAGATTCTTGATGGTGTCGACGATGTTGCCGCTGCCGTTCGCGAGGATGCGGCCGACGCCAGACAGTTGCGCGAGGGTTTGCCTGAGCTTGCCGCCGTTACCATCCATTGCGTTGGCGGCACTGTCGATGAATCGGCCGACCGAAGTCGGCGATAGATCGCTGGCGGGGCCCAAATCCGTTGCCAGCTTGGTGAGTTGCGAAACGACCTCATCCCACTCCA
Organism: Mycobacterium sp.; assembly: GCA_036495965.1. Taxonomy (GTDB): domain Bacteria; phylum Actinomycetota; class Actinomycetes; order Mycobacteriales; family Mycobacteriaceae; genus Mycobacterium. Next base: position 3,613 of record DASXMA010000442.1, read on the forward strand.
CGGGCACCGCAGTGCGATCGACAGGGATGACTTCCCCGCTGCGCAGGGTCGGTCCGCCTTGGCTTTTGTGGTAGGCGGGTGTCAGCTGAATGTAGCGCGCCGACACCAGGTTCTGCGAAACGATGACCGCTTTGGCGTTCGCGGGGATCGGCACGTCGGTGTCGACGTCCAACGCCAACCTGACCTGTCCGGGCAGTGGTTGAATGGCCGATATGGTGCCGACTTTGACACCGGATACCCGTATGTCGTCGCCGGGATAGATACCTGCCGCCGAGGTGAAATAGGCGGTGATCCTGGTGGGCCCCAAGAACGACTCATGGGCGATCAGCGCGACGGCGCCGACGAGCACTCCCGCCAGGCTCACCGCGGTCGCGGCCGCCAGTCGGCTCCTGGCGATCATCGTGAGCCTCCCGGAATCCCGTTGATCGGCCAAGGGAACATCGCCCGCGGCATGTTCGGGTCGCCGCGGCGGAAGCCGAAGTAGTAATCGAAAAATGGTTGAAGGAGTTCGGGGATTAACAGGTTCGGCACGTAGGCGTCGTAGTAGTAGCCATTGGAGACGGTCTCACCGGAGGTCAGCTCGTATTTCTTGAGGCCTGGCAGGGCTTTTGAGATGTTGTCGCGGTTCTTCTCCAGCATCTTGGTGACGGAATTCAACTTGTCCAGGGTCGGCGCGAGCTTACTTTCGTTGTCGGCCACCAGCCCTGAGAGCTGTCGGGCGACAGCAGAGGTGTTGGCCAGCAGCTCGCTGATCGCGTCACGTCGCGCGACCAGTACACGCAGTAAGTCGTTTCCGTTGAGGATCAGTGCATTGATCTGTTGGCTTCGTTCGGAAATGATTCCGGTGACATTGGTGGCGCTCTTGAGCAAGTCGTCGAGTGTTTGGCCGCGGGCGTTGATGGCGCGGGACAGTCGGGACAGTCCGTCGAAGGCGGGTCCGAGTTCGGGGGCTATCTGGTCGATGGTCGTGGACAAGGTGTTCAGGGAACGATTGAGGGTGTCGGTGTTGGTGGCGGCGACGTCGGTGGTCAGGTCAGTGACCGCCTCAGTCAGCGAATACGGTGCGGACGTGCGGGTCACTGGTATGACCTCGGTCGAATGCATGGTCCCAGTGCCCGCCGGCTCCAGCGTGAGGATTCGCGCGCCCAGCAGTGATCCGGTCCGGATGTGTGCGGTGGTTTGCGAGCCCAGCCGGACTTTGCCGTCGACGAGGAAAGTGACCAGTGCGTTGCCGTCATCGAGCGAGACATCGGTGACCGTACCGACTTTGATTCCAGAGACCAGCACGCTGTTTCCGGTGGCGATCCCGGCCGATTCAGCGAACAGGGCTTGATGGCGAATGGCCGTCGCCAACAGGACCAGCCGCTGTGGTGCAAGTCCCACGGCGATAATCAGCATGAGCAGAACCACCCCGATGAATCCCGGGCGGAAGAGTCTGCCGTCACGATATTTCAGCATCAGGGCTCCGCACACCTTCCCTCGGTTTGCTTGAGCCAGGGGGCGACCACGGTCCGGCCTTGAAAGTCGGTCGCACGGATGCTCAGACCGCAGATGTAGTAGTTGACGAAGCTGCCATAGGAGCCGGTTCGCGCCAGTTTGCGGAAGTTGTTCGGCGCTTTCTGCAGCGCCGAATCGAGAAGGCCCTTACCGTTGTCCAGCAGTGGCGCCAGGCGACTCAACTGGTCGACCGTTCCGGCCAGCGGCGGCCGCGCGTTGGCAAGTAGTTCGGCGACTGACGCAGTGCCGGCGCTGAGTGCTTCGATGGCGTCGCCGATCGGGTCACGGTCCTGGGAGAGCCCACTGATCAGGTGTTGGAGGCGATCGATCGCACCGGAAAACTGGCCGCCGTCTTTGGCAAGGGTGTCCACGACCGTATCAAGGTTGTCAACCAGCTTTTCGATAGCGTCGTTCTTGTTTCCGACATCATTGGAGAACGACGACGTTCGCGACAATAAGGACTGCAAGGTCGGACCCTGACCCTGGAATACTTCCACCAGCGCTGAGGCGAGCGCGTTGACGTCCCGCGGATTCAACCCGCGGATAACGGGTTTGAGGCCACCCAGTAGCAGATCGAGGTCGAGTGCGGGTGCGGTGTGATCGACGGACAGTTGTGATCCGGGCGGCAGTTCGGTCGTGGATCCCGGGCCGTCGACGAGTTCGAGGTACCGATCACCCACCAGGTTGAGATAGCGAACAGCGACTCGGATACCTGTGGTGAGCACGACATCCCGGTCGGCATTGAACCTCACCACGACCGTGTTGTCGGGTTGCAGCGACACACCCTCAACGCTGCCCACACGAATACCGGCCAACCGCACCGAGTCTCCGGCCTTGAGCTGAGAGGCGTTGGCGAAGATCGCTGAATAACCGCTCGTCGAGCCGGCCCGGAATTGACCGAAGATGAGGAACAAGAAGACCGTCAGCGTCACCATCGCGACCGCGAACGCACCGAATTTGACCATGGTCTGGCCCGATCCGCTCATCCTGGCTGCCCGATCTGTGCGCTGTTGCGTGGTGGCCCGTCGATGGGCCCGTAGAGCAGTTGTTTGAGAAGGTCGGAATTTCCAAGGTTGCTGGGATTGCCGTACTTCCACGGATTACTGCCTACATCGGCGACATCGAAGGGCGGAAACTTGTTGAACTCCAGCGGCAACTCGCCTGCGCACTGTGGGCCGCCCTTAGCGGCGACTTTCGGTAAATTCTGCGGGTAGCGGTAACGCTCGGTCCCCAGGCTGATCGCTCCGAGCACCTCAAGCCCGGGGTTGACTCCCGGTGGCTGATTCGCCAGCGGCACCATGCCTTTGAGCCCGCAGTTAAGCGCGGGGCTGTACTCGTTGGTCAGGTCGGTCGTCGGTACCAGTAATCGCATGAGATCGGTCAGTGCTTGACGGTTGGTGCCGACCACGTCGGTGCCGAGATCGGCCAGGCCGATCGTGCTGATCAACAGCGTGTCGAGATTGTCCTGTTCGTCAACGAAGGTTTGACTCAATCGCGTTGTGTTGTCGACGGTTTTGATCAGATCCGGGGCGGCGTCGGCGTAGGCGCTAATGGCATCAGTAGCCGACGTGATGTCGTGGCTGAGATTAGGCAGACTCGGGTTGACCTGCCCCAGAAAGGCGTTCAGATCATCGAGGGTGTGCCCGAGTTGTGGGCCCCGGCCGTTGACGGCTGTGGAGATCGCACCAAGTGTTTCGTTGAGTTTGGCGGGGTCAATCTTCGATAGCACCGAAGTGAGTTGCTGAAAGACGGTGTTGACCTCAACCGTGACGTGATGTGCGTCGAGAATTTGTCCGGTGTGCACGCTAGCCAGTGAGGGCCGAGCCGGCGGAATCAGCTCGACGAATTTCGCGCCGAATGCTGTTGTCGCGACGACTTCAACGAGGACGTTCGCCGGAATCAGGTGCAGTCGACGCGGCTCGATCGCGAGATGAATCGCGGCCTGCCCGTCTGGCATGTCATCGATGGAGGCCACGGTTCCGACCTGGGCGCCATGCAGTTTGACCTTTGCGCCCGGGTTCATCACCAGACCGGCTCGATCAGAAATCACAGTCACCGCAACGCTTTCGGTGAAGCCGCCGCGAAACTGAGTCAACGCCAACCAAATGATCGCGACAATGACGCCAACGGTCACCAGACCGACCAATGGTGGCAGGTAGGCACGGCTGC
>DASXMA010000443.1:0-2516 GCA_036495965.1 Mycobacterium sp.
TGGTGCTGATTGCCGGTGGCAGCAAGGCCGCCGCGCGACGCGCCGGCCGTTACGGGTTCGGGTTTGTCTCCCAGACCGACTTGCCGGGCCTGAAGGAGTTCTACGAAGCGCAGTGCCGTGCCCACGGGCACGAACCCGGAATCATTCAGTTTCCCGTTCCGGGTTCTCCCACAGCGGTTTTCGTCGCCGATGATGTCGACGCGGCATGGGATGTGCTGGGACCCCATCTATTGCACGACGCCGTGACAGCGGCGTCCTATCGACCCCACGACAATTCGGTAGCCAGCATCACCCGGGCCGACAGCGTGACCGCGCTACGCGAAGAGAGTGGTCCGTACCGGATTTTCACATCCGACGAGGCGACCGAATTTGTGCGTAGCGGTCGACCCTTGCCGCTGCACCCGCTCTGTGGTGGCGTTGCACCCGATATTGCCTGGCCATATCTAGAACGTGCCGCAGCCGCCGCAGCGCGGGCCCACGACAAGTAAGGAGAGTGCTTGTGTCAGGCGAGTCAATGCCTCTGCGCACCGTCGTGTGGTCAAGCGGGGGAGTCGGAGCAATTGCGATCGATGCGATCAGCCGTCGACCGGGACTGGAACTCGTTGGTGTATGGGTTCATTCGCCCGAAAAGGTCGGTAAGGACGCCGGCGCGTTGGCCGGCGGAGCTCCGTTGGGTGTGGCGGCTACGAATGATGCCGATGCATTGATCGCTTTGGCGCCCGATTGCGCGGTGTATGCCGCAAGTGGTCCCGAACGCGACGGGGCCGCCGTGCCCGACTACTTGCGGCTCTTGCGCGCGGGCATCAACGTGGTGTCGACGTCGTCGACGAGCTTGGTGCATCCCCCGTCATACTTCGCCCCGAACTGGCGCGACCAGCTCGAGACGGCGGCCCAGGCCGGCGGCGCGTCGTTCTACGCATCCGGCATCTTTCCGGGCTTCGCCTCCGATCAACTCGCCCTGCTGATGACGACGCAATCAAAGAACATCCGGACCATCACCGCCAGCGAGGTCGCGCTCAATGACCACTACCCGGTGGCCGACGTGATGATGGACGGGATGGGTTTCGGTCGCCCACTGGATTTCGAACCCATGCTCAAGACACCCGGGTTCATCGAGATGGCCTGGAAGGCGCCAATAGGCCTGATCGCGAGCGGACTGGGTGTCGAGGTGGAACGGGTAGATGGTTCCCTCGACCGTGAATTGACCGATCGGGACATCGAGGTGGCCTTCGGCACCATCAACGCGGGCACCTGCGGTGCGGTGCGGACCCGGGCCGCGGGAGTCGTCAACGGCCGGGAGGCCATCGTGATCGAGCACGTCATCCGGATGGCCCGCGATGTCGCTCCCGACTGGCCAACTTCGGATTGCGACGCGACCTATCGGGTCGACATCGAAGGCGATCCGGACATCCACTGTGTGATGACGCTCGGAGAGGCCGAGGGCCACGGTGCGGGGCACGCTGCCATGGCGTCAACTGCCATGCGCGTCGTCAACGCGATCCCATACGTCGTTGACGCGGCCCCCGGTTTGCTCAGCTCGCTGGATATCCCGACGACCCTGCCGCGACACGTATTTGACTAAACGTTGACGCACATCTCGCAGCGGACGTAGCGTACGTGGGACAAAGATTAGGTTGTCTAGGAGCTGGGTGTGTTCACGCTGCGCTTCGATATGCGGGCCCCGGGATGGGGTGCGCCCCCGGCCGCGCTTTATGCCGCGGTACCCGAGATGTGCGCCTGGGCCGAGGGGCATGGCGGCGTCGCCGCCGTCTTCTGTGAGCATCACGGTTCCGAGGACGGCTATTTGCCTTCTCCGTTTCTGTTGGCTTCGGCGGCTGCCGCGCGAACGCAGCGGCTGGCGCTGAGCCTGATCCTGATTCTTCCGTTCTACGAACCCATACGCCTGGCCGAGGACATGGCGGTCCTCGACATCCTGAGCGGCGGGCGGACGTCCTACATCCTGGCCCTGGGATATCGGCCCGAGGAGTTCGAACACTTCGGCGTGGCGCTCAAGGACCGCGGACGGCTCGCCGACGAGAAGCTCGGACTGCTGCGCCGGCTGCTTGCCGGTGAAACCGTGATCCAAGACGGACGACGGATCATGGTGACGCCGCAGCCACAGACCGTTGGTGGGCCGGGTTTGATGTGGGGCGGCGGAACGGTGGCGGCGGCCCGACGGGCCGGCCGATACGGCCTGGGCCTGCTGGCCAACGCCAACGTGGCCGGTATGCAGGAAGCCTACGACGCCGCCTGTGGTGAACACGGCCACCAACCGGGGCCGGTATTCCTTCCCGACCGCGACACCCCCTCGGTCGTCTTCGTCGCCGACGACGTGGACCAGGCCTGGTCGGAGCTGGGTGAGCACCTGCTCCACGACGCGAAAACCTATGCCGCGTGGAACCCCGGCAACGAGACCTCGGCGGGTTTCTCACACGTGACAACCATCGCCGAGCTGCGCGAGGCAGCGGCGTCGCACGTGATCATCTCTGTCCCAGAAGCGATCTCGCGCGTTCGCG
>DASXMA010000444.1:0-7417 GCA_036495965.1 Mycobacterium sp.
TGCGCAGCGATCGCATGAGTGAATCGAGTTGCCCCAGGATCCGCGGTGTCGGGTTGGTGGCCGCGCGCGCTGACGCAATGCCGTTGAGCAGGCCGTCGAGTTCGTGATGCTCGAGGACTGCGGCTTCGTCGAACCGCTCGATGAACGCGCCCCGGTGGTATCGGGTGGAGACGATGCCGTCGTGTTCGAGTTGCACAAGTGCCTCTTGTATCGGGACACGACTTACTCCCAGGCCAAGCGCGATCTCATTGCGGTCGACACGGTCGCCACTGCGCAGCTTCCCGGTCATTATCAGGTGGAGGATGTGGTCAACAACCTGGTCTTTTTCTTTGACCCCATATTTCTTCGGCATCAGTCTCTTTCAAACCCGCATCTGCAACCAGCGGGGGAAGTTTCTCATGACTTGGCGCCTGCGTTCAGGTGTTTCGCAGATGAATTGGAGGCAAATTCGAATCCGGGAGATCAGCGCTTGTCGCGCCAGCGACAAAGCGCCTCGACCGACGTGAGGTCGTAGTCCGGACCGTTGCTTCCGACGGTCAGTAGCCTCACGCCAATCGCCGTGAGGCCCTCGGCGTTGGCGATCAGCCCATCGGTGCCTTCGCCGCGGCGGACGCCGCTGTTGTCCTCCACCCCGGCGGACCGTTCGATGGTGTTCGGGTCTCGCCCGACGGCGGTGCAGTGATCGTCGAGCACGGCCGCTGCCGCCGGGTAGGTCTCGGTGGTGGTGAAGCCGTGCCAGATGTCGGCATGCTCGGCGACCAGACGCAGGGTCTTGCGGGGGCCCTTGCCGCCGATGAGAATCGGGATGTCACGGCTGGGGGCGGGATTGAGCTTGGCCAGCCGCGCCTTGATCCGGGGGAGGGCGGCCGCCAGGTCGTCGAGACGGCTGCCAGCGGTGCCGAACTCGTAGCCGTACTCGTCGTAGTCCTTCTCTTTCCAGCCCGACCCGATCCCGAGGATCAGCCGGCCGTCAGAAATATGGTCGACGGTCCGGGCCATGTCGGCCAGCAGCTCCGGGTTGCGGTAGGAGTTGCAGGTCACCAACGCGCCGATCTCGATGCGCGACGTCTGCTCGGCCCAGGCCGCCAGAACAGTCCAGCATTCGAAATGCGGGCCGTCGGGATCACCGTAGAGCGGAAAGAAGTGATCCCAGGTGAATGCGATATCGACACCGAGGTCCTCGCAGCGGCGAACGGCGTCGCGGATGTTGTGGTAACGGGGCGCGTGCTGCGGCTGCAGCTGCGCACCGATTCGAACAGGGCGATCAGGGTGCACTGACGAAGTCATATGACCACCGTAGGCATCAACGCATGGTCAGCGGGCCTTGAGTACCCAGCGCAACAGGTCGATCAGGGCACGCGGCTGGTCGCTTTGCACCGAGTGGCCGGAATTCTCTACGACGTGCGCTTTGCGGAAATGCTTTGCACGCCTGCTGAGTTCGGCCGTGTCCTCATCGTTGACGAAGCCCGATGAGCCGCCGCGCACCAAAGTGATGGGTGCGGATAGTGCGTCGACGTCGTCCCACAGACTGGCGAAGTCGGGGAAGGTGCGGATGGCGTCATACCGCCACGTCCAATTGCCATTGTCGAGCCGGCGGGAGTTATGGAAGACTCCGCGGCGCAGCGCTTTCACCTCGCGGTGCGGCGCTGCGGCGATCGTGAGGTCCAGCATGGCCTGGAAGCTGGGGAATTCTCGCTCGCCGTGCATCAGCGCCACGGTGCCTTGCTGTTCGGCGGTCATCTCGGCATGCCTCTGCAACGCCGATGGAGTGACGTCGATGAGAACCAGTTCAGGCACCAGGTCGGGCGCGACAGCAGCCAGCCGTATTCCGGTCAACCCGCCCAGCGACATGCCCACCACAATTTGGGCGGACGGTGCGAGCTCGTGCAGCACCGGCGCCAGGGTATCGGCGTTGTGCAGCGGTGAGTAGTCGCCGTCCTCCCGCCAGGCGGAATGTCCGTGACCGGGAAGGTCGACTGCCAGCGCGGGCTCGCCCACACCGACGATGACGGTGTCCCAGGTGTGCGCGTTCTGCCCGCCGCCGTGCAGAAAGATGATCCGTGGGGGACTTTGAAGTGAGGGAGCGCCCCAGCGCAGTGCGCTGATTCGGCCTTCGGCCGCGCCCGCTTCGACCCGCTCCACATCGGGCAGCGGGCCCGAAACGCCGGCCTGCTCGGCGTTCTCGGACAGCAGCGAGAACTCGGACAGTCCGGCCAGTTCGTCTTCGGAGATCTCGGTCACGATCTCTGACACTAGAGGACTCCTAGGAAACGTAGCGACGGCGAATGCCGCGGAACCGCTCCCACATCGCGGCGGTGCGTTCCGCCGTGCTGACCATGGCGGTGTCTGCGGGAAGGGCGTGCATCAGCTCGTCGTAGTTGACTGTCCGGGTGTTCAGCACGGCGGGTTGACCTTCGAGCATGTGCCGGTAGGTCAAATTGCCGCGCTGGAAGCCTTGGGTGTCCAGCCAGTTGTGGACACCCGGATCGCGATGCGCCATAACCAGACGGACTCGGCCGTCGCGGTCGGTTTTCGTACGGCTCGGCGTGTAGCTCACCGGGCGGTAGAGGTAGTCCATGCTGTTGAAGAAGACGCCCATGTTCGTCAGCATCCACAGCCCGTCATGGGCGTCGAATTCGACGAGCAGCGCCTCGTCGGGTGCAAGCTCCCAGTACATGTTGGCGGCGGCTCGGCCGCGCTTGCCGTCCGCGTCGGTGGCGCAAACCTCCGGGAAGGTGTTGGGGTGCTCGGCGTCCACGCCGCCGTAGGTGAACGGGAACTCGGGCCAATCAGACATCAGACCGGTGACGAAATCACCGGCCCAGTCCATCGCCTCGATCATCGCTGCGGGTGTGGGCGATGGCTTCGGGGAGGACATGTCGATCCGCTCGATCCGCATCCGTGCGGGCATTTCATCCCAACGGTCGAAGCCCTGGCGGATGAACAGTTTGCGTGATCCCGGGGTGGTGGGCAACCAGTTCGGCTCGCGTTCGGCCCCACCGATGTACAGCTCGAACCGTCCGTCGTCACCGACGTCGAGTTGATGGCCGTGCAGATTGGCTTCCGGTGTATCACCGAACGGTTCATGCAGCACACCGGGACCCGGAAGGCGCGGGCCCTGGACCGTGACGTTGAAGAACCGTGAGGTACCGCGGCTACCGGTCAGCCGGTAAGTCGACTGCCCGTCGATCCACGCTTGCTGGTAGGTCAAGTCAGCGCAATCACCGCCGAGTTTGCGGGTGGGACCACAGAACGTATGCAGCACCGGGTAGCGGGTGTCGCGGGTCTCGAAAGCCAAATCGAAGGCCTGGCCCAGATTTTGGGTGAGAAAGCGGAAGGCGTCGACACGCTGCGCGCCCGAAGTGGCGTTGGCATCTTTGAAGACTTGTTCGCCTGCGCGTTGCAGCTGTGCGCAGAATGCAGTCCACGCCGACTGCAGTGCCGCGTCGTCGGGGCCGTCGCCGAAGGCCATCGTCACGCACCCAGCCGGTTGAGCATCGCCCCGACGAATTCACATGCGCGCCGGGCGGATTCGAAACGGCCTTCTTTCTCGATTCTGGGACCTATGAGTTCCAGGTCGAAGCCGTGCGCGTAGCCTCCCTCGAGAGCTTTGGCCACGAATGCGTCGATCGGAATCGTGCCGTCCCCGGGCACCGCCCTGGCCGGCAGCGCCCGGTCACCCAACACGTAGTCACTCAGCTGGATGAGTGCGGTTCGCGGCAGGGCGCGTTGCACCATTGCTTCGAAATCACCCTCCGCCCAACAGTGAAACAGATCGATGCAGATGCCCAGCCCGCCCATCTCGGCAAGGGTAATGGTGTCGCGCAGCGTGTGGGCGAGATGGATGTCGGCGTAGAGGGCGGAGGCGTTCTCGATCGCCAGCGCCACGCCGACGCGATTCGCGTGCTCGACGCAGGGGTTGACCATGACGCAGAACTGGGCGGCGGCCTGCTCCCAAGTAAGGGCACCGCGGCCACCGGTGAGCAGGTAGACGGTACGCGCACCCACGCTGGCCGCGGCGTCAATCACCGCACACAGCGCATCTTGCGCGGCCCGCGGGTCGGTAGATAGCAGGCCGTTGGCGAAAAGGTGGTAGACGGCCTCCACCGTATAGGTGTTGCGCTGCAGTAGCGTTGCGAATTCGGGGTCGAGCAGCTGACTGTCCAGGATGCTCAACCGGGTGACGCCGAGCGCTGCCCAGTATGCCTCCAGATCGGCCAACGGCGCGCCGAGAAAAGTGACGTTGTGCACAGACAGACGCTGGTTGACCGTCGTCACGCTATGCCCGCCTCTCGATCTCGACGCCGAATCGTTCACGGAACGCCCGGAATTCCGCATGCAGTGCATCGAGGTCTTCGCCGATATCGATCAGCAGCTGGGCGGAGTAGGTGAACTTGCCGTATCGGTCCCCGCGGTTGTTGGCCAGGTAGGCGCGCATCGCCGTTTCGGCCTCGGACGCCAACTCTCGACCGCAGAACGTGTAGTAGCGCTGCACTGCGGCGACGGGATCGGCGATGAAGTCGGTGTAGCGAATGTGCAGGATGCGCGGATCGTCAACCAGTGGATTGCTCATCGTGTTTGCGATGCTGGCGCGGGTCATCTCGAGGTGCTTCTTGGCTTCGGCGTGCAGGTCGACGGGACCGACGATGCCGTCCATGATGTCGGCCATCATCATGGTGCGCGACGCGGCGACCTGTACTGGGTCCCGATGCAGCCATACCATGAAGGCATCAGGGTATGTCTCGAACATCTCCGTGAGCCGGAAACCGTGAAATCCCTTCAGAACCCAGTATTTTGGTGGCCGGTTGTACTGCAGCTGCTGCAGCATGGCTTTGTGTAACCGGTACTGTGCGGCTGGATCGGTGGCCAGGCCGCCGACCAGCGACTGCATCGGCACCCGCCACCATGCCGTCGGCGTCATGACCCGGAAATCGAACGCCCAGGTGCGTTCGTCTTCGGGCAGGCCGTCGCCCAGCATGTCGTTGTAGGGGTGACTGTGCAGCCATTTGGGCATCTTGGCGTTGATCTCACGCCAGTCTGCGTCGGCCCGGTCGCGTCGATCATCATCTGCAGCGGCGACACCCGGCGGTGGTGAGGGATACATCACTTCCCAGAACCGCAGCGCCCGTGCGTGCGGATCGACGGACATCAGCGCGTGCATGAGCGTTGTGCCCGACCGTGGTTCGCCGGTGACGAACATCGGAGCTTCGACCACTTCGTCGCCGATCGGGTAGCGGTTGCGATCTTCGATGAACTCGAGACGGGATGTGAGGAGCCATCGACACACCTGCACCGCTTGCGATCTGCCGCCGGCATTCATGCCGAGGCCGTTCAGGTGGTCGACGGCGACGGCGAAGCGCTCCGGCAACGTGGGGTCGCCGTAGTCATGCAATCGCGTTTCGGCCTCCGCGTCGCCCAGCATCTCGGCGGCGTCCAACTGTTCGCTCACGATAGATCTCCGCACAGCTGTAGCAGTTCGTCCTCGGCCGCGCGAACGTTCGCCGCGGAAGACTCGGCGTACTTCAGGCCGGCCATGGCACCGTAATCGAGGATTTTGGGCACCCGCAAGCCCGCGTCCACATATGCCTTGATGATCTTGGCAACCTCTCGCGGTGTCCCGTGCGGCACGACCGCGAGGATCATTTCGGGCTGCACGTTGTGCAGAAACGCAATGATCCGCTCGCGGGTGAGGACCGCTGGGTCGATGTCGTGAAATCCGCGCCACCCGTCACCCATCGGGTGTTCAAAACCGAAGCTCCGCATCGTCTCTGCTGATACCTGCAGCAAGAATGCCTTGACTAGAGGCGCCTGCAGGATCTCGGCCAGGGCATCCTTGCTCTTGCCGATCAGACACACTTGGATGAAGCACGGCGTTATGGCCATCGGATCGCGGCCACCCCGTTCGGCGGACACCCTTACCGCGGACAGCATGTCGGCGTAGTGCTCTGGAGTCCATGCGCCCGCCGGCCACCACCCATCGGCGTGGCGGCCGGCGATGTCGAGCATCCGTGGGCCGCTGGCGCCGATCCAGATCTGCGGTGGCTTGCCCCCATAGGGTTCGGTGTCCAATCGGGCGTGGTGCAGTGCGTAGAACCGTCCATCGAAATCGACGGGACCATCGCTTTCCCAGAGCAGCCGGATCACCGTCAGTGCTTCCTCGAAACGGCGGACCGGACGGGAGAAGTCGAAGCCGTAGGGCAGTATGTTCTCGCTCTCGCCGCTGCCCAAGCCGAGGATGAAACGGCCCCTGGCGAGGTGATCGATGGTCAGCGCCGTCTGGGCCAGCATGCAGGGATGGCGGCGCACGGTGTCGACAACGGCGCTGACAAGCGGGACCTTCTCGGTCAGGACTGCGGCTGCGGCTGCGACCGCCAGCCCGTCGAGGTGGCGGTGCGGCGACGGGCTGGCGCTGGCGAGATCGGTGAATTCGGGAGTCCAGATCGAGTCTGGCCAGAAGCTGACCATGTGATCCGGCAGCCAGATCGAGTGATAGCGGCCGCTGTCCAGCTCCGAAAGTCGGGACAGGTCGAGCGGAAGGGTGGTTCGTAAGAACGCAGCGGGTTGAACGGTCATCGAGAGATGATGCTAAGCACCTGCCCAGCGCCGTGTCGACGAATCGCGTGTGCGGTCTCTGCTTCGACTGTGCGCCCAAGGCGCCGATATCGAGATATTTCAACCCTCAACGCACGCTCGAAACCCTCAGCGCACACTCGAAACCCTCGGCGCACACTCGAACACCCGACCGCTCGATGGCGCACCCGCACACTCGGTGAAGGAGGGGGTGTTAGCCCGAGATGATGAACTCTTCGAGCTGTGTGCGCGCAACGTCATCGGGCAGCTGCTGCGGTGGGCTCTTCATGAGGTAGGCCGACGCCGGCACGACCGGTCCGCCGGTGCCGCGGTCTTTGGCGATCTTGGCCGCGCGCACCGCGTCAATGATGACGCCCGCCGAGTTCGGCGAGTCCCACACCTCGAGCTTGTACTCCAGGTTCAGCGGCACGTCGCCGAAGGCGCGGCCTTCCAGCCGGACGTAGGCCCACTTGCGGTCGTCGAGCCAGCCAACATGATCGGACGGGCCGATGTGGACGTCTCTGGTCTTGAACTCCCGCTGCACATTCGACGTCACGGCCTGGGTCTTGGAGATCTTCTTGGACTCCAGGCGTGAACGCTCGAGCATGTTGAGGAAGTCCATGTTGCCGCCGACGTTGAGCTGCATCGTGCGGTCGAGCTGCACGCCGCGGTCCTCGAACAGCTTCGCCAGCACCCGGTGGGTGATGGTGGCGCCGACCTGGGACTTGATGTCGTCGCCCACGATCGGCACGCCGGCCGCGCGGAACTTCTCGGCCCACACCGGGTCGGAGGCGATGAACACCGGCAGCGCGTTGACGAAGCCGACACCGGCGTCGATGGCGCACTG
>DASXMA010000445.1:0-6120 GCA_036495965.1 Mycobacterium sp.
TGTGACCAGGCCGCGATCGAATCGGCCAAGGAGACGGTGCTCGAAATCATCGGCCGCCCTTTGTACGACCAGCTGCGTGTCGAAGCGATGTGGGGGTACGCGCTGTGCGGCGGCAACACCACGGTGATGGAGCGGTCTCAACAGTTCTTCGACAAGGTCGATCGTGGCCGTGCCGGCGCGACGGGCAGTGCCTTGTGACCGGGAATCCGTTGATGGAACCCGCCAAGTCCTCCTATCGCGCCGCCGACGGCCGGCAGCTCGCCGGCTATCGCTGGGCCCCTCAAGATGACCAGACAAGCGCTGGCGTCGTCGTGCTGGTCCACGGCATGGGCGAACATATCCGCCGATACGACCACGTTGCCGACGCGCTCACCTCCCAGGGATATGTCGTATACGGACACGACCATCGAGGGCACGGCGCGTCCCTGGCTCCCACCGACGAACCCGGGCACCTCGGGCCCCACGGATGGCGGGCACTGGTCGAAGACCTGAATTTGGTAGTCACCCAAGCGCGATCAGACCTTCCGGGCTTGCCGCTTGTGATGATCGCTCACAGCATGGGTTCGTTTGCCGCTCAACAGTTTCTGATGGATCACGGCGCGAGCGTGGATGCGGTAGCCCTCACCGGAACTGCGGCCGCGGATCTTCTGGAACCGGCCTTGGACCTCTCCGGCGATCTGGAGTTGTCCGCTTTCAACGCCGTGTTCCATCCGGCGCGAACGGATTTCGACTGGCTCTCTCGCGACGAGTCGATGGTCGACGCCTATCTCGCCGATCCGCTGTGTGGATTCGGCATCGACACCGCGTCGCTGAAAGACATGTTCACCGGCGCCCGTCGGCTCGCCGATCCCGCCCAGCTCGCACCCATTCCCGGCGACCTGCCGGTGTATCTGGCGGTGGGGTCGAAGGACCCCGTCAACGCCGGGCTCACCTTGTTGTGGGCACTGGCAGACCGCTACCGCGCCGCGGGTCTTGACGATGTCACTGTTCGCGTCTACCAGGATGCCAGGCATGAGATCCTCAACGAGATCAACCGGGCAGAGGTGATCGACGACCTTTTGGAATGGCTACGCCGAGTGACGACAAACGTAAGGACGAACCAATGACCGACGACCATAAGGCCGACATGCCTGCACCTAAGGACCTAGACGCGTCTACTGCACTGATCGTCGGTGGCACCGCCGGCATCGGGCTGGCCTCGGCCCGGGCACTCGCTGCCGCCGGCGTACCACGGATCGTGATCGTCGGACGCAATGCCGAACGTGGCGAGCTCGCCGCCAAGTCGATCGCCGAACTCGGGGCGGCCGCGCACTTCGTCGTCGGCGACGCCACCGATCCCGCCAGCGCAGCCACCGTCGCGGCAGAAGCCGATCAAATCCTGTCCGGCATCGACATCCTGATGTGCAGCACAGCTGCGGACGTGCGGCCCGAGCTGTTCATCGACATCCCGACAACCGACATCGGTCGGATGCTCACCCAACTGGCGGTGCCGTCGATGCATATGGCCGGTGCAGTCCTGCCGGGCATGCGCACTCGTCGCAGCGGTGTCATCGTCAACATGGCCTCCGACGCGGCCAAGACCGCAACGCCGGGCGAGGCCATTATCGGCGCTGCAAAGGCTGCCATCGTGATGTTCACCCGAACGATCGCCATCGAGGAAAAGCGCTACGGCATCCGCGCCAACGCGCTGACTCCCTCGCTCGTCTACGGCACCGCCTCGACCGAACGCATCACAGCGGACGGGTTCAGCGGCAAGCTCTTCGCCCGAGCTGCCCAGCAGGCACAGTTAGGTGTGCCAACGGCCGACGACATTGCTGCGCTCGCGGTGTTCTTGTGCAGCCCGGCGGCGGGGCGATTGACGGGTCAGGCAATCAGCGTCAACGGCGGCATTTCCGCGGCGTAACTGGCGTCAGAAGTAACGGGGGAACCTGCCGTAATCGGGATCGCGCTTCTGGCCGGTTGAACGCCACCCACACCGTGGGATCGGTGATGTGGCGGTGATAGGTTATATCGGTCAGATCGGCGAATCCGTCCACGGAAGACCGGGATGCGGCATGAAAAGGGTTGTCGCTCAAGGTTACCGGCTGCGCCGCCGAGGAGCGGTTCGGGTCTCCTCCAGATAGAGGGCGATCGCCTCCGACCGGTTGATGGCGCCGATCTTGCGCAGGATCCTTTTAACGTGCGTCTTGACCGTTTCGATCGTAATGACGAGTTCGTCGGCGATCTCGGCGTTGGAGGCTCCGAGCACCAGCCTTTCGAAGACTTGGCGTTCACGGTGCGACAGTGTGGCTGCCAACGCCGAGTCCGCCGCTACGGTCGGGGGCTCGACACGAGTCTCGTCTTCGACATCGAAGCTGATGGCTGCAGCGGCGATGCGGTCCGCTTCTTCTGTCAGCCGCGCCGCCGCCCGCGCGATCGATGTCCGCTGTTGTTGCACCCGTTCGGTATTCAGCATCCTCTCGTGCAGCAGCGAGTACGCTGAGGCGAACGCATCCAGCACATCCACGTCATCGGCAGTTGCGCCGCCTTCGCTGCGACGGCCGACATGAATGAGTGCGACGACTCGCGATTTCGCGATGATAGGGGCGACGAGATAGTTCTCTGAACCGAGCAGCTCCTGATATCCGGGCGAGGCAGGCATGTCGGTTTCGTTCGTCCGGGTGGTGTCACGCAAGCGAATACAGGCTCGCTCGGCCGGGCAGTCACGACGCCGAATCACCGTGGGGCCGCCAAGGCCATGGTCGGATTCCTCGACGACGAATCCGTCGTCTTCGACGAACGACAGCAACGCGCTGTCGAAGCCGAGCACGTCACAAAGCTCGGTACAGGCTTGGCGGCCGAGCCCTTGAAGCGATCCGGCCTTCTTCATGCGACGAATGCCGGCAGTCAACGACCGCACCACATCGACCCGGTCACCGGCTCTCAACTGACGCGCCTCGACCTGCGCTTGCAGGAAATCCGTCAGAAGGCTGTGTCCGTTCGCTGACGGGGCGTCGGCGCGCGCGCCGAGTTCGCGAGTTTCCAGTCGCTCGGTCGTAGCGGCGGACATTCTGATCGCCTCGTCGAGAGTCGTCGCGTCAAGTGACCGGGAGATCCCAAACGCGCTACATAGCTGTTCATCGAGTTGGTTGAGCCGGGCCACCATTGCGCGGGTGTTCATAGTGACATCCCGTCATCAAGCGGTGGCCAGACCCGCGTACGTCGCGACCGCCGCCGCCCTGCTGGACGTATTGAGCTTCTTCGCAATGTGTTTCAGATGGGACTTCACGGTCCCTTCGGAAATCACGAGGCACCGCGCAATCTGACCGTTGGTGGCGCCGGTCGCAACGTGCGACATGATCTCTCGTTCGCGAGACGTCAACGTGGGTAAGCCGGGTTCGTCACGACGGTAATAAGCATCGTGTCGCGGTCCAGGCGCCTCGCACGGCACCGACCACAACGCCGATCGGCTGGACCGGCCGCACAATTCGTCGACATTGCCGCACAGATTGTCGACTTCGACGCGCTGCTGCGCGGCCTTCTCTTCGAGCGCCGCGCTCTCGAACGCCACGGACAGACACTCGGCGAAGGCCTCCAACTGTTCGAGGTGGTCCATCGTCACGATGCCGTGGGGTTCCGGACGGTCGGCATGAATAATCCCGATTGCCCTGCCCTGAACGGTAATCGGGGCACCGATATATCCAAAGCAACCGGAGGCGTCCATGATCTCTCTGAACACGCGTTTGTCGTCCTGGGGCGATGGCGCGAAGACGCCGCACCGCTTGCGGACCAGTTCTGTCTCAAGTGGAGCGTCGGCCAGCTGAATCTGGCGGCCTTCTATGTACTCATAGAGCGATCGCGAATGGGGATCGGCCCCTTCTTCTTCTATATACAGGTGCTGGGGCAACCACAGCGAACCGCGCACGGTGGAGATCAATGTGCGCGCGAAAGCGAACTCGCGGCTCAGCACCTCCCCCGCCGCGTAGATCATCTCGCGCGGTGGCAGTCCCCGCAGGTACCCCAGGGCGCTACGAATCTCCGACATGGATTTGACCCGGCGAGCCAGGTCGTGGTCGAGGAGTTCGCACTGCAATCGCAAGATGGCGATAAGGATCTCGGCGGTTGTCGCCCAATCGGCCGTCGGGTCGGATGGCAGCGCGATCCGCTCCTCGAGGCTTCGCCGCAGGCCGGCCAACTGGTGACCCAACGCAGCCGGTGTCAGTTCCGGAGGCGCCACTTTGAGGTGGTCGGCGGCGACCGCGACGGCTGTCTCGACACGCGCAATCACCATTGGATCCTCCGCGATCGAGGCCATAGGCGCCCGCAGGCTCATCGCTGCTCCTCTCTTCTCGGGAGCTGGCCCGCCCCAAAATGGTCAGACCATTGGACCGAAGTATAGAGCGGTGTTGCGCGCCACACAAGGCTCCGCAATTTTACTTGTGTGTCAATATTCGCAATCCAATCCTCCTACCTGCGTGCGCTTGTGCACCACTTGGCATAATGGTCTAATGGTCAGGCCATAGGAGGCCTGTTTTGCACGCCGTGATCATGAATGAGTTCGGCGCCGCCGGCGTATTGCGTCCCGGCGAATTTCCCGACCCGATCGCACGGCCGGGCTGGGCGACTGTGAAACTCCATGCCAGCGCGCTGAACTGGCATGACGTCTTGGTTCGCCAAGGCCGCTACGGTTCGCCGCTGCCGCACATCATCGGCGCCGACGGAGCCGGCGTGCGTACAGATACCGGGGAGCACGTGGTGGTCCTGCCGTCGCTCAACTGGGGCAACTGCGAAGAAGCACCGAGCAGCGGCTGGGAGATTCTGGGCGACCACACCCCCGGCACCTACGCCGAGCTGGTCAGCGTGCCCACCGACTGCCTGGCCGCCAAGCCCCCGCGGCTGAGCTGGTCTGAGGCGGCGGCCCTGCCGCTTGTCGGGGTCACGACCTACCGAGCCCTGTTCGCCCGCGGACGGTTAAGGGCCGGAGAATCGATGCTGGTGATCGGGGCCGGCGGCGGAATCGCCACCATGGCGATCGCCCTCGCGGTCGCCATCGGCGCCAGCATTGCGGTGACCTCTTCCTCGACCGACACCATCGAGCGCGCGATATCCACGGGCGCTATCGGCGGCGTGCTGCACAGCGAAGATGGATGGCCCGAGCACGCCCGTGGCCTGTCGCTGGACAACGCCGGGTTCGATCTGGTCCTCGACCCCGTCGGACGCTGGGGCGAGTCCGTGCACGCGCTGCGCCCAGGCGGCCGGCTCGTGGTGCTCGGCGCAAACGCCGCACAGACCGCCCAGATGGACATCCGCAGCTTTTATTTCGGCCAATTCGATCTGCTCGGAACGACGATGGGCAACAGCAGAGACTTTGCCGGCCTGCTCGACATGATCGATCGGTGCTCGGTGCGCGCGCCTGTGATCGACCGGGAGTTCCCGCTGGATCGCGCCGCCGAAGCACATGAATACCTAGAGCGTGGACGCTCATTCGGGAAATGCGTACTGACGCACGACTAGGAGGCGCTGTGTGACTGACTCCCCCGAACTGGTCACCTACCGACTCGAGGCCGCCATCCCCGATGGCCCCGACGCAGGGGCCTTGGTCGCCTACCTGACCCTCAACGATCCCGCCCGGCGTAACGCACTGTCCGACGCGCTGCTGGATCAGCTGACGTCGCTGTTGCGGCGCGCGGCGTCTGATTCGCGGGTCAGGGTCATCGTGCTGACGTCATCGCACCCGCGGGTCTTCTCTTCCGGCGGCAACCTCGACGCTTTCGCCGACGATCGGACGACGATCGCCAAATACGCCGGCCTGGCGCGTTTTCCCACCCTGTTTCGCACCCTGACCGCCATCGACAAGCCGGTCGTGTGCGCCGCCAACGGCGACGTGCTGGCCGGTGCGCTGGGCATCGCCTTGGCTTGCGATCTCGTGATCGCCAAGGCGTCAATCCGGTTGGGCTGTCCGGAGATCAACGTCGGCGCGTTTCCGTTCATGATCTCGGCATTGATCTTCCGTGCCACCGGACGACTGGTCGCCAACGAGCTGATGATGACCGGCCGACTGATCAACGCGGCCGAAGCCGCCGCCGCCGGGTTGGTCAACAAGGTAGTGCCCGACGCCGAGTTCGACGACGCCCTGCGCCA
>DASXMA010000446.1:0-20758 GCA_036495965.1 Mycobacterium sp.
GTCTGCCACACCGGGAAGTTGTCCAGCAAGATCAGCTCGGGCTTTTCGGCCAGCACCGCATCGAACTGCTCGAGTGAGTCCACTTCGACCTCGCAGGACAGATCGGGAGCAGCCTCGCGCACCGCCCGCAGCGCGTCGACCACCGACCCGGCAGCTACCACGTGGTTGTCCTTGATCAATGCCGCGTCGCCCAGCCCTAGCCGGTGGTTCACGCCGCCGCCGACCCGCACCGCGTATTTCTGCAGCGCACGCAGGCCCGGCAGCGTTTTGCGGGTATCACGAACCTTGGCTTTGGTGCCGCTGACCGCGTCGACCCAGGCCGCCGTCACGGTGGCGATCCCGGACAGGTGGCAGATGAGGTTCAGCATGGTCCGCTCCGCGGTCAACAGACCCCGGGTCTCCGCCTTCACCGTCAATAGCGGCTGGCCCGGCTGCAACCGGGCACCGTCTTCGACGCGGTCCAGCACCTGGTAGCCGCTGGCACCCAGCACCTCGTCGAGGACCAGCAGTGCGACATCCACCCCGGCGACTACGCCCGGCTCTCGCGGCACCATCGACGCCGTGGCGACCGCCCCGGCGGACACCGTCGCCTGCGTGGTGATGTCGGGCCCGTAGCGCAGGTCCTCTTTGAGACCCCGACGAATGGTGTCTTGGGCGGCGCTGCGTTCGCGGTCAGTCAACGCCATCAGCACACCGCTGCCAATGCCTCGGCGCACACCTCGATTTGGTCATCGGCCAGCCGAACCACAGTGCTGCGGGCATGGTCTGGTGCAGCATCGCGATATTCCCCGCGGTGGTGACAACCCCGACTTTCATTGCGCGCCAACGCCGCTGCGGTCACCGCGCGGGCGGTCACCGTTAGCGCCACATTCTCGAAATCGCGACGGTCGACAACTCTGCGCACCTTCGCCGCGCAGAGGATTCCGGACAAGCGGCGCAAACCGGTGGCGTCGCGTACTACCGACGCGTCTCGGCTCATCGCGCGTTGCAGTGCGCGGCGCTTTGGTGCGGTGTGGGCGATCGGCTCCGGCAACGTCGCGCGTGACTGCCCGGCTGCCGTCGCATGGGCGGCGGCTGCCTGTCCGGCACGGCCGCCCACCACCAGACCTTCCAGCAAGCTGTTGGACGCCAAGCGATTTGCGCCGTGCATCCCGGTGCGGGCCACTTCGCCCGCGGCGAACAGCCCCGGCAGCTCGGTTTGGCCGTACACATCGGCGACGACGCCGCCACAACTGTAGTGCGCCCCCGGAACGACCGGAATGGGTTGACGCACCGGGTCGATGCCTGCCGTCCGGCATGCAGCGGTGACCGTCGGGAATCGTCTCTCGAAGCCGTCGATACCCCGGGCGTCGAGGTAGACGCACGCATCGCCGGTGGACTTCAGCCGCGCATCGATGGCCGCCGCGACGACATCGCGAGGCGCTAGGTCGCCCATCGGATGAACCCCCGCTGTTACCGAATTGCCCTGCCTGTCAAGCAATATCGCACCCTCGCCCCGGATGGCCTCGGTGACCAGCGGCCGCCGGCCGCCAGTGCGGTCACCGAACAGCATGGTCGGATGGAACTGGATGAACTCGAGATCGCTCACCGCGACACCGGCCCACAACGCCAATGCGATTCCGTCACCGGTGGAACCCTCGGGATTGGTGGTCGCGCTGTAAAGGTGCCCGAGCCCGCCGGAGGCCAGGATCACCGAGGGCGCACTGATGATCCCAATCCCGTCCGGGTTGCCCACTGACACACCGGTAACGGCGATGTCGTCGTGCAGCACCCGCAGCGCCACATGGCTGGTGCGAATGTCCAGCATTGCTGCGGCGTGGTCGAGCGCCCGCTGGACCTCCGCCCCGGTGGCGTCGCCGCCGGCGTGCACGATGCGTCGGCGTGAGTGCCCGCCCTCGCGCGTCACGTCCCAGCGGCCAGGGACCGATTCATCGAATCGCGCTCCATCACAGACCAATTCAGACACCGCGCGGTAGCCGTCGGCGACGATCGAGCACACCGCATCCGGATCGCACAGGCCCGCACCCGCGGCCAGAGTGTCGGCGACATGGGCATCCACCGAATCGTCGTTGTCCGGTAAAACGACCGCGATGCCGCCTTGGGCGTAGTGCGTAGCGGTCACCCCCCGCGTCTGGTCGGCCTTACTCAGCACGACGACCCTGCGGCCGGCGCGGTGGGCGGCCAGCCCGGCGGCCAAACCCGCGACGCCGGTACCGATCACGACGACGTCGGCGCTATCCGTCCAGGCGGGACCGGCCGTCATTCGCCGCCGCCCGGCTGTCCGATTTCGATCATCCGCTGCACACTGCGCCGGCCCGATGCTGCGATCTCCGGGTCGACGTGAACTTCGTCGGCGCCCTCGACCAGGCAGCGCAACAGGGCCGCGGGGGTGATCATCTTCATGTACTTACACGATGCGCGGTCGTTGACTGCGCGGAAATCGACTTCTGGTGCTGCTCGGCGCAACTGATACAACATGCCGATCTCGGTGGCCACCAGCACCTTGCGGGCGTCCGTGGACTTGGCGGCCTCGAGCATGCCGCCGGTGGACAAGATCCTCACCCGATCCTGCGGGAAGGCGCCTTCGCCGGCGAGGTACAAAGCCGAAGTAGCACAACCGCATTCAGGGTGCACGAACAACTCGGCGTCGGGATTGGCGCGGGCCTGGCCGGTGAGCTCGTCGCCGTTGATCCCGGCATGCACGTGGCATTCACCCGCCCACACGTGCAGGTTTTTGCGACCGGTCATCCGACGCACATGGGCGCCGAGGAATTGATCCGGGCAGAACAACACCTCGCGGTCCGGGTCGATGGACTCGACCACGTCGACGGCGTTGGACGAGGTGCAGCAGATGTCGGTGAGCGCCTTCACGGCGGCCGTGGTGTTGACGTAGGAGACGACGACGGCGTCGGGGTGCTCGTCCTTCCAGGCGCGCAGGTCAGCGGGGGTGATCGAATCGGCCAGCGAGCAGCCGGCCCGCTGATCGGGGATGAGCACGGTCTTGTCCGGGCTCAGGATCTTGGCGGTCTCGGCCATGAAGTGCACGCCGCAGAACACGATGGTGTCCTCGGGCGCGTCGGCGGCGATCCGCGACAGCGCCAGCGAATCGCCCACGTGGTCGGCGACATCCTGGATCGCGGGCAGCTGGTAGTTGTGCGCGAGCACGGTGGCATTACGCAGGTCTGCGAGTCGGCGAACCTCCGCTGCCCACTGCGCATCACCCTCCACACCCGTGTAGCCGGTGGGTGAATCGGTGATGCCGGCAATCATGTCGTCCGCGAGCGTGTCCATGCGATTCAAAACCGTCACGGAAAGCTCCTTTCGCGTCCAGGAGGTTTTCGACTTACAATCGAAAACATGCCCCATGGTAGCACCGCGCACGAGGTGCTTGCGGTCGTGTTCCAGGTTCGCCAAGTTACTCATCAAGTTACAAGGGCCCCGCGAGCAGAAAAACCGCAGCTTAACGTGCTGTTATGGCAGCGTGCCCGCGATCCGCAAAAGGGCGCATGGTCGCTGCCGGGGGGACGGCTGCGCAACGACGAGGACATGACCACCTCGGTCCTGCGCCAACTGGCCGAGAAGGTCGATCTGCGGGAGCTGGCACACCTCGAACAGCTCGCCGTGTTCTCCGACCCCGACCGGGTGCCGGACACCCGGATGATCGCGTCCACCTTTCTGGGACTGGTGCCCTCCCCCGCCATCCCCGAGCTGCCGCCGGACACCCGCTGGCATCCGGTGGACTCGCTGCCGCCGATGGCGTTCGATCACGGCCCGATGGTGACCCATGCCCACGCCAGGCTGGCCGCCAAGATGTCGTACACCAACATCGGGTTCGCTTTGGCACCAAAGGAATTCGCGCTTTCGACCCTTCGAGACATCTATGGCGCCGCCCTTGGGTACCAGGTCGACGCGACGAATCTGCAACGCGTACTGGTCCGCCGCGGAGTCATCACCCAGACCGGCACCATCGCGCAGTCCGGCCGCAGCGGCGGCCGGCCGGCGGCGCTGTACCACTTCACCGACTCTCAGCTGCGGGTTACCGATGAATTCGCCGCGCTCAAGCCTCCCGGGCCGCCCGGCCAACTGTGAATCGGCGTTTGAACGCCGCCCAGCGGGGTAATGGAAACTCACTACTAGTGACACGACGGTAAATTAGGCGGTAACAGTGGCGCCGGCGGTCCGCCGGCGCCGACGAGAACTGGCTCACAATGCGGCGGTTGCGCTTTAGTTACCGGGCGTTCATGCGCAACAATGCCGGTTGGCCAAGAAGGGATCTCAATGGTTGAGCTCGGCAATCTCGCAGGGACGCGTGGCGCGGAGTGGATCGGTCGGCCACAGCACCAGGAACTGCAGCGTAAGGTACGTCCGCTGCTGCCCTCGGACGACCCGTTCTGCCAGCCGCCATCCGGCTTTCAACACGCCGAGCCCGGCACCGTGCTGCGCTCGCGCGAGGTCGAGTTGGCGTTTCTGGGACTGATACCGCAGCCCATCAAAGCCACCCAGCTGCTGTACCGGACGACGGACCTGAACGATCAGCCCGAGGTGACGGTCACCACGGTGATCGTCCCGGCGGGGCTGGGTGAAGGGCAGACCTGTCCGCTGTTGTCGTATCAGTGCGCGATCGACGCCGTGTCGTCCCGCTGTTTTCCGTCCTATGCGCTGCGCAGAAGGGCGAAGGCCCTCGGTTCGCTGGCCCAGGTGGAGCTGTTCATGATCGCGGCCGCCGTCGCCGAAGGTTGGGCGGTCTCGGTGCCCGACCACGAGGGTATCGAGGGCACGTGGGGCGCGCCGTACGAACCGGGGTACCGCGTCCTCGACGGGATCAGGGCCGCGCTGAACTCAGATCGCGTCGGATTGTCCCCATCGGCCCCGATCGGGCTGTGGGGCTATTCCGGCGGTGGACTGGCTAGCGCCTGGGCTGCGGAAATGTGTGGCGAGTACGCACCCGAGCTGGACATCGTGGGGGCGGTGCTGGGCTCGCCCGTCGGCGACCTGGGCAACACCTTCCGCCGGCTCAACGGCAAATTCTTCGCCGGACTGCCGGCGCTGGTGGTGGCCGCGCTCGCGCACGTTTACCCGGACCTGGACCGGGTGATCAAAGAGCACACCAGTGACGAGGGGCGGGCCCTGCTGGACTCATTGGAGACGATGACGACCGTGGGTGCGGTCTTCCGGATGGCCGGCAAGAACATGGCCGACTACCTGGACGAGCCGCTCGAGGACATTTTGTCCACACCGGAGGTCTCGCATGTGTTCCAGACCATCAAACTGGGCGCGGTGGTGCCCACACCGCCGGTATTGATCGTCCAGGCCGTGCATGACTACCTCATCGACGTCCACGACATCGATGAGCTGGCCGACGCGTATTCGGCCGGCGGCGCCGACGTCAGTTACCACCGCGACGCGTTCAACGAGCACATGCTGCTACACCCGCTGTCTGCCCCGATGACGCTTCGCTGGCTCACCGACCGGTTCGCCCGTCGACCGCTGAGCGACCACCTCGTCAGAACCGTGTGGCCGACGGCTTTCAACCCGATGACCTACGCCGGTATGGCACGACTGGTCATGATCGCAGCCAAGATCATCACCGGCCGGAAGATTCGCCACCGACCGCTATGAGACGGAGGCTTCCGGCTCCATCGGCAGCGCGGGCGATGCCTGATCGGCGACCGGGAGGCGACCCAGGTCATCGCGTGCGTTCCCGGCTGCAAGCAGCGCATACACCAAGGCGGCGATGGCCGTAGGCCAGAACAGAGTAACCACCACCTGCAGCGGCCCCAGGCCGAAGAACACCGGTGGCGCTTGGACGACGTACGCCACCGCGGGCTTTCCGAACAGCGGTACCGCGTCGAAGTTCGAGGCGCCGTAGTGCAGCCGAACCAAGAGCGCTCCCACCGCTGCAGCAGCCATGGCGACGATCACCATGCCGATTGATAGCCCGACGACCATCCTCGGACCTCGACGCTGGCGCCACTGCCACGCCAATACCGGCGCTATTACCGCCACCACCGTCAACAGACCCAACATCAGGCAAGGCGCGTTGAAGAAGTGTTCCGATTCGGTGCCAAGGTAGTCGTGCACCCGCTCACCCGCGCGAGTGATCGCCACCACCACATGAATCGGCGGGGCAATCCACGCCCACAGGCCGCCGATCAACACGCCGGTCGCCGAGAATCCCAGTGCCGCAACGACGATCGCGCGTGCCCGCGAGGCCGGGGGGGCGCTGGAAAGCTTCGGCCCGGAAGGTTGGGTCACCGCTGTGCCTCCAAGTCGGCCGAGTCAACCGTTCCGTGCCGCGAGCATTGCGCCCGCCAGCCGTCCGGGCGAACCTGTACAACCATTCGGCGTCCACATTCGGCACAGAACCGAGGAGGCTCAAGGCCCAACTGGGCCGCCGTCGGTGACACCGTGCCCCCCAATTCCCCGGTGTAGACGTTGTAAACCGGATTAGCCATCAGCTAACTCCCTAACCTGCGGTTTCATAGAGCTTCGGGCCGGGTCGTCCGCAGCGCGTCCGCAGGAGTTTCACGCCGCGCGGCGATCGCGGCGCCGACGGCCGCCCTGGTGGACTCGTCGGCGTCCGGCCATAAATGCCCATAGACGTCCAGTGTCGTCGCCGCAGTGGCGTGGCGCATCCGCGCCTGCACTGTCTTGATATCTGCGCCCGAGGCGATCAGCAGAGAGGCCAGATAATGCCTCAACTCATGGAAGCAGAACCGGTTCGGCAGTCCCGGCACCTTGGCCCGCGCAGTCCGCACGGCTTCTTCGACGGTGTTCGGGGAGCAGGGTCGGTCACCGCGGTTGACCGACCGGGGTACCAGCCACTCCGACGGGTATCGCGCCACGGCGGCCGACAGTAGCAGGGTCAGCTCGCGGGGAACTGGGATGGGTGCAGCGCTGCCAGCGGTCTTAAGTGGCAGCCCGCCGTATTGGCACGCCGGATGGACCACGCCGCGAACAAAATCGACGTCATCGACCCGCAGTCCGCACGCCTCGGAGATCCGCAGGCCTGCGAAGGCGCCCAGTAGGATAGCCGCCCGCAAATGCTCTGGCATCGCGTCATGCAGCGCCCAGACCTGCTCGGTCGTCGCGACGTAGCACTTCGCCTTGCCCATCGGTGGCGAGGTCCTCCGGCTGCAGGGGTTACGGCCGAGCAGACCGTCGTGGACGGCATCACCGAGCACCTGACGCAACCGGCTATGCAGCGCGTAGACGTAGGACGCCGACATTCCCCCGCTGGCCTGCAGCTGGGCCACCCAGCTCTTGACCTCGCTGGGACGGATCGACGTCAATGCCCGATCGCCGAACGCCTCGTTGATCGCGGCAATGTGGAAGCGCGCATTACGAACGGTGTTGGGCCGGTTGACCTCGTAACCCCTAAGCCACAGCTCGCACCACTGCGCCACGGTCACTGCGGCTCGCGCGGCCCGCTGGCACCGCACCGTGGAGGCGCAAGCGGTTACTCGGTCTCGCGGAACGTAATGTGGCCCCGGCTACGGGCCGGGTGGCGGCAACGTCTCGTGGCTGTGGCCCAGCCACCCCTCCCGAAGGTGACTTTTTTCGCGGATGAACCCAGACTTTTGCTTCATGTCGTGCAGTTCGACCGCCAGGGCCTCTATCGCTGTGGCGAGTACAGCACAACCGGCAATCAGCTCCATTAGGGTGGGGTCGACGATCGAAACTCGCGCCCGCAAGAAGTAAGCGTTCGCCTCTCTGGCCCTGTCGGCGGCTTCGGTCATTTCATTTCCCCTCGGATCGAGCTATCTGTAAGAGCCCCCAGGCTCAGCAATAGCCCAATTCGAGCGGCACATGGATAGCCTGTGGGATTGGTGGCCCTGTCACCGGCGCGTTCCGGTCCCGCGTGGACGACTCGCACGAGGTGCAGCCAGTCGCGCAGTTCTTCTACGGTCATGTCGCGCCAGTCGCCGTAGCGGTGGCGTTGGTCGGGGTGTGTGTTCATCTGTGGTCAGGTCCTTATAGGACTAGAAGTCTGGTGTATCTTATTGAACAATGGTTTAGTATGTAAGACGTTAATTCAAGTGATTGTCGGTATGATCGGAGGCGCGTCCGATGAACGCTAAGAGCACCAAGCGACGGATGTTGACAGCTGGCGCAGCGGCCGCGACGCTGGTCGCAGTGTTGCTGGGATCGACGGGATGCACCATAACTTGCGGCGGTTCGTTACCCGGGACGGTAACTTGTGGCTGAAACCACTCCTGATAGCCCGCAACGGCGCTGATTGCGTGGCGTCCTAGTCTTCTACGTTCCGCGAGACCGAGTAACCGCTTTCGCCTGCACGGTGCGGTGCCGGCCCCGAATGGGGCGAGTTGGTCGAACGGTATCTGCGCCGCCGTGTCGGGGAAGCCTAGTCGGTTCATTGAGCCAGCGGCCGGGCAGACCTTCGCCAAATCGCCGGTAAATGCGCTGTCGATGTACTGTTCGCACGCCTGTTGGGACAAAGGCGCTCCGTAGGTTGCGTCGCCGCCAACTACGGGATGCCGAGCGAGTACGCGAGGCCCAACAGGGCGACAGGAGTTTTATGCAGGAGCGATATTTAAAAATTAATGTTAACTTCTCTTGGCATTTGATCTGGATATTTGCTTTATTGGAAGGAATCACGGTTCCTTTAGTGCCATTATTTACCAAAAATGGACCTAGCGTAAACTCAACTGGACACACTGCAACTGTTGCTGCGAAGTCAGTATCATTTGGCAAAAATATGATGATTATTGGTATGTATGGAATGTCTATAGGGTTTATTGGGGCGCTGGTAGTTTGTCTATTGTTGAATTATATCGCTTTTCGCAAAATAAAAGTTCATCTTAATAATGCGGTTATCATGCGAGTGACTCATCCATTCGTTATGGGGCTGTGGGGAGGCTTATTATTAGCGATTATCTTCTGGATACAACGATGCATTGGCAGTCTGTTAGCATTTTCCTTGATAGTGAATTTAATGATTTTTGGATTTGTCTCTGCCGCGGGTAGTATCGTCGTTACTAGCGTCATTTACTTGCTAATGATAAAAGCCATGCCGCACTTGGGAATCCAATTAATTACCGCAGAACAACGATTATCGTTAGCCAAAATTCCAATTGTTTCGTTTGCTGTTTTAGTGGGACTCTATGAAGGATTAGCCGCGCCAATTCTCCAACGATGGGAGTTAGCACCTGAACATAAAGTGTTAATTGCACTACTAGTGGGGTTTTCAGGTGGTGCGCTTAGTAGCTTGATAGTTGTTGCGCTAGCTCACATGCGTGTGATTAAGAAGCATATGTGGCTAAAATTTTCCATAATGGCCAAATAAAAGCTCGGCCAGCTCGCCGCGCTCATCCAGCAGCGCATCCGCGACGTCTATCAACGGCAGCGGCCCACCCCGCTTCCGAGCCGCACGGTGAAGGGCCGCCACCAAGCCAACGACGCGACCTCCCTGGTTCCCGACGGAGTGTGTCGTCATCCCGCTGTCCATTTCGCGGAGCCTCGTCAACTGTTGCAGAAACACAAATACTCGCGCAGAAATGATTGTCACCAGCAGCATTCGGGTGTTGGCTTGCCTTGTGGCAAGACAGCCGCAACGCATTAAGGAGGCTCCGCCATGACCATCGTCGCTACTACGCTCGTCCATCCGAACCCTGGGGCCGCCTGGGACGACATTCAGAAGCAGCTGAAGCGAGCGAGCGGGCTTGCCCGCAAGCATGGCGCGGAGAACGTCACGGTAATGGTCAACATGGTCGGAGGTCAGGGCACCAACACCATCGGCTTCCTGACCACGGCTGAGGACTGGGCGAAGTATGGCCAGATCCAACAGGCACTCACGGCTGACCCCGACTTCCTAGGGCTCATGGTTGACGCAGGAAAGATCGCCACCTGGGAGAACTACGTCAGCCAGACGATCGAGGTCTAGTAACGCGCCACGTTATAAGCGGCAATCGCAACGCGTTGCGGGGGTGTCGGGATGAGTCTGGGCGATTTCGTGACCAGGATGGTGGCGTTCGTTCGGGCCGGCTACCCGCACGGAGTGCCCGAAACCGACTACATACCGTTGCTGGCACTGCTGCGGCGTCGGTTGTCCGACGACGAGGTAGGCGCGGTGGCTAGAGACCTGGCGGCTCGCGGCGAGTTGAACATTGACACTGCTGATATTGGCGCGTCCATCATGCGGATTACTGACGAGCTGCCGTCCCCGGCTGATCTTGAACGCGTCCAGCTTCGGCTGGAGGCGATTGGCTGGCCCGTCGACCCGGATCGCTAGTTGCCGACATCATCCCCCAACGCGGCCAGCTCGCGGCGTTCATCCGGCAGCGCATCCGCCACGGCTAAGCGCATTGCCCGCCGGCGCGAGTAGTTGACTACCCCATTCCTGCTTATTGCCTGCACATTTTGCTGCGAAAGGCTTAAATTACGCCTGTGACAGCAAATTGGTGCTGGCGTCGGCGCGACCCCAGCGTTTGGATCGGGAGGCAAGTGGAATATGGCTGAGCCTCTGACTGTCGACAAAGCGCCGCAGGCGATTCGGTCTACGCCTCATGGTTCGCAGGTGCGTGAACTGCTAGCCGTGTACCAAGAGGTCCTGGACGGCATCGACGATCTGCCGCCGGTACCTATGGTGCTTCGGAAACACCGGGGCCGACTGCACTACCGTCCCCGTACCAAATGGCCGGTGCGCTATTTCGTAGTCCGGCATCTTCAGCGAACGCTAGCCAGCCTGACTCGTCGCTACAGCGCGCGAGCCGCCCTGGGACAGCAGGCGGACGGCGAGCAGCAAGACCGTGAGGCGGTTCGGGAATTTCAGCAGTCGCTGCCACCAGACCGACAAAAGATCTATGTTCTCCTGCTGATCGCGGCGATCTTCATCCTCTTCGGACGCGTTATTACGTGGTTGGTGGATGCCTATGAGACCAAGTCCCAGGGGAACTCTCAAATCCAGCAGCTCAAGGACGCGGGCACAAAGATCGTGGGAGCGCTGAACGCGGATGCCAGGGCAATGAACGACGCCGTAAACACCGTAGCAAGTAGCAGACCCCTGGGTTGGTGTCTCTTCACGCTGGGCGTGATGCTTTCTGCGTACGTGGTGCTGCGGCCGCTGATGCCTGCTTTTCGTCTCAAGCGCATGATTTTCAACCTCGCTCCGGAACCCGACGGGCGGCACCGCTCCGCCGTCGCACGGTGGAGCGTCTCGCAGGCGACCGGCCTTTACGAGTGTGAACGCCGGGTGTTTGCCGAACTCGGCGTACGGCCGCCACCGGAATTTCCGCACGATCTCGCCGTGTCGGCATTAGCGATGGTGTTGCCGCTGATTTATTGCGGCTTATTTTTTCAGATGGGTGTCCAATTCCTCGAGCTTACGACGTCGTCGAGTTCCTCGGCCGACCACCTGCTCAACCCAGACCGCATGATCGGGTTTGAAGGCTTTGGCTTCACGATATTGTTGCTGGCCTTGATCCTGGTGCGGCTTGGCTGGCTGTGCCGGACCTGGCGGCGTCGGCGATTGGACCGAACCGGGCCGTACATGCCATATGAGGTTCGCATTCGTAGCGGGCGGGCCGTAGCCAACGTCGCAAACCCCATCGGATGGCGGCTTCTCGTCTTCTTTTCAATCCTCTCCCTTATCCTCGCCACGGGCGCAGCATTTCCGATACCTATTTTCATTACTTTTGTGTTCTCCGTGTCATACTCTGCACTCGTCTACTTCTTCTTGAGCCTGCCGTGGTGGAATCGGATCAATCGCGAATTGAGAGATCTCGTCCGGTCATACGATTCGAAACAAGCCAGCAGCCACCCGCTCGGGTCGTTGCTCATGATGGCGCTCGGCTGGCCGATTCTGCTCCCGCCGTTTATCGCCGTCTTTCGGATCGTCAGGCACATTCAAAGGGCGCAGGCCAGAGCTGCTGGGCCCGTCAGAATATGGTCGCCCTGGATCCTTACACCAGGACTGTTGTTTCCTCCGGTGCTCTTTGCCTACCTGCAGCATGAGTTGAACAAAGTCTGGGCGGTCGAAGGTGAGCCTCTGGATCCTTGGGCCGCCGACACGTCAAGGGAGGCGAGCCGATGGACCGGAACCATACCGTGGCTCAAGGCCAAAGGGCCGAACCACCGGGAGGCGCGCGCCCGTTTTATGCGAAGGAACAAGGGTGCATCAGTCGTACATTCTTTTGGCTTAGTGCGTACTGCGCATGTGCGCAGTCATCTCCTAGGCATTTAGAACAGTGTCGGTTTGTCCTTCGACATGTCGTAGACCGTCTCGGTGCTCTCCTACCAACGCCTAAACGCGTCACGGGCCGCCCCCAAGGAGAGCAGGGGCGGCCCGATCAACTATTCAGACGCGGACAGTCCGCAGTCCGTCCGCAGCGCGTCCGCAGCAGAATTGACAGCGGCCGTCGTTAGCCAACACATCCAACGCTATGACCTGCACGTTCCTCGTGCAACCAACGCAGCTAACACGTACAAACACCCAGGATGGTGTAGACGTTGTAAACACCGGCGCCGACCGGAGCGAATAGATCCCGCACCACAAGCTTCAAATTTAGCCGCTACAAGCCGGCTTACAAGCTGGCTTACAAACTGGCATTGAGCGCCTTAATGGGCATCTGCAGATCGTCGAGCAGTTCCAGATCAGCCTCGGCCGGGCGGCCGAGTGTGGTCAGGTAGTTGCCAACGATCACGGCGTTGATGCCGCCCAGGATGCCTTTCTTGGCGCCGAGGTCGCCCAGGGTGATCTCGCGGCCACCGGCGAAGCGCAACATCGTGCGCGGCAGCGCCAGCCGGAAAGCGGCCACCGACTTCAATGCTTCACTCACCGGCATCACGTCCAAGTCGCCGAACGGGGTACCCGGCCGGGGGTTGAGGAAGTTCAACGGCACCTCGTCGGGACCGAGCTCGGCGAGCTCGGCGGCGAATTCTGCGCGCTGTTCCAGGGTCTCTCCCATGCCGAGGATGCCGCCGCAGCACACCTCCATGCCTGCATCGCGCACCATCGACAGGGTCTGCCAGCGCTCTTGCCACGTGTGGGTGGTGACGACGTTGGTGAAAAACGAGCGCGCGGTCTCGAGGTTGTGGTTGTAGCGGTGCACGCCCATCGCCGAGAGCTGTTCCACCTGCCCAGCGGTCAGCATCCCCAGCGAGCAGGCGATATTGATCTCGACTTCGTCGCGGATCGCCTCGATGCCGGCTGCGACCTGGGCCATCAGCCGCTCGTCAGGTCCGCGCACCGCGGCCACGATGCAGAACTCGGTGGCGCCCGATTTAGCGGTCTGTTTGGCCGCCTCGACCAGGCTCGGGATGTCCAGCCGGGCACTGCGCACCGGTGACGCGAAGAGGCCCGACTGCGAGCAGAAGTGGCAATCCTCGGGGCAACCACCGGTCTTCAGGCTGATGATGCCCTCGACCTCGACCTCCGGGCCACACCAGCGCATCCGCACCTCGTGCGCCAGCGCCAGCAGCTCGTCGAGCTGGTCGTCGGGTAGCTGCAGCACCTGCAGCACCTGTTCGGCGCTCAGCCCCTCACCGCGCTCCAGCACCTGCCAACGGGCTTCCTCCAGAATGTCAGCCAGAATGTTCGCGTCGTTCACGCTCTCCTGGTCGATATCGGTATTCGGTCCAGTAGCCGCCTGAGTCACCAAGTACTCCCCTGAATCTTTGCTTTCGGAAGGTCTGCCACAGCCTCATCGCAGCCTGAGTTGACCGGTGTTCAGGCTAGGGTAGCGGTGCGCACGTGCACAAACGCGACATGGCCTTTCGCGCCGGAGACCATGGGGACCATCCGGGGGTATGTGACCAAGATGACTAACCCGCATGTTGAATATCTGGGCCATCACTGGATTTTGCTGGCCGTACCCGCGTTCCTGCCGGCGGTGATCGTCGTGGGCGTGGTTTTGTACGTCGCGCTGCGCGACCGCCGCGCCGGCCGGAGCGCCGGCGACAGCGCACCGGACGATTCCAACCAGCGGTCCGACCCGGCTGACAAAAAGCGTGATTGAGGGGCCCTGAATTGGGGCATTATCAACTCGATCGCGAACCTACCTCGAAGTAAGAAGCGATCGTCGGATCAATTCTCCCGGGACGGCCCGGCGCGGTTGGGAGGGCATGACGATGAAGTCGACGGAACTGACGATTGTTGCGGAGGCACCGGCGCGCGGTGCGGGGCTCAACCAGGTGATCGGTCTCTCGATCGCCGCACTGGTGATAACCCTGGTGCTGCTGTGGGTGGGCTATGCGCACCGCAACCATCGCATCGAGTGGTTGACGCGGATCGCCGACAAGATGGGCGAGAAATTCCACCGCCCCAACTGGGTGGCCCTGCCGGTTCTGGTATTCACCACGTCGATCATCTGCGCGC
The DNA here is from genome assembly GCA_036495965.1 of Mycobacterium sp. Lineage (GTDB taxonomy): Bacteria > Actinomycetota > Actinomycetes > Mycobacteriales > Mycobacteriaceae > Mycobacterium. The sequence continues at coordinate 14,336 of DASXMA010000446.1, forward strand.
TGTTCGGATTCATCTGGGACGTCAGCTGGCATATCGGTAATGGCCGAGATCCCGGACCGTTGGCCAACCCGGCGCACTACTTCATCATCATCGGACTGTTCGGAATCTTCCTGGGGGGGATGACGGCGATTGTCCTGCCGTTCGACAAGCCCGGCCCGGCGGCGGTACGCATCACGCGTAACTGGTATGCGCCGGTCGGTGGCGTGCTGATGGCGGGCTGCGGGCTGTACGCGATGATTGGATTTCCGCTCGACGACATCTGGCACCGGATCTTCGGACAAGATGTGACCCTCTGGGGCCCAACGCATTTGATGATGATCGGCGGCGCCTGCTTTTCCCTGTTCGCGGTGCTGATGCTGGAGCGCGAAGGCGAGGCGGAACAGGCCGAAGAAGTCGTTCACGGCGCGTTCATCACCTTCCTGCGCTACCTGTCATTCGGCGGCATGTTCATCGGCTTGTCGGTCTATCAGATCGAATACGACTTCGGCGTCGAACAATTCCGCCTGGTGTTGCAACCGATGATGATCGCGGCGGCGGCCGCACTGGCGGCGGTCGCGGCCCGCATCACCATGGGACGGGGCGCGGCGATCGTGGCCGCTGTGTTTGCCATCGCCCTGCGCGGTGTCGTCGCGTTGCTGGTCGGACCCATCTTGGGCGCTCCGATCAACTGGTTCCCGCTCTACCTGGGCCCCGCGGTGGTCGTCGAGTTGGTGGCGCTGACTCCGTTGCTCAAGCGCCCCATGGCTTTTGGCGCCGTCGCCGGTCTGGGTGTGGGCACCGTCGGGATATGGCTGGAGTCGCTGTGGATCGGGGCGGTCTACCACTACCCCTGGCCCATGAGCATGTGGGGCGAGGCCCTGGCAATGGCCGTTCCGGTGGCGGTTCTGATGGGTATGTGCGGGGCGCTGTTCGGAATGGTGCTCACCGGGAAGCGGCTTCCGGGCCGCGCGATCGGCATCTCGGTGGTTGTGGTCACAGTGTTGGTGATCGGCGGCGCGGTGGCTAACGGGTTGCATATCGTTGTGCCGAAACAAGACAACGCCACCATCACGTTGAGCGAGCTGCCCAGCGCGCCCGGGCAGCGCATGGTGTCGGCCGATGTACAGCTGGCGCCGGCCAATATGGTTGGCCAACAGCCGGATTGGGTGACGATCCTGTCCTGGCAGGGCCGCATGGAGAACAACCGAGGTCTGCAGATCGACCGACTCGACAAGGTCGGCCCCGGGCACTACCGGTCGACTCAGCCGCTTCCGGTGTGGGGATCGTGGAAAACCCTGTTGAGGGTTCAAGACGGTTACACGATGACCGCCGTGCCGATTTACGAACCGGCCGATGACGCAATTCCGGCACCCGAGGTCCCGGCGCTGTCCTCGATCAACCGGCCGTTCGTGCTGGAGGTCACGATCTTGCAGCGCGAGCGCGATCAGAATGCTCCAACCTGGCTGTTCACCGCCGGCTCGATAGTGGTCTTGTTCTTCACCCTGATGGTTATCGCCGGCTTGACGTGGGGCGCGGGCCGCCTCAATAACGCCGTCACCGAGCCGGAGCCGGTTGAGGAGAAGCGGCCAATTCCGAAAGCGGCGTGAGGCGATGAAAATTCGTACCACCCTTATCGCGGCGTGGGTGGCGGCGCTGCTGTGCGGCCTGGTTGCCTGCGGCGGATCATCGAACCCGCCACCCGCGGCGGGCTTGGATGTCAACGTCACCATCGCGAATGGCCAAGTCACACCGGCCAATGCCACGCTGCAGGCCAAGGTCAAGCAGCAGATCACCTTTCACGTGACCAGCGACGCCACCGACGAGCTACACGTGCACTCGGTACCCGACCACAAATTCCAAGTTGCAGCCGCACCAAACCAAACCTTCCAGTTCAGCGTCGACGTCCCCGGCAACGTCGAAGTCGAGCTACATCACCTGGACCGCACGATCGCGACCATTCAAGTGCAGCCGTGACCACCGATCCTGTGCTGCTGGCACATGGTCTGGGTGGGTCGAGCGATCTTCCGGTCCCCTACGCCTACGCGATGGTCGGTGCAGCATGGGCGTTGACATTCACGTTCGCTTTGGTCGCGTCTGCGTGGCGGCGACCCAGGTTCGACCCCGACGCTCCCGGCCACCCCCTGCCCAGCGCGCTGACCACGCTGGTCGACGCCCGCATGACGCGCTGGACGGTTGCGGGTGTGGCCCTGGCCTTCGCGGTCTGGGTGGTGCTGGCCGGTTTGTGGGGTCCGCAAACGCAGGCCAACGGCCTGCTCGGGGCGTTCTACGTACTGCTCTGGGTCGGATTGGTCCCGCTGTCGTTGGCCTTCGGACCGGTGTGGCGACTGATCTCGCCGGTACGCACGGTGTATCTGCTGCTGCGACAGGCCGTCCCAGAACGGCTTGGCCGGCCGCGGCTGTCCTATCCCGAAAGCTGGGGGTACCGTCCGGCGGCGCTGGGTCTGTTCGCCTTTGTGTGGCTGGAGTTGGCGAGCCCGAACTCGGCGTCACTGCCATGGGTGAAATCGTGGCTGCTGGTCTATGTGGTGGTGTTGCTGGGCGGAGCGTGGTTGTGCGGCTTGCGCTGGTTGGCCCGGGTCGATCCGTTCGGCGTGTACAGCATGGCGGTGTCCCGGCTTTCGCCATTTCACCGCTCACCGGCGACCGGGAAAATCGTCATCGGCAACCCTTTCGACCATCTGCCGTCGCTGCCCGTGCGCCCCGGTGTCGTCGCGATGCTGGCGGTGCTACTCGGATCGACGGCGTTCGACAGTTACTCGTCGTCGCCGACCTGGCGCAGCTTCGCCGATCGGCTTTCCCGCCTTGTCCACGGTGCGCCGGCAACGCTGTCCTCATCGATATTCCGGACGATTGGCCTGCTGGTGTTCGTTTCGGTTGTCGCACTGACCTTTTCGCTCGCAGCACGGGCAACGGGCGGGGTAGACCGCGCGCAGCGTCGCGCGTTGCCCGGTCAGATGGCGCATTCGCTGATTCCGATCGTGGTGGGCTACATCTTCGCGCACTACCTCTCATACCTCGTGGAGCGCGGACAACAAGCCGTCATCGCCCTCGCCGATCCGTTCGGCCGGGGATGGAATCCGGTAGGGCTGGCGCACATGCACGTCGCCTATGTGTTGTCGACGCACCCGTCGGTCCTGGCCGGCGTCAAGGTGGCATGCGTGGTCACCGGGCACATCGTGGCGGTGATCGCCGCCCATGACAAGGCTCTTGGGCTACTGCCGGCCGGCCATCAGCTCACCGGGCAGCTGACCATGATGCTGGTCATGGTCAGCTACACCTTCACCGGCCTGTACCTGCTCTTCGGCGGATAGCCGCGGCAGCTGATCAGGTGCACCCTTTATTCGACGACGCCCTCGTGTACCTGGGCGAAGAGCTCGCTGAAGCCAGACAATCCGGGCGCGGGGCCGACATCGGTCACCAGTCGGGCAAAGTGATTCTCAAGACCGTGTTTGTTTCGTCGCACCGATGGGCAGGCACAACAACAATCGCAGCGCCGGAATCGCCAGGAGGTCAAGCAGATGAGTTCTGTCCCGTCGATCACCCTGAATGACAGCAACACCATCCCGCAGTTAGGATTCGGCGTCTTCCAGATCCGACCGGATGAGACTGCCGCGGCGGTGCGCTCTGCCCTTGAGGTTGGTTATCGCCACATCGACACCGCCGAGATGTACGGCAATGAGAAGGAAGTCGGGCAGGGCATCCGCGATGCCGGGCTGGACCGCGGCGAGGCGTTCATCACCAGCAAGCTCAACAACGGCAATCACCGACCCGACGACGCGCGCCGGGCTTTCGACGCCACCTTGAGCGCGCTGAGTTCTGATTACGTCGACCTGTTTCTGATCCATTGGCCGCTGCCCACTCTTTATGACGGTGACTTCGTCTCCACATGGAACGTGTTGGAGGAGTTCGCCAAGGACGGCCGGGCACGCAGCATCGGCGTATCGAATTTCCAGGTCACCCACCTGGGCCGACTCGCCGAGGGTTCGCAAACTGTGCCGGCAGTCAACCAAATCGAGGTTCACCCGTATTTCACCAATGATCAGGTGCGTGCCTACGACCGCGAGCACCGGATCGCGACGGAGGCCTGGTCACCGATCGCGCAGGGCAAGGTGCTCGACGACCAGCTCATCACCCGCCTGGCCGATGCGCACCGCAAAACGCCCGCGCAGGTGGTGCTGCGCTGGCACATTCAGCGCGGCGACATCGTGTTCCCCAAGTCAGTACACCGCGAGCGGATGAAGTCGAACTTCGACATATTCGACTTCGACCTCAGCAACGAGGACATGGACGCCATCACCGGCCTCGACCGTGGCGAATCGGGCCGCACGGGTCCCAACCCGGACACGTTCGACTTCATCCCCGACTGACGGCTTTCGGCTGAACCGTCAGCTGATCAGGTGCTCAGCGCGCTTGTTGCCGTCCCAGCGCCGCAACCCGGCGAAGCGCCCATCGATCTGCGACGGTCGGCCCGCAATGCGCAGCGCCCGCCCGAGCTGGCCGCCGCCGACCCGACGGGCCAACGTGACGTGTGCAGTCCACTGACCGGGCAGGCTGTTGGGCATCGGCGCGGGCACCAGATGCGGAGCGCACAGCCGGTGCACCTCGGCGTGCAGGGCCAACAGCTCACTTGTCGGCACCACCAGACGCCCGAAGACGACGTTGGCCCGGCCGAACAGCACCGCTGCACCGATCGCGGCGACCAACGGGAGCCGTTTACTCACCGGCCGCAGCAGCTCGTCGACGTCGACGGCAATGCGTTCGGCCACGGCCAGCGTCACGTGCGGGCGACTTGCCGGTGCCTGGCTGGGAATTCCGGCGCCGGCGAGGTCGGCCCAGATACGACGGATCGCCGCCTCGGTGTCGTGGTCGAAGACCAGCTCGATCGAATGGACCATCAACGGACCAGCGTGGCTACCCAGTCGCGGTCGAATGCCGCCTTGCTGATCGTCGCGAATTCCGCGACGTCCATCGAGCCGGCCCCCGCGGGCAGCACGGCCCGCACCGGAGCCAGCCGAGACAGCGCGGACCGGTTCGAAGTCTCTACCAGCCCCGGCTGCGCCGGCCAGCTGCCGATCACCAACCCGGCACACGAAATACCTTGTGCGGCAAGCGCTTCCAGAGTCAGTGCGGTGTGGTTGAGGGTGCCCAGCTCCGCGGTGACCGCAACCAGCGCGGCGGCACTCAGGTCGACGGCGAGATCACGCAGGGTGACGCTCGCGTCGGCGAGCTCGACCAGCAGCCCGCCGGCGCCTTCGACCAGCGTCAGCCGCCCCGGACGGTCCAGATCGCGAATCAGCCGCAGCACCTGGTCGCGGGTGGGCAATGGCATCCCGGCCTGCTCGGCCGCGGCGGCCGGTGCCAGTGGCTGCGGATATCGTGCCAGCCCGGCGAGTTCGGTCACCCCGGACAGCCGGGCGACCTCGGCGAGGTCATCATCGCCGGAATCGGTGCCGGTCTGGACTGGCTTACACACCGCCACGTCGATGCCGGCCTGACTGGCGTGACACGCCAGCACCGCACTGACGACAGTTTTGCCGACCCCAGTGCCGGTACCGGTGACGACCAGGACGGTCAACGGCGAGCCACAGCGAGCACATCCGTCAGCACCCGCCGCGCGATGTCGAGTTCGGCGGCATCCAGCGACGCGCGGGCGGTCAGCCGCAGTCGCGACGTCCCGGCGGGCACCGTCGGGGGCCGGAAGCACCCCACTTTGACGCCGGCGTCCAGGCAGGCCGTCGCGGCGGCCACTGCCACCTCTGGATCGCCCAGAATCACCGACACCACCGCCGACTGCGGCGCCTCGGGTACATCACAAATCCCGGCCAAAGTTCGGGCATACCGCAGCACCGTCTCCGGCCGCCATGCGTCGGCCTGCAGGATGTGCAGCGCGGCCCGCGCGGCGCCTACCGCAGCGGGAGCCAGGCCGGTGTCGAAGATAAACGGGCGGGCGGCGTCGATGAGATGAGCACGCACCTGCGCCGGCCCCAGGACCACGCCGCCCTGGCTGCCGAGCGCCTTGGACAACGTCGTGGTCATCACCACGTCGGGCGCGCCCGCCAGCCCGAGCTCGTGCAACAGCCCGCGCCCGCCGCCGCGCACGCCCAGGCCGTGCGCTTCGTCGACGATGAGCAGCGCGCGGTGTCGCCGACACACGTCGTGCAACTCCCGCAGCGGGGCCAGCGCGCCGTCGGCACTGAACACCGAGTCGGTGACGACGACGGCGCGTTCCTCGCGGCGCGAACCCAGCGCCGCATCCACGGCGCCGACATCGCGGTGCGGGGTCACCACCACCCGGGCCCGCGACAGCCGGCAAGCATCCACCAGCGACGCGTGCGAATACGCATCGGAAACCAGCAGCGAACCCGGGCCCGACAAGCCGACGACGGCCCCGAGGTTGGCCGTGTATCCCGAGGAGAACAGCAA
>DASXMA010000447.1:0-2768 GCA_036495965.1 Mycobacterium sp.
ACACCCGACCGCCGGGCGCGGCGCTGACCCCCTTGGGCCGTGAACAGGCCCTGGCGTTCGCCCAGGGTTTGGGGCGGCCGGCACTGCTCGCCCACTCGGTGGCCGTCCGGGCTTCGGAGACGGCCGCCGTCATCGGCGCTCAGCTCGACGTGCTGGCCCACGAGGTCGCCGGCATTCACGAGGTGCAGGTCGGGGAGTTGGAAAACCGCAACGACGACGACGCGGTCGCCGCATTCAACGGCATCTACGAAAGATGGCACCACGGCGAGCTCGACGTACCACTGCCCGGTGGCGAGACAGGCAACGACGTCCTGGACCGATACGTGCCGGTGCTCACCGACCTGTGCATGCGCTACCTCGACGACGACGACTTCAGCGGCGACATCATCGTCGTCAGCCACGGCGCCGCCATCCGGCTGGCCTCGGCGGTGCTCGCCGGGGTGGACGCAAACTTTGCGCTGGACAACCATCTGGAAAACGCCCAGTCGGTGGTGTTGTCACCGATCACCGACGGCCGGTGGAGCTGCGTGCGGTGGGGAGCGCTGAACCCGCCGTTCTATCCCAAGCCCGATTCGAGTCCCGTCACCGAGGCCGTGGCATCGAGCAGCGACCCGATGGGCTGATCAAACCGCCAGGTCCGCCGCATCATCCCCGAGCTTGTCCGCAAGGAGTGGCTCGTGGTGGTTCGCAAGGGCAGCGGACGCTCTGGTCTGGCGTCGGAGTACGACGGGTGCCAAGCTGGCTGATCCATGTCTGGCCAACCATACCGGGTAAGCCAGCGAGGGCGGCTTATCCGTTGCCCGACCGCAGGTTTTCTAAGTTCTCCCGGAGTCTTCCGAGGGCATCCAAGACTTCTAGGTGGGACGCGACGAGCAACCTGTTCATCCGGTCTGTGATTGCCGCCGCTTCGGCCGGGTCAGTCGCCTGCCCAGCTTCGGCCCGTTCGATCAGGAGATCGACGAGCATTCGCCCGCAACCCATACCGGGCGGGACCATGACGCTTCGGAAGAACTCGGCCGGATTGGGCTGGGTCATAAAAGAGATCTCCCTTTCGTCGGGTTGGTGATCCAACCGGAAAGGGTAGATCGCATCAAGTCATAGGCAGCTAGTGGTGTGTCTCCAAAATAGTTAGTTACTTTGGGGGTAGGCTTGTCTGATGATGACGGCTGCTGCTGCGTTGGTGGTTTCGGAGGGTCAGCGTGCGGCGCTGGAGGTGATTGCCCGCTCACAGACCGCACCTGTTCGGGAGGTAACGCGGGCGAAGGTGTTGCTACTGGCCGCCGACGGGGTCGCGAACTCCCAGATCGCCACCCGGGTCGGAGTCAGTCCCAGCACTGTACGGGCGTGGCGGTCACGGTTCATCCAGGATGGCTTGGCCAAGCTGGGAAAAGTGCGGGCCGGCCGGGGCCGCAAGTCCACGATCCCGCAGGCCACGATCGATGAGATCGTGGAGTTGACAAGGAATTCCACGCCGACGGGGCAGACGCACTGGTCGTGTCGGACGATGGCCGCGCAGGTGGGCGTGTCCCCGGCGACGGTGCAGCGGGTGTGGTCCGCGCGTGGGCTCAAGCCGCATTTGGTGCACACCTTCAAGTTGTCCAACGATCCGCGGTTCGAGGAAAAGCTGATCGACGTGGTGGGGCTCTATCTCAATCCCCCCGAGCAGGCGATCGTGCTGTGCATGGACGAGAAGTCCTCGGTGCAGGCCCTGGACCGCACCCAGGCCTCGCTGCCGATGGTCAAGGGCCGTGCCCAGACGATGACTCATGACTACAAACGCCACGGCACTACGACTTTGTTCGCCGCACTCGATGTGCTCAGCGGTACGGTGATCGGCTCGTGTCTGCCTCAGCACCGCCACCAGGAGTTCCTGGCGTTCCTGCGCACCATCGACCGCGAAGTGCCCAAAGGCCTTGCCGTACATCTGATCCTGGACAATTACGCGACCCACAAACACCCGGTGGTCAACGCCTGGCTGGACAAACACCCCCGCTTCCATCTGCACTTCACCCCAACGTCCTCGTCCTGGTTGAACCTGGTCGAACGCTGGTTTCGGGAATTGACCGACAAAGCGCTACGCCGCGGAGTGTTCCACTCCGTGCCCGACCTGATCGCCAAGATCGAGGACTACCTCACCGCCCACAACACCGAACCGAAGCCATTCCTCTGGACTGCCACCGCCGACGACATCCTCGCAAAAGTCGCCCGCGGTCGCGTCGCCCTCCAAGCAGTCAATCAATGACGAGACACACCACTAGCTCCTCCGCGGTCTCCCACCGCCAACACACCGTCTCGGGCAACCAACCGCGGATGGTGCCGATCATCGCGTCCGGCGGGTGGCAACTTGTACCTCCTGCAACTCGAATATCGGGATGATGCGCGTGGTTTTTGACTGGTAGTTCGTGAACGCGAATGCGGGTACGGTCGCGTTGATCTTGGGGATGATCGCCTCACGTTCGGATGAGTCGAGCTCGTGTGCGATGACGTCGAACGAGTTGGTGGCGATCTCAACGTGCGCCCGAGGGTCGGCCCGCAGGTTGTGCACCCACGCCGGGTTGACGTCGGCGCCGCCGTAACCGGCGACGATCAGCAGCATGCCGTCGATGCGGAAGACCACCAGCGGCGCGACGCGAGGCTCGCCGGACTTCGCGCCGGTCGTCGTGAGTAGCAACAGCTCGTTGCCTTCGAATCGCCCGCCGACCTTGCCGGCGTTGTCGTGAAACTCATCGGTGACGTTGTTGTTGAGCGCCTTGAGCGTCTCGGTATCG
>DASXMA010000448.1:0-5339 GCA_036495965.1 Mycobacterium sp.
ACCCGAGGGTGAAGGCCAGCACCGATCCCATGAACAGCCGCCTGGTGCCGAACCGGTCGGCCGCCCAGCCGGTCAGCGGGATCACCGTTGCCAGGGCCAGCGTGTTTCCCGTCATGGTCCACGCCACGACGGCCTGGGTGGTGTGGAATTCGGTGATGAAGGTGCGCTGCGCGACGCTGACCACCGTGGTGTCCAGCGCCGCCATCACGGCGGCTAGCACGCAGACGCCGGCGATCTTGAGTAGGCCAGCATCGAGGTCCTCGGGATACTGGCTCGGCTTGGGATTCACGGTGCGATGTACCACTTAGACAGTCTAGCTACTAGGACCTGAAAAAGGGTTGGTCATCGCGTGGTCGCGCGACCATCTGATCACTCCCGACTGACCGATCAGAGCCGTTCTTTTTAGCAAGGCGCAGGCGTTTATTCGTCGGCCGCTTCATGTGGCCGCCTCGTTGCCGTGTGCGGCGGCGCGGGCGAGGACGTGAGGGCGTGGTTATCGGAGCGGGTAATTCCTGGTAGCGGTGGGGCTACCTTCATTCGATGCGGCGGCGTTATCGTCGGGCATGGCCGCATCGAGCGGGTTGGCGACCTTTCTTCGGACCCGGCGCGACCTCTTGAAGCCCGCCGATGTGGGTGTGCCCGAGGGGGACCGTAGGCGGGTTGTGGGTCTGCGTCGCGAAGAGGTCGCCATGTTGGCCGGCATCAGCGCCGAGTATTACCTTCGACTTGAACAGGGCCGCGAACGCCAGCCCTCGGATCAGGTCCTCGAGAGCCTTGCCCGGGCGCTGCAGCTCGACGACGACGCTGTCCAGTACATGCGTAACCTGGCCCGCCCGGCGCCCCACCGGCGCCGGCGCCTATCCGTCGAGCAACTCGATCCTGGTATTGCGACGATGATCAACAGCTGGCCCCTGACTCCGGCGTACCTGCAGGGCCGCGCGATGACCATCCTGGCCGCTAACCCGTTGGCCCAGGTGCTGGTGCCGTATTTCGCGCCCCAGGTCAATGTGCTGCGCGCGGCATTCCTGGAGCCTGAAGCGCGCGAGTGGGTGCGCAATTGGGACGCGCTTACCCCAGTGTTGGTGTCTTGGCTGCGCTTCCTCGTCGCTGAGGAGCAAAGTGGCGATTTGGAGCTGCAGTCGCTGATCGGTGAGCTGAGCATCGCCAGCCACCGGTTCCGCACGTTATGGGCCCGCCAGGATGTCAAACAGAAGTCCAGCGGTCCGATGCTGTTCGACCATCCTCAAGTAGGCCCACTGGAGCTGCGGTATCGGGCGTTCCTTCTTCCGGATACACGCCAAACACTGGTTGCCTACTACGCCGAACCCGGATCGCCGTCGGAGGAACGCCTGCGCCTGCTTTCCAGCCTGGCATATCCGCCGACGTAGCACTGGCCATGTGTTAGGCACCAACGGTGCGCGGCGATAGACCTCGCCGTAAGTTGCAGTTCGGTCAGTCCGAATAGGCGTTTCAGTGATGAGCCTTCGAGGGTGTTGGCGCACATACGCGACGGGCTCAGACATCTGCTCGCTTCGAGCAACCAGACGTTGCCCGGACCCTGTCCACAGCGCTACCAGGAGAACTGCGGGCTGGATGGCCCCGCGCTCGCAGCGGAATCTGGTTGTGACGCAGGAAGCAAGGAGCAACCGCAATGCCTATCCAACCGACCCATGATCCGATCGCTGACTCTGAATTCGCTCAGGACTTTTCCGAACGGGTGCGGGCCAACCAGCAACGCCTGACCTCCGGGCTGAAAACGAGCTACGACTACATTGTCTGTGGTTCAGGCTCGTCCGGATCTGTCGTGGCGCGTCGTCTAGCCGAAAACGTCGATGTCAGTGTGCTGCTGCTGGAGGCAGGCGGCGACGATGACGACCCCGCGGTGATGAGCGCAGACCAGTGGTCGCTGAATTTGGGCAGCGAGCGGGACTGGAACTTCGCGGCCCAACCCAACCCTCACGTCAACGGCCGCGCCATTCCCTACAACATGGGCAAGGTGTTGGGTGGCGGGTCGAGCATCAACGTGATGACCTGGGCGCGTGGGCATCAAAGCGATTGGGACTTCTTCGCCGCCGAAGCCGGCGACAACGCGTGGAGCTACCAGTCGGTGCTCAGCATTTACCGGCGGATCGAGGATTGGCGTGGCGCCCCCGACCCCGACTATCGCGGAACCGGCGGGCCGGTTTACGTCGAACCCGCACCCGATCCCAACCCGATCGCACACGCGGCGCTCGAAAGTGCACGCTCGGTCGGCATTCCGACGTTCGAGAATCAGAACGGTCGCATAATGGAGGGCGACGGCGGCGCGTCGATCATAGATCTGCGGGCCCGCAACGGAATCCGGCAGTCGGTGTTCCGCTCGTATGTCTACCCCTACATGGACAGACCCAACCTGACCGTGCTGACCGACGCACTGGTGACCCGGGTGACGTTCGAGCGCAACCGGGCCACCGGGGTCGAATTCTCCCGCAACGGCACCACGTATCGCGTCGGCGCGGGCTGCGAAGTGGTGCTGTCGCTAGGTGCGATCCACACGCCCAAAGTGCTGATGCACTCAGGCATCGGCGAGCAGACCGAATTGCAGCGCTTCGGCATCCCGGTTCGGCAGCACCTTGCGGGAGTGGGTCGAAACCTGCAGGACCATCCCCGTCTCGACTGCGTCTGGGCGTATCAACAACCGCTGCCGCCCCGCAACAATGGGGCTGAGGCGACCGTTTTCTCGAAGAGCGACCCGGCGTTGGACACCCCGGATTTGCAGGCCTGCCTGGTTGAATCTCCGCTGTCGAGCGCAGAGACCGCGGCCCGATTTGATCTACCTGAGTTCGGCTGGACATGGTGCGCTGGGGTGGTACGGCCCAAAAGCCGCGGCCGCGTCCGCCTGACCGGCCCCGATCCGCTAGACCCAGTGCAGATTGAGGCCAACACGCTGGCTCACCACGACGATTTGACGGCCGCGATCGCCGGTGTGGAACTGTGCCGCGAGATCGGCAACTCCGCCGCACTGCGGCCTTTCGCCAAGCGCGAAGTCATGCCCGGCAAGTTGACAGGTGCCGAGCTTGAGGACTTCGTCCGCGATGCCGCCTCGAGTTACTGGCACCAAACCTGCACCGCCAAGATGGGCCGAGACGACATGTCGGTTGTCGACGGCGAGCTGAAAGTCTATGGCGTCGAGCGCCTTCGCATCGCCGACGGGTCGATCATGCCCCGGGTGACCACCGGCAACACCATGGCCCCCTGCGTGATCATCGGCGAGCGCGCCGCAGACATCCTCACAGCCCAGCACACACACTGAAGCCCGCCGCCAGCGCCCACGCCGGATGGCGCGCAACTACCGAAAACCGTTACACGCTAATCGATATCGAGGAAGAACCATGATGATTACCGCCGACTTTTCGCTGATCGATCTGCCGAGGACTGCACTCATTGACGACCAGCAAGCCTACCTACAGCAAGCCGTCAGGTGGCACTTCAGTCCGCAGACGGGGTCGCCGTACTGGCTTGAGCGCGCCAAGACGCTTGACTTCGATCCGCTCACTGACGTCAAGACTTTCGAGGATCTGGCGCTGTTCCCGAACATCGTCGATGAGTTGCGTCACGTGTCGGTTCGCGAGATGGTGCCGGCCGGCTATGGCCCTACACCGCCGTCACCGACGATTTATGAAAGTGGCGGCACTACGGGTGCGCCCAAACGGGTGATCGTCTTGCCCGACTGGGCCGAACAGCTAACCAAGTTGCTGGTCGCCGACCTCGACCAGCCGGCTCTTCGTGATGGCGGGTCACTGTTCGTGGGTCCGACCGGCCCGCATATGTTCGGGCAAATCCAGAAAGACGTGGCGGCCCAGCGGAACTCGGTGTTGTTCTACATCGATCTGGATCCGCGGTGGGTCAAGAAGCTGGTCGCCCGCGGCGCCGGCGACGAGGCCGCCGCCTACGTCAAACATGTCGTCGAGCAGGCCGGGTTCATCCTGCGCACCCAGGACATTGCGCTGCTCACCACGACCCCGCCCCTGTTGCAGGCCATCGCCCACCACGACGACCTCGTTGATGTCATCAACGACAAGGTGGCGCGCATCCAGCTGGGTGGTGCGCACCTGGACGCCGACACCCGCGACATACTGCGGGATATCTTCCCAAATATCCAGTTGGACAACATGTACGGCAGCACGATGATCCTGGGCACCGCGCGCACTCGTGACGCGATTTCTAAGGATGACCCCGATATTCACGATGCCTACAGTCCCTACATCACGTTCTCGGTCATCGATCCCGAGTCCGGGCGGCCGGTGTCCTATGGCGAGCGCGGGCAGGTCGTGATGAACCACATCAGCAAGGCCATGTTTTTGCCCAACAACCTCGAACGCGACACCGCCGTCCGTGTTCTCGGCCCCGACGGTCAACTAGGTGATTCGGTCAGTGAAGTGAAGCCGGTCGAGACATTCGGCGGAGAGACCGTCATCGAAGGAGTGTACTGATCATGACGCTGACGCAATCCCGGAGCAGGACACAAGATCCGGTGGTCCTCGACGCGCTGGGACCCGGCGGCGCCTACCGGACCCGTACCCGCGACGTGATCACCGACACCGCCGGTGTGGCCGTCGCTGAGCTGAGCATGGTTCCTGCGCTGTATGTTTCGCGCACGATCAGCGCGCAACGCGAACTGCGGCCACTGCCGGTGAAGCAGCGCGAGGCTGCGCTTCGCAAAGCCGCCACCATCTTCGTCGATTCGGTGATCACCGGACTGGGCTTCGATCACTACGTTGAACTGGCCAGCCGGGTGTCCGGGCTGCCGATCAGTGTGGCGCGGGCCCAAATTCGCGGGGTTGCCGACGCGCTGACCACGGCGTTCGATTCGGTGTGGCCGGCGCGGCCGTTCGGTGCGGCGTTTGACTGGCGCGAGGAGCGCACCCTGTTCGGAGGCGCCGTGTGGGCTCGGCGCGGTGAGGTATTCGCCGTGCACGCGTCCGGAAACGCCCCGGGCATTCACGGTCTATGGCCACAGGCCCTCGCTTTGGGCTACCGGGTGGCGGTCCGCCCCTCGCGGCGCGAACCGCTCACCGCGCACCGGCTGATCCACGCTTTGCGTCAGGCCGGTTTCCGGCCCGAAGACGTGGTATATCTGCCCACCGACTACGCCGGCGCCGACGAGATCATCCGCGCCGCCGACCTGGCCATGGTCTACGGCGGCCAAGACGTCGTCGACAAATACGCCAACGACCCAACGGTGTTTCCCAACGGGCCGGGACGATCGAAGATCTTGATCACCGCCGAACAGGACTGGCGCGACTACCTCGACGTCATCGTCGACTCGATCAGCAATCAGGGCGGGATGGCCTGCGTCA
>DASXMA010000449.1:0-10859 GCA_036495965.1 Mycobacterium sp.
AAAACATGCTGCTGTCGGCGACGACCGCCAGCAAGGCTCCCAAGGAGCATTTCGACTTCTTCCCGCTGACGGTCGACGTCGAGGAGCGGATGTACGCGGCGGGGAGTATCCCCGGCTCGTTCTTCCGTCGTGAGGGCCGGCCCTCCACCGACGCGATCCTGACCTGCCGGCTCATCGACCGCCCGCTGCGCCCGTCGTTCGTCGGCGGGCTGCGCAACGAGATCCAGGTCGTGGTGACGATCCTGAGTCTGGATCCCAACGATCTGTACGACGTGCTGGCGATCAACGCCGCCTCGGCCTCCACCCAGCTGAGCGGTCTGCCGTTCTCCGGCCCCATCGGGGGTGTGCGGGTGGCGTTGATCGACGGCACCTGGGTTGCCTTCCCCACCGTCGATCAGCTCGAGAGGGCTGTGTTCGACATGGTGGTGGCCGGCCGGATTGTCGGCACCAGCGCGGACGGCAAGCCCGACGTGGCCATCATGATGGTCGAAGCCGAAGCCACCGAGAACGTCATCGCCCTCGTCGAGGGCGGCGCGCAGGCGCCGACGGAAAGCGTTGTCGCTGAAGGCCTGGAGGCGGCCAAGCCGTTCATCGCCGCGCTGTGCGCCGCACAGCAGGAGCTGGCCGACGCGGCCGCCAAACCCACCGGTGAGTACCCGGTGTTCCCCGACTACGGCGACGATGTGTATTACTCGGTGTCCTCGGTGGCCACCGACGAGCTGGCCGCCGCGCTGACCATCGGCGGCAAGGCCGAGCGCGACCAGCGCACCGACGAGCTCAAGGCCGAGGTGCTGGCGCGGCTCGCCGAGACCTACGAGGGTCGTGAAAAGGAGGTCAGCGCCGCGTTCCGCTCGCTGACCAAGAAGCTGGTCCGCCAGCGCATCCTGACCGACCACTTCCGCATCGACGGCCGCGGCATCACCGATATCCGCGCCTTGTCGGCCGAGGTCGCCGTGGTGCCGCGGGCGCACGGCAGCGCGCTGTTCGAGCGGGGCGAGACCCAGATCCTGGGTGTGACCACCCTGGACATGGTCAAGATGGCCCAGCAGATCGACTCGCTGGGGCCGGAAACCTCCAAGCGGTATATGCATCACTACAACTTCCCGCCGTTCTCCACCGGCGAAACGGGCCGGGTCGGTTCACCGAAGCGGCGTGAGATCGGGCATGGCGCGCTCGCCGAGCGGGCCTTGATTCCGGTGCTGCCCAGCGTCGAAGAATTCCCCTACGCCATCCGTCAGGTGTCCGAAGCGCTGGGCTCCAACGGTTCGACGTCGATGGGATCCGTCTGCGCGTCCACGCTGGCGCTGCTCAACGCGGGTGTGCCGCTGAAGGCACCGGTGGCCGGTATCGCGATGGGGCTGGTCTCCGACGACATAGAAATTGAGGCGGTTGACGGCGGAAAATCGACCGAGCGTCGCTTCGTCACGCTGACTGACATCCTCGGTGCCGAGGACGCGTTCGGCGACATGGACTTCAAGTGTGCCGGCACCAAGGACTTCGTCACCGCGCTGCAGCTGGACACCAAGCTCGACGGGATCCCGTCGAAGGTGCTCGCGGGTGCGCTCGCGCAGGCCAAGGACGCCCGGCTGACCATCCTCGAAGTCATGGCCGAGGCCATCGACGCACCCGACGAGATGAGCCCGTATGCGCCGCGGGTCACCACCATCAAGGTCCCGGTGGACAAGATCGGTGAGGTCATCGGCCCCAAGGGCAAGGTCATCAACGCCATCACGGAAGAAACGGGCGCGCAGATCTCCATCGAGGACGACGGCACCGTGTTCGTCGGCGCCACCGACGGCCCCTCGGCGCAGGCGGCGATCGACAAGATCAACGCCATCGCCAACCCGCAGCTACCGACGGTGGGTGAGCGGTTCCTCGGAACCGTGGTCAAGACAACGGATTTCGGTGCATTCGTGTCGCTGCTGCCCGGGCGTGACGGCCTGGTGCACATCTCCAAGCTCGGCAGGGGCAAACGGATCGCGAAGGTCGAGGACGTCGTCAACGTCGGCGACAAGTTGCGGGTAGAGATCGCCGATATCGACAAACGCGGCAAGGTTTCGTTGGTCCTGGTGGCCGAAGAAGACAGCGCAGCCTCGGCCCCCGATTCCCCGGCAGCCGCGCCAGCCGATGCCGCGACGGCCAGCAGCTGACGTAGCGACCCGGACTCGCTCCGGTCGTACGGGCGCCCTGCGGCGGGGCAAACAGACCGCCGAAGCCACACCTGAACACCGGCTGCGCCGCACTACACTGCCGGGCGGCTTGCGGGTAGTCACCGAGTACCTGCCCGCGGTGCGTTCCGCATCGGTCGGTGTCTGGGTTGGTGTCGGGTCGCGGGATGAGGGTGCCAGCGTGGCCGGGGCGGCGCATTTCCTGGAGCATCTGCTGTTCAAGTCGACCCCGACCCGCAATGCCGTCGACATCGCGCAGGCGATGGACGCGGTCGGCGGGGAGCTGAACGCGTTCACCGCCAAAGAGCACACCTGCTACTACGCACACGTGCTGGACAGCGATCTGGAGCTGGCCGTCGACCTGGTCGCCGACGTGGTACTCAACGGTCGTTGCGCGGCCGACGATGTCGAGCTCGAACGCGACGTCGTCCTCGAGGAGATCGCGATGCGCGACGACGACCCGGAGGACGCGCTGGGCGACATGTTCCTGGCGGCGCTGTTCGGTGACCACCCGGTGGGCCGGCCGGTGATCGGCACCGCGCAATCGGTGTCGGCGATGTCACGGGCCCAACTGCACTCGTTCCATGTGCGGCGCTATACGCCGGAACGGATGGTTGTCGCCGTGGCCGGCAATGTTGACCACGACGAGGTAATCGAGCTGGTGCGGGAGCACTTCGGGTCGCGTTTGGTGCGCGGGCGCCACCCCCTTGCGCCGCGCAAGGGAGCGGGACGCGTGAACGGGAGCCCCGGATTGATGATGGGCCACCGGGACGCCGAGCAGACCCACGTGTCCTTGGGCGCACGCACGCCCGGGCGGAGTTGGGAGCATCGCTGGGCGCTATCGGTGCTGCACACCGCGCTGGGCGGCGGCCTGAGCTCAAGGCTGTTCCAAGAGGTTCGTGAATTACGCGGGCTGGCCTACTCGGTCTACTCGGCGCTGGACATCTTCGCCGACAGTGGTGCGCTGTCGGTGTATGCCGCGTGTTTGCCTGAGCGTTTCGCCGAGGTCATGCGGGTGACTAGCGAAGTGCTGGAATCGGTGGCACGCGACGGCATCACCGAAGCGGAATGCCGCATCGCCAAGGGCTCGTTGCGCGGCGGGATCGTCCTTGGCCTGGAGGATTCCGGCTCCCGGATGAGCCGGATCGGCCGCAGCGAATTGAACTACGGCAAACACCGCAGCATCGAGCACACCTTGCGGCAAATCGGCGAGGTTACCGTTGAGGAGGTCAACGCGGTGGCCCAGCGGCTGCTGCGCAAGCGGTACGGTGCCGCGGTTCTGGGTCCGTATGCCTCGAAACGATCACTGCCCCAACAACTTCGGGCGATGGTAGATTAATCGAATGGTGCTGGTTGGCCAGAGGGTACTGGGCTTTTGGGACATCATGGTGCCCATCGTGGGTGCGCCGATGGCCGGGGGCCCGGGCACCCCAGCGTTGGCCGCGGCGGTGACCAACGCGGGTGGACTCGGCTTCATCCCCGCCGGGTACCTCAGCGCGGAGCAGTTCGCCGACGACATCGCCGCGGCGCGCGCCGCCACCACCGGCCCGCTCGGCGTCAACCTGTTTGTGCCCCAACCCAGCGTCGCCGACTGGGTCCAGCTCGAGTACTACGCCGATGAACTTGACGAGGTCGCCGATAGTTACAACGTCGAGGTCGGTTACCCCCAACTCGGGGACGACGACCACTGGGAGCGCAAGCTCGAGGTGGTGGCCGATTTACGCCCGGAGCTAGTGTCCTTCACCTTCGGTGTGCCGGCGCCTGATGTCATTCGGCGGCTCGGCGCTTTGGGATTGTTGGTGATGGTCACGGTGACGTCGGCCTACGAGGCGGGCGTGGCGCTCGCCGCGGGCGCCGACAGCCTGGTGGTCCAGGGCCCGGGGGCCGGCGGGCACCGCGGCACGTTCGCGCCGGACATGGAGCCAAATACCGAGTCGCTGCACGAGCTGCTCGCCCGGATTCGCAAGGCCCACGATGTCCCGCTCATCGCGGCGGGTGGGCTGGGCACCGCCGAGGATGTCGCCGCGGTCCTGAACAGGGGAGCGGTGGCCGCGCAGGTCGGCACCGCGCTGCTGCTCAGCGACGAGGCCGGCACCAACGCCGCACACCGCTCTGCCCTGAAGCATCCTCTCTTCACCGCCACCACCATCACGCGCGCGTTCTCCGGCCGGTATGCGCGGAGTTTGGAGAATGAGTTCATCCGCCTGCTTGATCGTGTTGCGCCGCTGGGCTATCCGGAGGTCAACCATATGACGGCGCCAATACGGGCGGCGGCGGCCGAGCGCGAGGACCCGAACGGGATAAACCTCTGGGCGGGAACGGCGTTCCAGGAGGCACGCTCTGGGGCGGCGGCCGACATCGTCGCCAGTCTCGCGTCCGGTTAGCGACCCGCTGCCCTCGGGCCGGACGGAGCGTCAGCCCAACACGCTCGCCGGTTCGGTGAACTGCAGATCCAGATCGGCGGCAACCTGTTCGGACAACAGCGCGCCATCATGTGTCGAAAGTCCTTTTGCCAGAGCAGGATCCGAGCGGCATGCCCCCTTCCAGCCGCGGTCGGCGAGCTTGAGCACATACGGCATCGTGGCGTTGGTCAGCGCGAAAGTCGAAGACTTCGGTACCGCGCTGGGCATGTTAGCCACACAGTAGAACAGCGTGTCGTGCACGGCGAACGTCGGACAATCGTGGGTGGTCGGCCGCGAATCTTCGAAGCAGCCACCCTGGTCGATGGCGATGTCCACCAACACGGCACCCGGCTTCATATGTGCGACAAGCGAACTCGAGATCAGCTTGGGCGCTTTGCGGCCCGGCACCAGGACGGCTCCGATCAGCAGGTCGGCAGCCTTGACGGCACCTTCGAGCTCGTAGGCCGACGAGTAGCGGGTGCGGACTGCGACGCCGAACTCCGCGTCGAGCTGCCGAAGTCTGTTGATGTTGACGTCGAAGACCGTGACGACCGCGCCCATGCCGCTAGCCACCCGGGCGGCGTTGTAGCCTGCGGTGCCGCCGCCGATCACCACGACGTCGGCAGGTTCGACGCCGGGCACCCCACCCATCAGCACGCCGCGTCCGCCGTGGGTCCGCATCAGGTGATATGCCCCGACCTGGGCGGAAAGCCGACCGGCGACCTCGCTCATCGGCGCCAGCAGTGGCAGTGCGTCGTCGGCGGTTTGGACGGTCTCATATGCGATTGAGGTTGCGCCGGACGATAACAACGCATCGGTGCAGGCGCGCGATGCGGCCAAATGTAAAAACGTGAACAAGATCTGGCCGTGCCGCAGGTAGCCGAACTCATCCGGCATCGGTTCTTTGACCTTGAGCAGCAGATCGGCGTCGCACCACACTTCTTCGGCGGTGCTGATCAGTTGGGCGCCGGCCGCCTTGAAATCCGCGTCGGCGATTGCCGAGCCGTCTCCGGCACCTGCCTGAACGAGCACCTCGTGGCCACGGCGCGTCAGTTCGACGACGCCGGACGGGGTGATGGCCACCCTGAACTCGTTGTTCTTGGTCTCGGTCACAATGCCGACTCGCATGTTCGCCTCCCCGGCACGAGGTTCTTGAGCTATGACTCAAGTGTGAAGAAAGTTCGGAGCAGCTTCAAACATGCTGATGATAATTCTGTAGGGTGCTTATATGGCCGATAAGTCAACGGAACCCGTGGGCTCGCCAGGTGGCTCACCGAAGGATGTTCGGCCCGCTGATCTCGATGGTGTGGACCGCAGAATCCTGAGTTTGCTGCATGCCGATGCTCGGGTCACCAACAACGCGCTCGCCGAGGCGATCGGGATCGCACCCTCGACGTGTCATGGCCGGGTCCGGCGGTTGGTGGACGCCGGCGTCATCCGTGGTTTTTACACCGACATCGATCCGGTCGCGGCGGGAATGCCACTGCAGGCCATGATCTCGGTCAGCCTGCAGTCCAACGCGCGCGGGAAGATCCGCAGCTTCATTCAGCAGGTCCGCCGCAGGCGTCAGGTGATGGACGTTTATTTCCTCGCCGGCGCAGACGATTTCCTGCTGCACGTCGCCGCCCGCGACACCGAGGACCTGCGCGCGTTCGTGGTCGACAACCTCAACGCCGATGCCGATGTCGCCGGCACCCAGACATCACTGATCTTCGAGCATCTGCGCGGGGCGGCGCCTATTTAAGTCCGGGTTTGCTGTGGTTATGATCCACGGATGAGTGACCCGTGCGTCTCGGCCACCGTTCAGATCGACGCCCGCCCCGACGTGGTCTATGGCTCGTCACCGACCTGCCGACACTGGCATCGCCGGCCGAGGAGGCGGTCGCCACGGAGTGGCGTAAGGGCGATGCGGTGCGCCAGGGAGCGGTGTTCGCCGGCCACAACCAAAACGGCAGCAAGCACTGGAGCACGCAGTGCACCCTGCAACGCCTCACGCGGCTCGCCGAGGCCGGGTAGCCAGAGAGGGCGGTACTGCCGATGACGAGACGCGATCCCGCCGTGGCCGTCGTCGGAGCGGGCATGTCCGGGCTGTGCGTTGCAATTGCGTTGCTGCACAGCGGCATTAACGATGTCACCATCTACGAGAAAGCCGACGAGGTGGGTGGCACCTGGCGCGAGAACACCTATCCCGGTCTGGTCTGCGACATCCCCTCACGGGTCTACCAGTACTCGTTCGCCCGCAATCCCAACTGGTCGCACCTATTCTCGCCAGGCGGCGAAATCCAGGCGTACTTCTGTGGCATCGCCGACCGATTCGCGCTGCGGGACCGTATCCAGTTCGGCACCGAAATCGTCAGCGCCCGATTCGACAACGGCCGCTGGGTACTGCGCACGGACGCCGGATCCGAGTCGACGGTGGACTTCCTGATCTCCGCCACCGGCGTGCTGCATCACCCCCGAATGCCGTCGATCGCCGGTTTGGATGACTTCGGCGGCAATGTTTTCCATTCGGCACGCTGGGATCACGAAGTTGCGTTGCAGGGGCGCCGAATTGCGGTGATCGGCAACGGATCCACCGGCGTCCAACTCATCTGTGGCCTGGCCGGCGTGGCGGACAAGCTGTTGATGTTCCAACGCACCGCGCAATGGGTGCTCCGGCTGGCCAATCCCCGCTACAGCAGGTTCACCGGCATCACCCGCCAGAGGGTCCCATGGCTTGATTGGTTGGCGTACCGGGCATATAGCCTCGGATACGACTTCTTCTCGGTGGGACTGACCAAGCCAGGCTTGCGGCGAAAGATCATGGCAGCGTTCTGCCGAGCCAGCCTTTGGGAGGTGCGTGATCCCGAGTTGCGCCGGGCACTGACTCCCGATTACACGCCGGCGTGCAAGCGACTGGTGATGTCGAATGGCTTCTACCGGGCGATGCAGCGCGATGATGTCGAGCTGGTCACCGCCGGTATCGATCACGTGGAACGGCGGGGCATCGTCACCGACGACGGCGTCTTGCACGAGACCGACATCATCGTGCTGGCCACCGGATTCGACACCCACGCGTTCTTCCGGCCGATGGAGCTGATCGGTCGGGACGGGATCTGTGCCAACGACGTCTGGCGTGACGGACCGCGGGCTTACCAAACCGTCGCGCTGTCGGGCTTCCCTAACTTCTTCATGATGCTCGGGCCGCACAGTCCGGTGGGAAACCTGGCGCTCACGACCGTGGCCGAGTCACAGGCCGACCACATCCTGCGGTGGATCGAGCGTTGGCGCCACCACGAATTCGACACGGTGGAGCCGACGGCCTCGGCGACTGAGCGTTTCAACGCGAAGCTGCGTGCCGCGATGCCCGACACGGTATGGACCACTGGCTGTAACAGCTGGTACCTCAATAAGGACGGTGTGCCCGAGGTGTGGCCCCTCACACCGGCCGAACACCGCTCGATGCTGGCAAACCCCGATCACGACCAGTACGACCTGCGCCGGCGCACGATTGCCTGCTGAGGACAACTCCGGACAGCTCCGGGCCAAACCCGGTACCGGCGGTTTCGTATATCTGGGCCGCATACCTATACTTGCCGGTGCGTGATGTCCACCGGGGAGACATTGGATCCATCGGTGCTAACGCAAGGGGGTCAGGATGTTCACCATCGACGACCAGGCAGCGGGTCTGCACGACGCATCTCTCGACCACGAGCGTCTCGTCCTCGAGGCACGCGATGTCCAGTTCGACTGGGCGAAGCTGCCGCTTCACTATGTGCCCGACGAGCCGTTTGCCACCCACGTCCTCAACGTTTTGCACCTGCTGTTGCCCGCGGGCGAGGAGTTTTTCGTCGAGCTGTTCAAGAAGACGTTGCCGTTGATCAAAGATGATCAGCTGCGGCTGGATGTGCAGGGATTCATCGGCCAGGAGTCCGTGCATTCCCAAGCGCACTCCGGAGTGCTCGACCACTTCGCCGCCCAGGGCGTGGACGTGACGCCCTACACCGACCAGATCAAGTGGCTGTTCGAGAGGCTGCTGGGCGATCGGCCCCGGCGGAGCTTGCGACGACAGCACAGCTGGTTGCTGGAGCAGGTCTCTTTCGTATCGGCAATCGAGCACTACACCGCGATTTTGGGTGAGTGGATTCTGAACGCCCCGGCACACGATGCCATCGGTACCGATCGAACGATGTTGGACATGCTCCGGTGGCACGGCGCAGAAGAAGTCGAGCACAAGGCGGTGGCCTTCGACACCATGAAGCATCTGCGCGCCGGGTATTGGCGGCAGGTGCGCGCGCAGCTGGTGGTCACGCCAGCGATCCTGTGGTTGTGGATTCGCGGAGTGCGGTTCATGTACTCGGTGGATCCGCAGCTGCCGCCGGGGGCAAAGCCGCGCTGGCGCGATTACTTCCACGCGGCACGCCGCGGCCTGGTACCGGGGCCCATGCGATTCATTCGGGTGGTTGCTGACTACTACCGGCCGGGATTTCATCCGTCGCAGCTGGGCGGGTTGGGGCTCGCGGTCGACTACCTGGCCGTCTCACCTGCCGCCCGTGCGTCTCACTGATCGATGACCGTGACTTCCGGCATTACCGCGTCCGACGGTGTCAACCTGGCAGTACACAGGTACACCGAGATCGACACGGCGCGCCCGACCATTCTGGCCATTCACGGCTATCCCGACAACCATCACGTGTGGGATGCAGTGGCCGAGCAGTTCTGCGAGCGCTACCAGGGCCGATACAATGTCGTCGCCTACGATGTGCGCGGAGCCGGCGAATCGTCCCGTCCGGCAAACCGATCCGGGTACGCGTTTCGTCAGCTGGTGTCCGATATCGGTGCCGTGATCGGCAGCCTGGGGGTCGAGCAGGTCCATCTGCTGGCCCACGACTGGGGCTCGATTCAGGCCTGGGCCGCAGTCACCGACGATTCGGTGATGGGCAAGGTCGCCTCGTTCACGTCGATCTCGGGTCCGCACTTGCAGTACGCGGGCGCCTTCCTGCGGTCGGGGCGCACGCCGCGGACGCTGGCCCAGGTCGCCAGGCAGTTGGTGTCTTCCGGGTACATCGGTTTCTTCCTGTGCCCCGGTGTGCCGGAGTTGGCGTATCGCTGCGGGCTGGGTGTGAAAGTCGTTGAAGCTCTTGAACATATAGGTCGGTCGAGCACTCGCAGCCAACGCCGCAAAGCGCCGCGGTCAATTGCCGACTATGTCAACGGGCTCAACCTGTATCGGGAGAACATGCCCGCGCCGTTCTTGGCGCCGGGGCCGCAGCTGCCGAAGACCACTGTTGCGGTACAGGTGCTGGTGCCGCGCAGGGACATCTTCGTGACGCCCGCATTGCAGCGGTTCACCGGCGCAATTCCCGCTGGTGGCCGGGTGATTTCGATCGAAGGCGGGCATTGGGTGGTGACCTCGCGCCCCGAGGTCATCGCCCGGCTGACCGGCGAGTGGGTCGATCGCAACGTCGGCGGCGCGGCCTCGGGACGGACGTCGGTCGTGCGCGGCGGTCCGCGCGAGGTGCAAGGCAAGCTCGCTCTTGTCACCGGGGCGGGCGTCGGCATCGGCAAAGCCACCGCGGTGGAACTGGCCCGGCGTGGCGCCAGCAAGGTGGTGATTGTCGATCGCGATCTCGCCGCGGCCAACGAAAGTGCGGATGCCGTTCGGGCGGCGTGCGCCGAGGCCGCGGTGTACCAGGCCGATGTCAGCGATGAATCCGCGATGAATGACCTTGCCGCACAAGTCTTCAACGAGCATGGCGTGGTCGACATCCTGGTGAACAACGCGGGCATCGGGATGGCCGGCCGGTTCTTGGAGACGACTTCAGCGAACTGGGAAGACATCATGGGGGTCAATGTCCGCGGCGTCATCTCTGGCAGTAGGGCGTTCGGCGCCCAGATGGTGGAGCGTGGCGAGGGCGGAACGATCATCAATGTGGCGTCGGCGGCGGCCTACCTACCGTCGAAATCCATGGTCGCCTATAGCACTACCAAGGCGGCGGTGCTGGGGTTCAGCGAATCGTTGCGGGCCGACCTCGCCGACGAGGGCATAACCGTAACGGCGGTATGCCCGGGATTCGTCAACACCAACATCGCCAAAAGCACCGTCTACGCAGGCATGTCGGCCGAACAGCAGGCGCGCGCCCGCGAGAGGGCTGATGCGGTGTACCGGCGGCGCAACTACACACCCGAAGCCACCGCCAAGGCGATCGTCAAGGCCGTCAGGAGCGGGCCGGCCGTGTTACCGATCGCTGCCGAGTCCAGAATCGGCTACGCGCTGCGGCGCATCAGTCCGTCGATGATCCGGCTGTAC
>DASXMA010000450.1:0-1949 GCA_036495965.1 Mycobacterium sp.
GTGCCTACGCTGCCCACCGCGGGCGTCGCCCCGTCGTGCGGCAGGAACTGCCCGATACCGCTGACGCTCCAGCTGCAGTGCGAATAGTCGCCGATGTGGCCGGCGCCGGCGTCAAACACGGCCGCCTGCACCGCTTCTGCGTTCTCCCGCGGCACATAGACGACCCACTTGTCGAGATCGGCCGCACCAGACAGCGGCTCGAGCACGCCGTCGACGGCGAGACCAAGGGCCCGGGCCAGCGCGTCGGACACACCCGGTGACGCCGAGTCGGCATTGGTGTGTGCGGTGAACAGCGAACGCCCGGTCCTGATCAGCCGGTGCACCAGCGCACCCTTCGGGGTGCTGGCCGCGACCGTATCGACCCCGCGCAATAGCAGCGGATGATGGGCCAGCAGCAGGCCGGCGTCGGGAAGTTCGTCGACGACTGCCGGGGTGGCATCGATGGCAACGGTCACCGAGTCCAGCACATCGCCGGGGTCGCCACAGACCAGGCCGACCGAATCCCACGACTGAGCAAGCCGCGGCGGGTAGGCCTCATCCAGCACCTCGATGACGTCGGCCAGCCGCACACTCACCGGTGCCCCCGATTGTTCGTGTGTTCGAGCGTTTCTGAGATGGCTTGGACCAGCAGCGGCCATTCCCCGCGCACGGCTGCCCGCAAATACCGCTCGTCCAAGCCGACGAACGTATCACAGCGTCTGATGGCAATCCCCTTGTCCTGCAAGCTATTTCGTAGCTGAACGGCATCCGGCCTGCGGAACAGCACGAACGGAGCCCGTCCGTCGACCACGTCGGCGCCCACCGATGTCAGACCGGCCACCATCTGCGCGCGCAGCTGCGCCAGCCGCACCGCATCGGCTGCCGCGTCAGCGACCGCTTCGGCGGCACAACAGGCCGCGATAGCGGTAAGTTGCAGCGTGCCCACCGGCCAGTGCGCACGCTGAGCGGTCAGCCGCGCCAACACCTCTGGCGGCCCGAGGGCGTATCCCACCCGCAAACCGGCCAGCGCCCAGGATTTGGTCAGACTGCGCAGCACCACCACATCGGGCAGTGAGTCGCCGGCCAGCGACTCCGGCTCGCCGGGAACCGAATCGGCGAACGCCTCGTCGACCACCAGAATCCGCCCGGGCCGACGCAATGCCAGCAGCTGCTCACGGCTGTGCAGCACCGACGTGGGGTTGGTCGGATTGCCCACCACCACCAGGTCGGCGTCGTCGGGCACGGTGGCATCTTCTAAAGCACCATCCAGGCCGAACGGCGGCTCGAGCACAACGTGGTGCACCGGCACTCCGGCCGCGATCAGTGCCACAGCCGGCTCGGTGAACGAGGGCGCGACGATCACCGCCCGCGCTGGACGCAGGTTGGGCATCAACGCGAACCCTTCTGCCGCCCCGGCCAGCGGCAGCACCTCATCGCGAGCCCGGCCATGCCGCTCGGCGACGGCGTCTTGCGCGCGCTGCACGTCCTTGATGCTCGGGTAGCGCGCCAGATCCGGCAGCCGCGCCGCCAGCCGCCGTACCAGCCATTCCGGCGGTTGCGCATGACGAACATTGACGGCGAAATCCAGCATCCCCGGCGCGACGGCCTGATCACCGTGGTAACGCTCCGCGGCAGGCGGGCTCGGATCCAGACTCGCCATCAGTGAAACACTAGTGCGCCGCAGCAGGAGCGTGGCAGGAACACCATGACACCAGGGCATGCCCATCTAGGACAATGGTGACGTGACAGGCACAGTTTCAGCCGATTGCCCGGCGCCACAGCTGGTGATCTTCGATCTCGACGGCACCCTCACCGACTCCGCGGAGGGTATCGTGGCCAGCTTCCTGCATGCGCTCAGCCACATCGGTGCCGCGGTGCCCGAGGGCGACCTGGCCGCCCAGATCGTCGGCCCGCCAATGGACGACACCTTCCGCGCGATGGAGCTCGGCGAACACGCGGATGCAGCGATC
>DASXMA010000451.1:0-24479 GCA_036495965.1 Mycobacterium sp.
TTGCCGTGCACCAGAACCACCGTCATGGTCGACATCCTGGCACGGCGCAGCGGCGTGGCATCGCTCGTTGGCGGGCCATGGGGGCGATCGCTAGGGCGGGGTGTTGAACTCGCATGTTCGCTGCTTGCGGATGATCTCGATGGCGCGGCTAGTCACGACATTGCGATCGCCTTCTTGCCGAGTGTTCCTACGCGTCGTGGCGGGCCTGCGCGGAGCCTGGACGCGACACCGGGCTCAGCGCTGTGTTCGCTGTGGTGTCCTCAACGATCCGGGCACAGATCCGCCAGCCGAACTCCGGATCGTTTCGCAGCCGGTCAGTCACCAGAGAGTGCACGAAGACTGCCGGCAGTCCGTCGCCGGGGGCCGCGACATCCCGCCAACCCATCGCGCGGCCCTCGCCCGCGGCGGCGACGCGCAACAGGATGATGTGACTCGTCACCGTCAACGTGCCGTCATCGTTGGCGTCGACCACGTGGTTGGTGTGGCTGCGCCGCACCCCGTCGGTGAGAGGTCGGTAGGCGTCGAGGAACGCGCGGAGCTCGTCACGGCCCCGGATCAGCCCGTGCGGATGCTCGCCGGTGTAGTCCTCGGTCACCACCTCGAGGATCGCCTCCACGTCCCAATAGTCAAACGCCATGTTGAGCCGATTGACGACGTCGATGACCTTCAGCCAATCGGCCGCGGGAATGGAGTGCGACACAAGTCCGAGATTTTGGGGGCGCGGCATGGCGAGGACCTTTCAGCGAGAAACGATGCGGAACCAACTCAACTATGATTATCATAGTAAGGTGGGCCGTGGTACCACGGCGGCAGTGAGCTTGCTCACGCTCACCAGTGCAAGGACGGAGTCAGGATGCGCACTCGATCATTCGCCGACATGAAGTGCTCGATCGCCGGGGCACTCGAGCAGGTCGGTGATCGGTGGTCTTTGCTCATCATCCGCGATCTGATGTTCGGGCTGTCGCGTTTCGACGAGCTGCAGGCATCGTCGGGCATTCCGCCTCAGACCCTCGCCGATCGGCTACGCCGATTGCAGGCCTCCAAGGTCATCGTCAAGCACCATGCACCGTCGGCGACAGGCTACGAGCTCACCGAGATGGGCCGCGACTTGCTGACGGTCCTTGCCGCGCTGCGTGAATGGGGTGATCGCTGGCAACTGCACGGCACGATCGGTCCCCCGCTGGAAGTCTTCGACTCACAAAGCGGCAGCCCGGTCGAACTCGCCATGATCGCGACCGAAACCGGACAGCGCGTCGGCCGTCGGCAACTCGTCCCCACACCAGGGCCCGGCGCCGACAAACGAATGCGGTTCCGACTCCGGGCCGGCCAATCCGATCAAACGACGGCCCAAGAATCGGCAACCAGAAATCTCCGCGCCCATGACCCCGATCGTGACCGCGACCGCCACACCCAGCAGCACATCAAGGAGACGATGTGACCGCAGAACTCACCGACACCGCCGCCCGCGAGGGGTGGGGACCGGAACGCTCGCGTACGGTTACCTGGCACGACCCCGGCCCCAGCACCGCGAAGGGCCTGTCGATGACCGGCCTGGACTACCTGCGGGCGATGATCGACGGCACGCTCCCGCCCCCTCCCGTCGCCAGGCTGATGCAGTTCGACCTCGTCTCGGCTGACCCGGGTCGTGTCGTGTTCAGCTGTCGCCCGGACGAGTCGGCGTACAACCCCATCGGCGCCGTTCACGGCGGCCTCGTCTGCACCTTGCTGGACGCCGTTCTGGGCTGTGCGCTGCACAGCACGCTGCCGCAGGGCAGGGGCTTCACCTCGGTGGAGATCAAGGTCAACTACCTCAAGGCGGTCCGGCTCAGCAGTGGCCCGCTCGCCGCGACCGGGACCGTCGTCAAGTCCGGCACCCGGGTGGCATTCACCGAAGGCGTCGTCACCGACGCCTCAGGTGCGACGGTGGCCACTGCCTCAAGCACGCTGCTGGTCTTCGACCTCTGAGAAACGCGCTTTCGGTCATGATGTCCCTTGTCGCTCGACCGGCTGCCGCCAAGACGGCCCAACCCAGCACCGCTCAGCAACGTCTCGGTTGCCGCTCGAAATCGGCCGCCGCCGGCGGCTCTTCCCGACTGGGGCCTGCAGATGGCGGTCCGAGCGCTCGTTCCGCCTGACGCGGTCCCAACATCGACCGGGGCAGCCGTATCGGGCTTGCGGGTGAACCGTCTGGGTTTGCGGGTGGTCGCAGCTCGAATCAAGCATTCCCCCAGAAGCTTCCGGTCAGCCCGACTTCAAGGAAGTAGGCCGTCGCGGATACCGGATCGCGACAGCGGTATCCGCGGTCAAGTCGGCCTTCGTACCAACACTGTCAGGCATCACCCGGAACCGAAATGTCAAGCATCAGCCGAGGTCATACACAATTTAAGTGGGGCGGGCGGGGCTCGAACCCGCGACCAACGGATTATGAGTCCCTAGCCAACGCGTCGCTGTCCAGCACAAATGATTAGCTGCTTTGCCCTATAGCGCCTGCTAGACAGCAAAATATGCCGTTGCCGGTGCGGTTCCGGTATGGGTCCGGTATGGCTACAAATCGCCCCCAGTCGCCGGTAAAACGCCGGTATGAGCGATCGCGCCTAGGCCGCCGCGGGCTGCGCGCCGGGGAATGTCGGTGCGCAGCCGTACACTGCGCTACTCATCGACGGTCATGGGATGTAACGTCTCCACAGCGTGGACGCCTACGACGCCGGACGGCTGAGTCGATCCTTCGAACCGCTCTTCTCCGCCAAATACTTCGCCCCTGGCTTTAAGGACCGATTCACCGCGCTGGGCATGGACTCGCGAATGGCGTACTTCGCGACGCGGGCCGCGCCAATGGGGGCGGTCGGCGCGAAGGTCGTGATCGCAACGTTCTACTACTTCAACCCCGACCTCGTGGCCGACCACATCCCGGCGGCGTGGCAAGTCGCCGAGCCGGATGTGGTGAGCCGACTGCATCAGGAGGTCCTCGACTCAGGCCTGCCGTCGCTGTTGGGTCCCGAGTTGGCGTACTCGCCGGAGATCGCACACGCAGCCGGGGTGCTGCGTCGCGCAGCTGAATCTATCCCCAGCGTCGAAGGACGTCCGCTGTACGCCGGGCACGCCGAGCTAGCGTGGCCCGAACCGGCTTACGCTCAGCTGCTGCACGCGTTCACCTTGCTACGGGAGTACCGCGGCGACGGGCACGTCATCGCTCTAGCCAGCCTCGCCCTCAACGGCCTCGAAGCACACATCACCCACACCGCCAGCGGTATCGGGTTCGCCGAAGAGTTCGCCCTCTGGCAGCGAGGGTGGACCCGCCCACAATGGGACGAGGCCGTCGACCGCCTGCGCACACGCGGCATCCTCACTCCAGACGGCGCCTTGACCAACGTTGGCGTCGCACTCCGCACCAAGGTTGAAGACCTCACTGACGCCCTCGGCCTGCAGCCTTGGCGCGCCATCACCGACGACGACGCCGCCACGCTAGGAAGGGTCGCGACCGCACTAAACCGCCTCACGAGCCTATTCCCCGCCGGCAGCCTTGGCCCCCGCTACGGCCAACACCGGTAAGCGAGAATCGCGACGTGGTAGGTCGCGGCGTCGGCATCGCTGGTTGGCTCGCTTGTCACGAAACTCAAATGTTGTTCTAATTCGCCTGCCGACCAAACAAACTCACCATGTTGCTCGGTATGGGAACCTTCCAGCAAAGATTCCGGGCCGCTGACTACTAGGCCACTAGGCCACCGTCAGACCGTGCCGGGACGGCTGCCGTTGTTCACTGTCGGCGCAATTGCCCCGCGTCTGTACCGCCCGCTCGCCGGTAAAACGCCGGTAAACCGGGGCGGGTGGTTGTTGCCCAGCGCTCCCGCGAGCCTATGATCAGCGAAAACGTGTGGGGCGGGCGGGGCTCGAACCCGCGACCAACGGATTATGAGTCCGCGGCTCTAACCAACTGAGCTACCGCCCCTTATGGTGAGTCGCTGCTACTTTATGGCTTCAGCAACCTACCGTCGCGCGCATCGTGCTCGAAGACGACTGTAGAGCTCAAGGGTCATGGCGGCCGTTGTCGGACGAGCATGCGTTGCATGACCTTCACGCTAGCGCTAACGAGATGGCAAGTGACGCTGTGGTGTGCCGCGGTCCCTGGCCCGTCAAGCCCTCGATGCCGGCGTGCTTCCACGGCAAATGATCAGTTTCTCCGGCGGGACCCGACCGCGTTATCCAGGCGGGAGAGGCCGCTTCAGCGTGCAGACGATGCTCCATTCGAAGTAATGATCTCCGCCTCTGTCATAGTCCTTGAAGTGATGAGCGACCTGAGTGCGTTGCACCGAGGAGCCCACGATCTCCCACCCTTGCTCTCCGTAGGTCTTCGCCAGTTGGGCTGCCTCGTCTATCACGGCTTGCAGGGATTCATGCGTCTGATAGATGAAGGTGGTTTCCCACCGCTGCGGATACCAATTGCCGTCTGACGCCAGCCACCAACCAGGCCCGGGCGAAGGGGTGCTCATGCACCGGCACCCTAACGCCCCCGAGGCCTCAGAAAGTGAATGAAACATGACCGAAAGCTGTACACGCAGCCGAAAGCCGGGATTGCTTGTACAGGACGCCCTGCTGGTAACCCGCACTCAGAAAGTCAGCGACCGCCGCCATGAAGAAACCGTTGCCGCGCCTGATCGAAGCTGCCCTCAATATCGCCCTTACGCGATTTTCTGGATTCATTCCGGCGAGCGGACAAACTCCGCAAACTCAGCCGCGGCCACGCTTCTATGAAGAACTGCGGCGCTAGATAAAATTTCTTATCTGCGGTGGTGGAAGCATACCCAGCAGTCGTACGTCGTGGCGACCACCGCGACGTGCGGCGCAGTCGCATTGACCAGCCGCCTAAGCCGCCTGCAGCGGCCACAAGAATCGCTACCAAGGCGCGTTTCATGTATTCAAGATACGAGGCGTGATTAACAAAACCATCACGGAGCGCTGGAATTGCCTCTAAACAAGATTCGGGTTTACTAAACACGCCTCGCCTACGTCTTAAGCCGTGGCCCGCTAACGCGCTTTGCCGGGTGGCACAATCACGCCGCCGTTAGTTGAATACCGTCTGACCATCGGCGTCGAGCAGGTAACGCTCGGTGCCGTGCTCGACGCGGGCAGCGTCGGCACCCAGCGACACCGCGACCTTGTTGCTGGCATTTCGCATGACGTCAAACGTGAGCTCGACGGCCTGCGCCTCAGAAAAACGGGCGCGCACCTCGGCGGCGACGTCGGCGACGAGGTGCGCGGGAGTCCAAATTAACGCATCCGTATAGCGGAGCGCTGCTTTAGCGCGCTCGTCGAGCAACTTTGATGTCTCGTAGCGCTCGATGTCGCTGTACAGAGTCTCGGAACCCCCGGCGTCGAGAGCGGTGCCTTCGCGCAACGACTTGCACAGCCGGCAGTTGTGCTGAGCCGCGCCACGCAACCGAACCAGCTCGGAGGTGATGGGATCAAGCGCGCGCATCCGTGCCACCGCGGGCAGAAAGTCGTTGAACACCAAATCGGAAGGCTCGGTGGCGTGATCCCACGAGATCGGCTCCTGCGTCCACCTCAGATACTGCTCACCAACACCCAAGGCCTCCAGCCCGGCCCGCATCCTCGGAACGAAGTCCGCGATATACATCTGCACCACAACACTAAAAGTATTGTTCCCCAATTGCTTCCACAGCCGGGACCGCTGCTCGCCGGTGATCGTCGAGACGTCGATGCTGAATTGCTCGGAGAACTCGGCGACGACTGCCTCTGTCTCCGATTCGGGTTCGGCCGCCTCGACCTCGGCGGGCAACCGTGGCAGCGACAACGCCTGCGCGCACACCTGCCGCACCAGCCCGGTGATTCGTGCGTCCCCCGGGGACCCCGGAGATAGGGCCACCAACTGCGTCAGCTGATCTTTTCGAACCGATACCGGAGCCGCCATTGCTCACACGTTAGAACCCGCCCAGCCGCTGAGCAATCGGCTACTGCGCCTGGCTCACCGACGACATGTAGAAGTCCGGTATACGCAACGACGGCATCGCCGCCCGGGTGGCCCAGTCCCCCCATTCCCGAGGCAGGGTCTTCTCGCTGACCCCGGCCTCGGTAGCGCGTCGCAGCAAGTCCAGCGGACTCTCGTTGAATCGGAAGTTGTTGACGGCCGCTGTCACCTCGCCGTCTTCGATGAGGTACACGCCGTCGCGGGTCAGCCCCGTGAGCAACAGCGTGGTCGGGTCGACCTCGCGCATGTACCACAGTGTGGTCAGCAGCAGCCCGCGCTCGGTGGCCGCGATCATGTCGGCGAGCTCGGCCGACCCGCCGGTCATCACCAGGTTGTCGGCGGCAACGGCAACCTTGGCATCGAATTTGGCAGCCGCGGCCCGCGGATAGGCCAGCGCGTTGATTACCCCATCGCGGATCCAGTCCACCTGGCTGATCTCCATGCCGTTGTCGAACACCGACACCGTCTCCGAGGAGTTGCTCGTCGCGACAAACGGCGTACACGCCAGGCCCGGCGCCATCGGATCGGAGAACAACGTCAGCGGCAGCTCGGTCAGCCGCTCCCCTATCCGGGTCCCGCCGCTGGGGGCGGAGAAGGCGGTCCGGCCCTCCTGCGCGCCGCGGCCGGCCATCGACCAAGCCAGGTAGATCATCATGTCGGCCACCGTCGATGGGGGCATGATCGTCTCGTAACGACCGACGGGCAGCTCGACGCTGCGCTTCGCCCAACCCAGTCTCATCGACAGCTGTTCGAGCAGCAGATCGGTTGGCACATTGACGAAATCGGGTGTGCCGATCCCT
This sequence comes from Mycobacterium sp., assembly GCA_036495965.1. Taxonomy (GTDB): domain Bacteria; phylum Actinomycetota; class Actinomycetes; order Mycobacteriales; family Mycobacteriaceae; genus Mycobacterium. The sequence continues at coordinate 6,784 of DASXMA010000451.1, forward strand.
ACCCAGGCACTGGCGTCGCCGCGTTTGCCGTTGATCTCCACCGTGCCGGCGGGCTGGGTAAAGCGCCGGCGCAAGCCGGTGGACGACGCCAGAAACGTCGTCGAAACACTGTGGTGCGCATAGCCATACAATCGGTCGCTGCCCTTGAACCCGCGGCTCAGCGAGCCGGTCACGTCGGCAAACACCTCGGGCCCGGTGCCGGGCACCGGGGCATCCCAATCGCCCGGCACCCCGGTATCGGTCAGCAGCGGCGCGGCGTCGCCTGCTTCCGGCGCGGAGCCGGCCGCATCCTGGGACACCGCCACCAGCCCGGGGATCACTCGCGGATCTACTTCGGCGGAAACCACCGTGCCGATGCGCGCGCTAGTACCTTCGCGCACAACCGAAATCACGGTCAGGCTGCGGTTGACCGAAACCCCGTTCGTGGTCATCGAATTGCCCGCCCAGCGCAACGTCGCCTCGACTCGGTCGGTGACCAGCACCATCGTTTCGTCGGCACGGCCACGTTTTGCCGCCTCGCTCAAAACGATGTTGACGACGTGCTGGGCAGTGATCATCGGCCACGCTCGGTGCGAGTGTTGAGCACGTTGACGCTCCGGAACAAGGCCGACGGACAGCCGTGGCTGACCGGGGCGATCTGTCCGGGTTGGGCCTTGCCGCAGTTGAGCGCACCGCCTAGCCGCCAGGTGGACCGGCCGCCCACGGCTTCCATGGAATTCCAGAAGTCGGTGGTGGTGGCCTGATACGCGACATCGCGTAACTGGCCGTCCAGGCGGCCATCGCGGATGCGAAAAAACCGTTGCCCGGTGAACTGAAAGTTGTAGCGCTGCATGTCGATGGACCACGACTTGTCGCCGATGATGTAGATGCCGTCGTCGACCCGGCTGATCAGATCGGCGGTGCTGGTGTCGTCGGGGCCGGGCTGCAGCGACACGTTGGCCATCCGCTGGATCGGCACGTGGTGCGGCGAATCGGCATACGAGCAGCCGTTGGAGCGCGCCTGGCCCAGCCTCGGCGCGAACACGCGGTCGAGCTGGTAGCCGACGAACACCCCGTCACGCACCAGATCCCAGCTTTGCGCGGCTACTCCTTCGTCGTCGTAACCGATAGTGGCCAAGCCGAATTCGACGGTGCGGTCGGCGGTCACGTTCATCACCGGCGAGCCGTAGCGCATGGTGCCCAGCTTGTCGGGGGTGGCGAACGAGGTTCCGGCGTAGGCGGCCTCGTAGCCGATGGCACGGTCGTATTCGGTCGCATGGCCGATGGACTCGTGAATGGTCAGCCACAGGTTTGTCGGGTCGATCACCAGATCTTTCCGGCCCGCAGTCACGCTGGGCGCCTTGACCTTCTCGGCGAGCAGCGACGGCAGCTGCGCCAGCTCGTCGGTCCAGTTCCATACGTCGTCACCGGCCACCATCTCCCAGCCCCGGCCCATTGGCGGCGCCAGCGTGCGCATCGAGTCGAAACCGCCCACGGCGGGGTCGACGGTCACCGCCTCCAGCGACGGGAGCAGCCGCACCCGCTGCTGGGTGATCGACGATCCAAAGGCGTCGGCGTAGAACGTCTGCTCCTTGACCGCCGTCAAACTGGCCGACACATGGTCGATGCCGTCTTCGTCCAGCAGCCGCCCGGAGTACTCCCCCAGCACCGCGACCTTGTCGGCGGCCGGGATGTCGAACGGATCGATCCGGTAGTTCGACACGTAGGTGGCGTCGGCGTACACCGGCTCGGGGGCCAGCTCGACGCGCTCGGTGTTCAGCGCTGCCAGCGTGGTGGCCACGCGCACCGCACGACGCGCGGTCTCGGCGGCGACCGACGGCGCCAACTCGGCATGCGAGGCGAATCCCCAGGTGCCGTCGACGATCACCCGTACCGCCAAACCCACCTCGCGGCTGATGACCGCGGTCTCCAGCTCGCCGTCACGCAATTGGATGATCTCGGTGCTCATGCGGTGAACCCGCAGGTCGACGTGGCTGGCCCCGGCCTCGGTGGCCGCCGACAGCGCGGCGTCGGCCAGTTCGTGGCGCGGCAGGTCCAGGAAGTCGGCATCGATCCCCCGGTTCGGTGTCACGATCCCACCGTAACGACCGCCCGCCACAAAGCACGGCGGCGCCCGCTTTAATACGTGCATGGCCAGCGCCGTTCTGAGGAGAACACCCCGATCCACCGCGCTGGGTTACGCCCTGCTGGCGCCCAGCCTGTTCGGTGTGGTCGCGTTTCTGCTGCTGCCCATTCTCGTGGTGGTCTGGCTGAGCCTGTACCGGTGGGACCTGCTCGGTCCGCTGCGCTTCGTGGGTCTGGCCAACTGGCGCTCGGTGCTGGCCGACGCCGCCTTCGGCAACTCATTGATCGTCACCGCCGTCTTCGTGGCAATCGTGGTTCCGGCGCAGACCGTGCTCGGACTGCTCGCCGCCTCGATGCTGGCCCGCCAGTTGCCGGGCACCGGCCTGTTTCGCACCCTGTACGTGCTGCCATGGATCTGCGCGCCGCTGGCCATCGCGGTGTTGTGGCGCTGGATCCTGGCTCCCACCGATGGCGCCGTCAGCACCGTGCTGGGCCACCGCATCGAATGGCTGTCGGATCTCAGCCTGGCGCTGCCGGTCGTGTCGGCGGTCGTCGTGTGGACCAATGTCGGCTATGTCTCGCTGTTCTTTCTCGCGGGCCTGCTGGCCATCCCTGGCGACATCCACGCCGCCGCACGCACCGACGGCGCCAACGCCTGGCAGCGGTTCTGGCGCATCACGCTGCCCATGCTGAGACCGACGATGTTCTTCGTCCTGGTGACCGGGATCGTCAGCAGTGCACAGGTTTTCGACACCGTTTACGCGCTGACCGATGGCGGGCCGGAAGGCCGCACCGACCTGGTGGCCCACCGTATCTACGCCGAGGCATTCGGCTCGGCGGCGATCGGTCGAGCATCGGTCATGGCGGTCGTGCTGTTTGTCATCCTGGTCGGCGTCACCGTCGTTCAGCACTTGTACTTCCGTCGGCGGATAAGCTATGACCTCACCTAGTCGCCTCTCCAACAGTGTGATCTACGCAGGCCTGGCGCTCGGCGCGCTGATCACATTGGCGCCGTTCGCACTTGGCTTGCTGACCTCGTTCACGTCGGCTCACCAATTTGTCACGGGTACGCCGCTGCAGTTGCCGCGGCCGCCGACGCTGGCCAACTATTCCGACCTGGCCGGGGCCGGGTTTGGTCGCGCGGCGGCGGTGACCGCGTTGATGACGGCGGTGATTCTAGTGGGACAGCTGACTTTTTCCGTGCTGGCCGGCTACGCATTCGCGCGGCTGCAGTTTCCCGGACGCGATGCGCTGTTTTGGGTCTACATCGCAACGTTGATGGTGCCGGGGACAGTCACGGTGGTCCCGATGTACCTCATGATGGCGCAGCTGGGTCTGCGCAACACGTTCTGGGCGTTGGTGTTGCCGTTCATATTCGGCTCTCCCTACGCGATATTCCTTTTACGCGAGCATTTTCGGATCATTCCAAACGACTTGATCAACGCCGCGCGCCTCGACGGGGCCAACACGTTGGACGTGATCGTGCATGTTGTGGTTCCGTCCAGCCGTCCGGTCCTGGCTGCCTTGACGCTGATCACCGTGGTCTCGCAATGGAATAACTTCATGTGGCCGTTGGTGATCACCAGCGGCCACAAGTGGCGCGTGCTCACGGTGGCGACGGCCGACCTGCAGTCGCGGTTTAACTCCCAGTGGACGCTGGTGATGGCCGCTACCACGGTCGCGATCGGGCCGTTGATTGTCCTCTTCGTGCTTTTCCAACGGCACATCGTTGCTTCGATCGTCGTTTCCGGGCTCAAGTGAGATTCCGATGACGCGGCCTCGCTTTTCCACGCTGGTTGCATGCGTGCTTGCGCTTGTCGCCGTGTTGTTGGCGGCGACGGCGATCCTGTTGGACTATTCCGGCGAACCTCATGGCAGCAAGGTCGTTGTGACGGTGCGGGTCTGGGGCGACCAGATCGGAGCGGCATATCGGCAATCGTTCGACGCATTCACCCTCGCGCATCCCAATATCCAGGTGCACACCAACACGGTGGCCTACTCGACTTACTTCAACACCCTGCGCACCGACGTGGCAGGCGGCAGCGTCGACGACATCTTCTGGCTGTCCAATGCTTATCTCGCCGGTTATGCCGATAGCGGCCGGTTGATGAACATCGGCAAGACACTCGGCCAAGGTGCAGCTTCGGCTTGGGAGCCGGCAGTAGTCGATCAGTTCACTCGCGGCGGGGTGCTGTGGGGTGTACCGCAGCTGACCGACGCCGGCATCGCCGTGTTCTACAACGCGGACCTGCTGGCGGCGGCGAATGTTGATCCCGCTCAGCTGAATAGCCTGCAGTGGAGTCCCAACGGCGAAGACACGTTGCGGCCATTGCTGTCTCAGCTCACCGTCGATGCAGCTGGACATGTCGCGGGCACTCCGAGTTTTGACGCCGGACGGGTACGGCAGTGGGGGTACAACGCGGGCAACGACCCTCAGGCCATCTATCTCAACTACATCGGGTCGGCCGGCGGCGTATTTCAGCGCGGCGATGAGTTCGCGTTCGACAACCCCGCAGCGATCCAGGCCTTCCGCTACCTGGTCGGTTTGATCAACGACGATCACGTCGCGCCACCTGCCTCGGACACCAACGACAACGGTGACTTTTCCCGCAACCAGTTTCTTGCCGGGCGGATGGCGCTCTTCCAGTCCGGCACCTACAACCTGGCGCCGGTGGCCCGCGATGCCCGGTTCCACTGGGGTGTGGCGATGCTGCCGATCGGGCCTGCCGGTCGGGTAAGCGTCACCAACGGTATTGCCGCGGTGGGCAACGCGGCGACCAAGCACCCGGACGCGGTCCGTCAGGTATTGGCCTGGATGGGCAGCAGTGAGGGCAACGCATATCTGGGCCGTACCGGTGCGGCCATCCCAGCTGTGCTGTCAGCTCAACCGGTCTACTTCGACTATTGGGCCGCCAGAGGTGTCAACGTCACACCCTTCTTCTCGGTGCTGGACGGCCCGCGCATTCCAGCCCCGGGCGGCGCAGGCTTCGCCGCCGGAGACACCGCCATACGGAGCTATTTCGACGAAATGTTCCTGGGCCGAGGCGATGTCGCGGAGATCCTGAGACAGGCTCAACAGGCTGCCAATGCCGCCGCGCACCGATAGCTTCAGCCGGGCAGCACCACCACCGGCGCCGAACTCTCGCGGATGATTTTTCCGCTGCGAGATCCGAGGAACACCCTGCCGATGTCGCCGCGCGGCGACGTGCCCAATGCCAGGATCTCGCCGTCCTGCCAGTCTGCTTTCTCGAGCGCCTCTTGCCAGCTGTGGCCGGTCACCACTTCCAGCACAACGTCCTCGCTGACTACGCCCTCAGTCTTCAGGTTTTCCAAGACTTCTCGCGCCTGTGACGCCCACGCCTCCAGGATCGAATCCTCGGCGTCCAGCCCCACTTCGGGTGGATACATCGTCTTGCCGCGGACCGCGAAGGTAATCACCCGTACCGGCAATCCCAATCGCTGAGCGAACTCGAAGCACCGGCGTACCACATCAATTGAGTCCGGAGTGGCGGAGTAGGCGCATGTGAGCCGCGTCAATCCGCCTGTGTACGAACGATATCCGCGGGGGCTGATCGCGACCGGCACGGGCGACACGTGCAGCAGCCAGTCGGCGGTCGAGCCGATCACCACCTGCCCGCGCCCACCGCTTGGCAACGACCCCAGCACCACGACCTCGGCGTCGACATCAGCGATCACCTCGATCAATCCACCCGACACCGACCGGTGTGCACGGTGGAGGTAGCTGACCTCGATCCCATCGGCCAAGCCGTAGAGATAACCTTCGGCCTCCTCCGCCGAGTCGGCAGCCAAATGGTCCGCCCAGTGCTCGTACTCGGCGTCGACGCGAGCGAGCGACGGTGTCGGCCATGGCTTTGGCACGATGGTCGCCACGGTCAGCGATGTGTGAAGTGTCCGCGCAGCGCGCACGGCCAGGTGCAACCCCGACAGTCCGACCTCACCGGCCCGATAGCCGACGACAACAGTCACAACACTTCCCTGGGCTCGTCTTCGGAAGCTGCGGTTGGGACGAGGCCGTCACCGTCGTCGTTGAGCGCGCTGTGGTGGCGACCCCACAGGAAGTAGAAGACCAACGCCAACGAGACCCATCCGGCGAACGCGATCCAGGTGTACCAGTGCAGGCTGACCAGGATGTAGCCGCACGCCAACACGGAAAGTGCGGGCGTGACAGGGTAACCGGGCACCTTGAACGCGCGCGGCAAGTCGGGTTGGCGCACTCGCAGAATGATCACTCCGACGGACACGACGATGAACGCGGTGAGTGTGCCGATGGATACCATGTCCGCCAACTTGTCCAGCGGCACGAAGGCCGCCAGACTCCCCGCGGCCATCCCAACGATCGCCGTATTGCTCACCGGAGTCATGGTGCGCGAATTCACCGTCGCGAACCGCGATGGCAGCAGCCCGTCACGGCCCATGGCGAACAGGATGCGGGTCTGACCGTACATGGAGACGAGCGTGACGGAGAAGATGGAGATCACGGCGCCGGCGGCAAGAATTGTGCTGGCCCACCTGCCGTGCGTGACGTTGTCGAGGATGGTGGCCAGCCCCGCCTCTTGCTGCGCGGCAAAATCCCTCCACGGCTGGGTGCCCAGCGCGGCCAGCGCGACGAGGACGTACACGCTGGTGACGGTCGCCAACGCCGCGATGATTGCGCGCGGCATGGTCTTCTGCGGATCCTTCACCTCGTCGCCTGCCGTCGACACCGCGTCAAGGCCGATGTACGAGAAAAAGATGGTGCCGGCCGCGGAGCCGATGCCGGCGACGCCGAACGGGGCGAACTCCTTGAGCCGGTCGGCGTCGAAGGCGGTGAATGCGATGACCACGAACATGACCAGCACGCCCAGCTTGGTCAGCACCATGATCGCGTTGACCTTGGCCGATTCGCTGGAGCCGCGGATCAGCAGCAGCACACACATGGCGATCAGGATGATCGCCGGCACGTTCACATAGCCCGGTCGCGAGTCCCACGGTGCCGCCGACAAGGCATGCGGCAGCTGGAATCCGAACAGATTGCTCAGCAATTTGTTGAGGTAGCCGCTCCAGGTGACCGCGACCGCCGCGGTGGCCACCCCATACTCCAGCAGCACGCAGGCTGCCACACCCATCGCAACGGCCTCACCCAGCGTGGTGTAAGCATACGAGTACGACGAACCAGAAACCGGTACTGCGGAAGCCAATTCGGCGTAGCAGAGAGCCGCGAGCCCGGCCGCGATGCCGGCGATGAGGAACGAAACGATGACTCCGGGGCCGGCTTCGGGCACCGCCTGGGACATGACGAAAAAGATTCCGGTGCCGATCGTCGAGCCGACGCCGAACATGGTCAGCTGGAACGTGCCGATGCTGCGCTTGAGGTGGTCCGCTGCCCCGTGTGCGACATGTGCGCCGGCGACCGGGCGCCGCCGCAGCATCTGCTCTGTCAGACTGATCGACGTGGCTGGCAATTGCGCCTCCTGTTGTCGGATCAGCTGATTATGAGGCAGCCTCCCGCAGCGCCAAAGCGAACTGGTCAACCGCCCAGTCGATCTCCTGCTCGGTGATCACCAGCGGCGGCGCGAACCGCAGCGTCGAGCCGTGGGTGTCTTTCACCAGCACACCGCGATCGGCCAATCGCAGGCTCATCTCTTTGCCGGTGGCCAGTGCCGGTTCGATGTCGACGCCGACCCACAATCCGAGGCCGCGTACCCCCACCACACCGTCGTCGATCAACTCCCCCAGACGGCTGCGCAGATGACCACCCAATTTCGCAGAACGCGCCTGAAATTCCCCGGACGCCAGCATGGCAACCACCGTGGTCCCGATCGCGGTGGCCAACGGGTTGCCGCCGAACGTCGAGCCGTGTTCGCCGGGATGCAGAACGCCGAGGATTTCGCGGTCTGCGACCACCGCCGACAGCGGAACCACGCCGCCTCCCAGCGCCTTACCGAGCAGGTAGACATCGGGCACGACACCCCAGCGGTCGCAGGCGAACGTGTAACCCGTTCGAGCCAGCCCCGACTGGATTTCATCTGCAATCATCAGCACGTTGTGCTCGCTGCACAGCGCGCGGACGGCCGGAAGGTAGTCGTCGGGCGGGACGACGATGCCCGCCTCACCCTGGATCGGCTCCAGCAGCACCGCGGCGGTGTTGTCATCGATCGCCTGTGCCAGTGCCGCGGCGTCACCGAACGGTACCGAGCGGAATCCTGGTGTGAAAGGTCCGAAGCCGTCCCGCGCCGTCGGATCGGACGAGAAGCTGACGATGCTGATCGTGCGGCCATGGAAGTTGTTGTCGGCCACGATGATGTTCGCATGGCCCTCGGGAACGCCCTTGACGTCAGCGCCCCACTTGCGGGCGACTTTGAGACCGCTCTCGACTGCCTCGGCACCCGAGTTCATCGGCAGCACCATGTCTTTGCCGCACAACTGGGCAAGGGCGGCACAAAACGGTCCGAGGTTGTCGGAATGGAATGCACGACTTACCAGCGTGACGGTGTCGAGTTGGGCGTGGGCCGTTGCGGTGATCTCGGGGTTGCGGTGGCCGAAGTTGACCGCCGAATAGGCGGCCAGGCAATCTAGGTAGCGTCGGCCGTCGACATCGGTGATCCATGCACCCTCGGCGCTTGCCGCCACCACGGGTAGCGGCGAATAGTTATGCGCTGCATACCTTTCCACCTGGGCGATCGCTGCCTCGGTTCCGTTCGCGGCAACCCCTTGAACCGGGGCGTCGAGAATCGTCATGGAAATACCTCCAATGTGCAGCACTTGACCGAACCGCCGCCCTTGAGCAGCTCGGAGAGATCGACGCCGACTGGCTCGAAGCCGACTTCACGCAGCTGTGTAGCGAAACCCGTTGCAGCAGAGGGAAGTACAACATGCAGACCGTCGGAGACTACGTTCAACCCGAGCACGAATGCGTCGGCGCTGCCCACCACCATAGCGTTGGGGAACAGCGCGTCCAGCTGGTTTCGGGCTGCCGTGCTGAACGCCGGGGGGTAGAACGCAATCGTGTGGTCGTCAAGGACGGCGAGCGCGGTGTCGAGATGATAAAACCGGGGGTCGACCAGCTCTAGGGACACGACCGGCACGCCCAGCGCAGCCGAGATTTCGTCGTGCGCCCGCAGGTCGGTGCGAAAGCCGTAGCCCGCCAATACCATTTCACCGACCTTTAGGAGATCGCCCTGTCCCTCGTTGACGTGACGGGTGGTTACCGGCCGATGGCCCGTCGACGACATCCATTCGGCGTAGGCCCTCGACTCGCCGGCGCGCTGGGCGAATCGGAACCGGGCGACAATAGCGACGTCGTCGGCAATGAACCCACCGTTGGCGGCGTAGACCATGTCCGGCAACCCGGGCACCGGGTCGATCAAATCCACCCGGTGGCCCAGCCGTAGGTAGGTCTGGTGCAGCACCCGCCACTGCGCTTGCGCGACGTGGACATCGACCGGTGCGGTGACGTCCATCCAGGGATTGATCGCGTACTCGACAGCGAAAAACGCCGGCGGCGTCATGGCATACCGGCGTGTGCGGGCTGTGCGGCTGGGCTTGGTGACCTCGGCGTCTTGCCATGCCGCGGGCGCCGGTGCGGCGACCGGCCTCGGCTCGGCGACATAGTAATCCGTCATGAAATCAACGATATTTTGAGCCTGTCAAACAAGCAAACGACGATTATTGCGTGTCGATGCGTGATTTATTGCGTTAGGATCTCAACAGCGGCGATTTATTGTGCGCGAGCGAAAACGGATTTCCATGGAGCGTCTGGACGAGACCGACGAGCGCATCCTCGCCGAACTCACCGAGCATGCGCGGGCGACCTTCGCCGAGATCGGGCAGAAGGTGAGTTTGTCGGCACCGGCGGTAAAGCGTCGCGTCGACCGAATGCTGGACAACGGCGTGATCAAAGGTTTCACCACCGTCATCGATCGCAATGCGCTCGGCTGGAACACCGAGGCCTTTGTGCAGGTGTTCTGCCACGGCACGATTGCGCCCGATCAGCTGCGGGCGGCTTGGGTGGATATGCCCGAGGTGGTCAGCGCGGCAACGGTGACCGGCACGTCCGACGCCATCCTGCATGTTCTGGCCCACGACATGCGGCACCTGGAGGCGACCCTCGAGCGCATCCGGTCCAGCGCCGACATCGAACGCAGCGAAAGCATCGTCGTACTGTCCAACCTCATCGACCGGATGCGCACCTAGCGCTCGGTCAGCGCCGGGCGAACCAGCGCGCCAACATGGAAGGCTGCGAACCTGAGAGGATCGGCGGTCGACGGGATACGTAGGGCCACGGCTGGTTTCGTTCTGGGACGGAACTGGCGCGGGTGTGTTTCAGTCGCGTCCGCAGATGCTGGCGCAGGTCATGCGCCCAGACTTCTTGCACGCGAGCCGCGATCGTGCGGGCGCGTCAAATGTCGGCCACCTGATCAAGCTACGCGAAAGATGACCGGTCGCATGGTTTTTTCACGCTCAGTAAGGCGAATGCAATATCGTCTCGAGCGCCACCGCTGCCCCACTGGCCGCGATGGTGATCGCGATTGTCACCCAGTCGGCCAGCGTCGGCCGTACCGGATTGGCAGAGAGCTGACCGGTGCCGCCCCGAGCGGTGATTGCGTCGCCCATCTCGTCACCGCGCCGCAGAGTCACGGCGATGGCAGCGGCCATCAGGTCGATCAGCTCCAAGGCGTGCCGACGACGACGAGCCTTGCGGCTCTTCGGTATCCGTTTCGGCCGTAGCCTCCGTGCGGCGTTGAGCACCTGGAATTCGTCGATCAACATCGGGAAGGCACGCAGCGCGAGCGCCAACGCTACTGCCCATTCGTCGACCGGGATCCGCAGAATTCGAAGCGGTCGGCCCAATGTGGCCAATGCAGGTCCTATTTCGGCGACGTTGGTGGTCCAGGACACCAGCGCCCCCAGCCCGAGCAACACGATCGACAGCGCGGTGATCCGCAGGAAGTTCAACGCACCGCCGAGTCCGATCTCGAGCCCCGCTATTGAGATCTGTGGGCTACCGCCGGACAGCGCGGCCGAGAAGAAGCCCAATGCAAGAACGATCCACAGCCATCGCGGTATCGACGGCAGCACGCCGCGCGGAATGCGCGCGATCCTGAGCGCGGCAAACACCAGGGCCGCCGCCATCCCGATCGTCACCCACCCCGGGTAGAACGTCAGCAGCACCGAAACACCGAAAACAACCAGCAGTTTGGTCCCTGCCCACAAATCGTGGATGGTCGACCGTCCGGGGACCGGGATCAGCACCACGACCGGGCGAGAGGGGCGACGGGTCGCGCCGTCTGTCGAGGCCGTCGTAGGGGCTGTGGTCACGCCATGCCCCCCGCCGTGGTCGACATCGGTTCCACGGTGCCACTGCGCAGATGCAGGGTGCGCGGGCACAGTTCCTCCAGCCCGGCGAAGTCATGTGAAATCACCACCACCGTCAGACCCCGCTCACGACGCAGGTCCTCCAGCAGCCGCAGCAGGCCCCGCTGGGTGGCGGCATCCAACCCCGCCAGCGGCTCGTCCAGGATTAAGGCACGGGGCGAACACGCCAAAAGTCCGGCCAGCACCACACGGCGCATCTGACCACCGCTGAGCTGGTCGATACGCCGCTTGGCCAACGTGGGATCCAGCCCCACCACCGCCAGTGCCGCGGCGACCCGCTCTTTGTCACGGTGCGAAAAGCCTGCTGCGGAGGCCACTTCCAGGTCTACGCGGCTGCGCATCAACTGCAGCCTTGCCGCCTGAAACGACAACGCCACCGCGCCGACCTGCTCATGGGTAGGCCGGCCATCCATGAGACAGACACCGGCCGTGGGAATCGTCAGACCGGCCATGATCCACGCCAGCGTTGACTTGCCCGAGCCGTTGCCGCCGTGGATCAGCAAACCATCGCCTTGCTCCACCACTAAGTTGATATCGCGCAGGGCGGTCTTGGCCCATGGGGTGCCGCTGCCGTATTCGTGGCCGACGCCGACAAGTTCAATCACCGGCGCATGTTGCGGGTAATCCACCGCGACGGTCGGTACCGGCGCGGCCGAGGTCTCGACCATGCCGGTGTTGTCCGGTGAATCGCTGAGATCGATCATCCGGTCCGCGGAAACGGCCTCGTTGTTGTAGTGCGTGATGTGCACCAAGGCAGTCCGGTGTCGTCTGGTGAGGCCGGAGAGCACGCCCAACAACGCATCCCGGCCCTGCTGGTCGACCATCGTGGTGACTTCGTCGGCAATAAGCAATGCCGGCTCCCGGGCCAGCGCCGCGGCGAGCGCAAGGCGCTGCAGTTCACCTCCGGACAGGCTTCCGGTGTCGCGCTCGGCGAGCGCCTCGAGGCCGACCTCGCTCAGCAACCGGCCCACGTCGATCTCGGTACCCGGTGGCAGGCCCCAGACCACATCGTCGGCAACGCGGGTGCCCAGAACCTGACTTTCGGGGTGTTGAAGGACAAGGGCCGTGCCGCCCTGCTTGCCCAGACCCACCGCGCCCGGTCGCTCCACGCTGCCCGACGTCGGTTGGCGGCCGGCCAAGATCAGCATCAACGTGGTCTTCCCGGAGCCGTTGGCCCCAGTGACTGCCACGTGCTCGCCGACTCGGAGGTCCAGGCTGACCTCGCGGAGCGCGTCTTGGCTGGCGCCGGGGTAGCGGAAGCGCACCTTGTCCAACCGCACCGGAACCGGCCCGACCGGGGCTTCCTCGTCCTTACTTCCGTCCCAGGCGTCCAGTTTGTGCACATCGGGGAGGCCGCGCATCCGCTCCAACAGGCGGGATAACGCCCACCAGCCGATCAACGACACGACCATGACTCCGAGGCCGTAATAGACCAGCATCCACCACTGCCAGTAGTGCAGCGTCCAGGTGAAATACCGGGTCAGGCGGACGGCGGGCCCCTGCATATGCACCCGGGTCAGGAACGTCGCCACCCCGTTCACGTTCGAGGTGATCACCGCGAAAATCAGGTGCCGCAGCCGGGTCATCACGGTCAGCGCGCCGACCGACATGGCACCGAAGGCGATTCCGGCGATCAGCGACGAGACAACCACCGTAAGTGTGCCCCGGCCGTTGCGCTTGACGAATCCGGTCAGCCCGCCGATGTAGGCGCAGTGGATGACGGTCATCAAACCGCCCATTCCAGCGATCAGGAAGGCGATCATCCCGGCGGCAACCGTCGCCGCGAGCAGCACGCGCAGCCGATACCGGTAGGCCAGTAGCCCGGTGGGCACCGTGCCCAGCAAGGCCAGTCCCGCTGCGAACGGGATGACTACGGAAATGATTGCGATTACTGCACACAGCGCGCCCATCACGGAGGCTTGTGCCAATTCGACCGGACGCAGCGATCCACCCCGATGGCGTGCACGGGGGGGTCTGGGGACGGTCACCCTAACGATTCTGCCAGGCCGCAGCGCCAAGTTCCCGTAGCACACTGGGTGATCTGGGATTTCACGTCGAGGTGTCCGCCATTCGTCTCGCTTAGCAAAGCTATGCAACCATGTATGTATGAATGCATCCGCCGCCAGCCACACCGATGTCGTTGACGCCGCAAACACCGATCCCCAGCCCGGCCTGGGAGCAGACCTGCTCGCCGTGGTCGCGCGGCTCAATCGGCTGGCCACCCAACGCATCCAGATGCCGTTGCCGGCTGCGCAGGCCAGGCTGCTGGCCACCATCGAAGCCCACGGAGAAGCCCGCATCGGTGACCTGGCCGCCGTCGATCACTGCTCGCAGCCCACGATGACCACGCAGGTGCGGCGGCTCGAGGACGCCGGCCTGGTTACCCGAAGTGTCGACCCCGGAGATGCCCGGGCGGTCCGGATTCGCATCACGGATGAGGGAATGCGCACGCTTAGCGCTGTGCGGGCCGACCGCGCCGCTGCGATTGAACCGCAACTGGCCTTGCTCGAGCCGTCGGACCGTCAGGTGCTGGCCGATGCGATCGACGTGTTGCGCCGGCTGCTCGACAATGCCGCAGTTGCAGCACGTCGCAACACATTGTGATCAGCGCCCACCCCTAGTGGCTAGCCGACCGGCTGCGGGTAGACACTTGAATCAATGCCTGATTGGTCTGCAGACGCGATCAATTCGGTCTGACCGGCGAAGAAAGGTGGCGTTGATGCGGCCCGAGGCTTCTGCCTTCCCGGCCTCCGCGCTAACCGTATGGGTCGGATCGAAGAGATATGTCTTTGCCCCGGGCCGCGACGTGATTGTGGGCTACGGGCCCGGGTACGACATCCCGCTGGAACAGCTCGGCAACGCCGGCCCACCGCCGCAGGCGCCTCGTCCGGATGTTGTGCTGCGGTTCGTCGGTACCCATTGGGTGGCCATCGAGTGGAGCCCCAACGGCATCTTCGTCAACGGCTTCCGGGTGCCGGCCGTCGACATCCACGACGGGCAGGCGATCACGATCGGTGATCCGCAGCGAGGTCCTCGGTTGGTTTTTCAAATCGGCCCACCCGCCCGTCCGCGGGGACAACCGCTGGGTCCACCTCAACGCCCGGCCCACCCGCCGCCACGGCAGCCCCCGCCACCCCCGCAGCCTCCCAGCAGCCGGCAGGTCCCCACGCAGCGGGACACCCAGCGAATGCCACTACCCGCCGCGCTACCCCCGGTTCGACCGTTCGCGCCACCAGTGCCGCCCATCGGACCGTCCGCGGCGCCGTCTCCACCACCACCCATCGGACCGCCCGCGGCGCCGTCTCCACCACCACCGCCCGCAGCGTCGGCCCCATCACCGCCGACCGAGCCGCCCCCACAACCGCCGGCCCAGTCGTTCGCGCCGCCAGCGCCGGCACCTGGTGCCGAGGATGAGCATCCACAGGGTCGGGGCCTGATCGAGCGGATGATCACCCGAAAGCTGCGTGCCCCGCGCCCTTCCTTCCGGACCGAACAGGCGGAGTCCACCTATCAGTTGCCGCTCGAGTCTGGCGCGCGCACGAGCGGCGTTGCCGCACACAATTTGGGACTTGCGGTTGATGGGCGCGAGTTGCTCACCGACGTCTCGTTCACCGCGCGTCCGGGCACATTGACCGCGGTGATCGGGCCGTCGGCCGCGCGCAACTCCGCGCTGCTCGGGATGCTCGCCGGCACCAGGAAGCTCAGCTCCGGCCGAATCACCGTGGACGGCCACGATGTGCACGCCGAGCCCGAGTCCATGCGCACCCGCATTGGGATAGTGCCGCGCGTCGACCGCCTTCATCTGCAGCTCACCGTTGAACGGGCACTCGGTTACGCGGCCGAACTACGGTTGCCGCCGGACACCTTGCCCGAGCACCGCCACCGGGTGGTGGATCAGATTCTCGAAGAACTCGAGCTGACGCCGCATCGCTCGACCCGGATCAGCAAGCTGCCGCCAGAAGCGCGCCGGTGTGCGTCGCTGGCGATCGAACTCACCACCAGACCGACACTGCTCGTCGTTGACGAACCGAGCGCCGGGTTGGATGCGGCACAGGAAAATCACGTTATGGCGGTGCTGCGACGCCAGGCTGACATCGGCTGTGCCGTAGTGGTGGCTATGAATTCGCAGGCATCACTGACCCACCTCAGTATGTGCGACCAGATATTGCTGCTCACAGCCGCTGGCACCATGGCTTTCGCGGGCACACCCCTGCAGATCGAGTCCTTGATGGGTACCACCGACTGGTCGAAGGTCCTCGCGCAGGTGAGCGCCGATCCCGACGGTGCCCACCGCGCGTTTCGTGCCCGACAACAAGCAGCCGGTCCAACAGCGCCGCCAGAAGTGGCCGCGCCGTGGCCACCGCCCGCCACGCTCAGCGCGAACCGGCAAATACGGCTAGTGGTCGGCCGCCAGGGTCGCCTGCTCTTGGCCAACCGTGTCTACTTCCTCTTCTTGGCGTTGCTGCCGTTCGTGTTGGCGGCGCTGACGCTGTTGATTCCCGGCAATTCCGGCCTGGACAAGCCCGACCCGGCCAGCCGCCACCTGCATGAGGCCATCGAGATCCTGGCCGCGCTCAACATCGCCGCGGTACTCATCGGCACCGCCTTGACCATGCGCGACCTGGTTGACGAGCGCCGCGTCTTTCGGCGCGAGCAGGCTGTAGGGCTGTCGACGTCGGCTTACGTGGCCGGCAAGATCATCGTCTTCGGCGCGGCCGCGGCCATCCTGACGGCCATCATGTTCACGATCGTCGTGGTCGGCAAAGGCGGCCCCGTACACGGCGCCGTCGTGCTGCAGAACGCCACGGTCGAGCTCTACGTGACCGTGGCTGTCACCGCGATCGTCTCCGCGATCGTCGGGCTCGCGATGTCGACGCTGGGCAAATCCTTGCGGGAGGTCGTGCCGCTGCTGTTACCGGTGATCTTGGCATCGGTGCTTTTCAACGGAAGCCTGGTTCAGCTGGTGAGCAAGTGGGGGTTTCAGCAGATCTCGTGGTTCGTCCCGGCCCAGTGGGGCTTCGCGGCTTCGGCGTCCACCGTCGATCTGCGCAGGGTCGATGCGCTGGCCGCCAACGCCGAGATGTGGACGCATTATTCGGGCTGGTGGGTGTTCGACATGATCATGCTCATCGCCTTCGGCGTGATAGGGACCGGGTTCATCCTGTACCGGCTGCGATCGCCCAGACCCGAAATCCATTCTCAACCACTACATCGCGAACAGCGGGAACTGAGTGACCTGACTGGATGAGAAGTTGTCGTCGCTGACCAACAATCGGCTCAGGGCGAGCATCACATGAGTCCGGCAACCAGCAAACCGAGCAGGTAAGTGGCAGCGACGGCGACGGACCCGAACAGCAATTGCCGGAACGCGGCCCACCAAAGCGGTTTGCGGGTGAATCGGGCGGTCAGGCCACCGACGATCAGCAGACCGACCCCGCCACAGACAACGCCCGCCACCAACGACCCATACCCGAGGAGGTAAGGGAACAGGGGGATGAGCGCACCGATGGCAAACATCACGAAGGAGGAGATTGCGGCCAGGCGCGCCGACGGCTTCTCGGCCGGATTCACGCCGATCTCCCGTACCAGATGGACGTTGACCGCCCGGTTCTCGTCGCGATGGATCTCGTCGGTGGCAGCCTGCGCGGTTTTCTCGGTCAGGCCGATGTCGACGAGCATGCTGACCAGTTCGGCCCGCTCGGCTTGCGGGCGAGTGCGCAGAGCGCGGCGTTCGACGAAGACCTCGGATTCGATCTGCTCGTTGGCCGTGGTCACCGACGTGTACTCGCCCAGTGCCATGGAGAACGCCCCGGCGAGCAACCCGGCGATGCCGCTGACCGTGACGGCGTGGACGCTGTCGGCGGCAGCCACACCGGCGATCAGGGCGGTGTTGCTGACCAGGCCGTCCATCGCGCCAAAGGTGGCCGCGCGTAACCAGCCTCCGCTGATATCGGGATGGGTGTGCCCGACGTCGTACGCCGGGTCGGGGTGCTGCGACGGGGTGTCCGGCTTGGCCATGACGCCATCTAAGCGGTGGGCCCCGGCACACCGCTAGACATACCTCCTGACGTGGCTGCAGTACTCGACGTATTCCTGGCCGTAGTGCTGCCGCATGAATCCTTCCTCGCGCAACACTTGCCGGTGGAACAGCGCGGTGGCGGCGACCAGGTAGATCAGCGGAACCCAATTGGGAAACACCAGGAACTGACCGACCAGGAAGACAAAGAAGCCGACGTAGATCGGATTGCGGCTCACCG
>DASXMA010000452.1:0-38175 GCA_036495965.1 Mycobacterium sp.
CCGCGTCGATGTGGCGAACCATTTCTATTGCTACAGCTTCGAACCCAACAACGACTGGACACACTTCTTCGCCGAGCAGTACGAGCTGCAAGACTATTTCACCCAGGTGATGAACAAGCACGACTTGGCTGAGCACGTGCGGTGGAACACCGAGGTTCTCGCGGCCGAGTGGCACGATGACGACGGCATGTGGAGCGTTACGCTGCGCTCGCCTGACGGACAAACGAGCACGCTCGGCGCGCGGGCCCTCATCACCGCGGTCGGTCAGCTAAATCGGTCTCATATTCCCGAATTCGACGGTGCCGACACCTTCGAGGGGCCGTTGTTTCACTCGGCGGCCTGGGATCACTCGGTCGACCTGACCGGCAAGCGGGTCGCGCTCGTCGGGGCCGGCGCCAGCGGCTTCCAGATCGCACCAGCGATTGCCGGGGACGTCGAGCGGCTCACTGTATTCCAGCGAACCGCCCAGTGGATGTTCCCGAATGCGATGTACCACGACGAAGTCGGTGACGGTGTGCGCTGGGCGATGCGCCACCTGCCGTTCTATGGGAGGTGGTACCGGTTTCTCGTATTGTGGCCCGGCTCCGACAAAGGTCTCGACGCCGCCCAGGGCGACCCGAATTATGCCGATCAGGACTATGCCGTCAGCGACATCAATGCCGCCGCCCGAATGATGTTCAGCCAATGGATCACCAGCCAAGTCGGCGCAAATGACGACCTGCTGATCAAAGTGATGCCCGATTATCCCGCCACCGGCAAACGGACATTGCAGGACAACGGCAGCTGGCTGCAAACACTGCAACGGGACAACGTCGAACTGGTGCGTACGTCGATCCGCAAGATCGTCCCGCGCGGGGTAGTCACCGAAGACGGTGTCGCCCACGACGCCGACGTCATCGTGTACGCCACCGGATTCCGGCACACCGATGTGCTGTGGCCGCTGAAAGTCACTGGCCGCAACGGAATCATCCTGCACGACATGTGGGGTAGCCGACCGTACGCCTACCTGGGCATCACCGTTCCGGAATTCCCCAACTTCTTTATCATTTACGGGCCCGGGACGCATCTCGCCCACGGGGGCAGCCTGATCTTCCAGTCCGAACTGCAGATGCGCTACATCGACCAATGCCTGAAGCGGCTTTCGGAGCCGGGCGTGCATTCTGTGGAACCGTGCGCGGAAGCGGCCACCGATTGGCATCAGCGGACACAGACTCAAATCAAGAAGATGGTGTGGTCGCATCCCGCGGTCAAACACTCGTACTTCAAGAACGCCGACGGGGAGATCCACACCGTCAGCCCGTGGCGCCTCAACGAGTACTGGGCTGCGGTTCGCGAACCGGACTGGTCACAATTCGTTGTGCGACAAAGAAAGTGAGCCAATATGCGCACCGTAGTTGTCGATGGGCCCCGCAGCATCCGGGTAGATACCCGTCCCGATCCAACGCTTTCCGGCCCCGACGGAGCGATCGTCGAGGTTACCGCCGCCGGCATCTGCGGATCCGACCTGCACTTCTACGAGGCCGATTTCCCACTCGTCGAGCCGATGACGCTTGGCCACGAGGCGGTGGGCACTGTCGTCGAAATCGGATCGGACGTGCGCACCGTCCAAGTTGGCGATCAGGTGATGGTGTCGTCGGTGACAGGCTGCGGCGCATGCCCCGGCTGCGCGACCCGTGACCCGGTCATGTGTTACTCCGGGTTTCAGATCTTCGGCGGCGGTGTGCTTGCCGGCGCACAGGCGGATCTTCTTGCTGTGCCCGCCGCCGACTTCCAGCTGCTTCAGATCCCCGAGGCGATCAGCACCGAACAAGCGTTGCTGCTTACTGATAATCTCGCCACCGGCTGGGTGGCCGCGCAGCGCGCCGACATCCCATATGGGGGAACCGTGGCGGTCATCGGCCTGGGTGCGGTCGGCCTGTGCTCGCTACGCAGCGCGCTTTTCCAGGGCGCAGCAGCGGTTTTCGCTGTCGATCGTGTCGACGGCCGCCTCGACCGTGCGGCCCAGTGGGGAGCAACACCCATCAAGGCGCCGGCGGTCGAGGCCATCCTCGCCGAAACGGGAGGCCGCGGCGCCGACGCGGTGATCGACGCCGTCGCCACGGACGCATCCCTGACCGACGCGCTCAACGCGGTGCGGCCGGGAGGCACCGTATCGGTTGTCGGTGTGCACGATATGAATCCGTTTCCACTCAACGCCCTGGGCTGCCTGATTCGCAGCATCACGCTGCGGATGACTACGGCGCCGGTACAGCGCACCTGGCCGGAATTGATCCCACTGCTTCAGTCCGGCCGGCTCGATGTCGACGGCATCTTCACCACGGCACTGCCTCTGGATGAAGCGGCCAAGGGTTACGCGACCGCGGAGGCGCGGTCTGGCGAGGACGTGAAAATTCTGCTTACCCCTTAGTCCGTGTCTCCCTCGGATTCGTGGCGGACGTGCTTCGCCAGATAGCGCAAGGTCCGCACCGGGCCGCGACGGCCCGACGCGAGGCACACCACCGGCCATCCGTGCACCGCTGCCGCGGCCGCCAGCCCGGACCGGGGGTTCACCGGCCGCGGATAGCCGACCAGTGACATCGACGCCGCATCTTCATCGCCGTCGGCGTAGAAGTAACTACGTTGCACCGCAACATCATTGTCGACGCAGAACTGACGCACCGCATCAGCCTTCGTCGCCCCCCACACAATGGGCCTGACGAGTCCGCCGGTCAGACACCCGTGCTCGTCGAGTTCGAAATGATTGCACTGCACGTTGGAAATGCCAAAAAAGCGGGCGACGGGTAGTGCCTGGATGGACAGCGCCGATGAGCTCATCACTACGGTATGCCCGCGTTGCTGATGCGCCCGCACGATTTCGTGCATGTGGAAGTACAGGCGTGAGGCGACGCGTTCGACGAATAATCGCTCGCCCAACTCGTCGAGCACGGCGAGCGATTCGCCACGCAGATAACCCGCAGCTCGCACGATCAGGTGCTCAAACTCCAAGCGGCCGAATCGATACCGCAGCGCGGCTTCGAATACTCCCAGCAGCTCGCCGATCCCGGCTTGCCTACGCCGGATCCGATCGCCAACGTGAACTGCTGCCGTGAAGCCGTCGACCAACGTGCCATCAAGGTCGAAAAATGCACCGACTTCCGGTCCGGGCGAACTGGCGCCGATCTCCGCGATGGCGTCGGCGGGGGAGAGCCTGGTGATCGTCACAATCGCGACTCACCCCGACCGGCTTGCCGTTATGTATTGCGAGTGCATGAAACCGTCGATCTTGACGTCCACATCCGGCGGCGCCATCCCGTAGCCGGCCTGCAACTCGAGCGTGTTGCGGACCGGTTCGACGGCCCAGCCATGCGCGGCAAGCAACTCTGCGGGGTCGGTCTCGGTTTCGTAAGTGAGAGCCGAAAAATCCACGTCGCCCGACATATTGACCCCGGGGTGGTCCGTCTCCAGGGCGGCGAGCTGATCGCGGTCCAAGCGTGTCCCCAAAGCGCCGATGGCGATTCGGCTGCCCGGCGCGGTCAGCCCGCTGATCCGCGTTAAGAGTGCGTTTTGGGCTTCGTCGGTCAGGTAGGGCAACACTCCCTCCACCGACCAGGCGCTGGGGCTCTCCGTGTCGAAGCCGGCCGCTTCCAAGGTCCGCGACCAGTCGGTGCGCAGATCGGCGGCGACCTCGATCCTGCGTGTCTTGGGCGCAGCGCCGTGCTCGTCCAGCACCCGCGCCTTGAATTCCAGGACTTTCGGTAGGTCGATTTCGAAAACCGTTGTACCGCATGCCCATTCAAGGCGATACGCACGAGAGTCCAAGCCCGCGGCGACGATCACCGCCTGTCGTATCCCCGCGTCGCCGGCTGAAGCGAAGAAGTCGTCGAAGAACCGGGTTTGCACGCCATACAGGCGCGGAAAGGCGGTCTCGCCTTCTGAGGCTCCGGGATTGGCAAGCACGCCCGCCAGGTACGAGTCCCCTGAAGCCGCGATGAAAACCTTCGCGTATTCGTCCCGGACCAGCGGTTGCGGGCTCAGCGCGTGCAACGCCCGCCATCCCGCCACCAGCAGCGCGGTGTAGCCGACGCTGCTGACGATGTCCCACTGGTCGTCGTCGGAACGAAGCGACCCGAATTCAGGTGTCGTACTCATGCAGTGTCGTACTCATGCAGTGTCGTACTCATGCAAAGGCCGCCCCTCCCGCTTTAATCGGCCCAAACGTAGCCGACATAACCAAAGTACCGGCAGCGGCGGCATCAGAGCTCGAGAAACACCGTGACCGGGCCCTCGTTTACCAATTCGACCTGCATGTTCGCACCGAACACGCCCGTCTCGACGTGGGCTCCCAGCCCTCGCAATGCCTCGGCGAACGCCGTCACGAGCGGCTCTGCGACCGGCCGCGGAGCGGCAGCGTTCCATGACGGCCGGCGCCCCTTCGCGGTGTCGGCATAGAGGGTGAACTGGCTGACCACCAAGATGGGCGCGTTGACGTCGGCCGCCGACCGTTCGTCGGCGAGAATGCGTAGATTCCATAGCTTTTCGGCGAGCCGCCCCGCCTTGTCCGCGTCGTCGCTGTGGGTGACACCGACGAATGCGAGCAGTCCCTGGTTATCTGGCCGAATGGCACCCACCACTCGGTCATCCACCGACACCGCCGCTGATGAGACCCTTTGCACCAGAACCCGCATGGGGCTCGATGCTGCCAGGCCGGCTAGGTACGCTCATCGGGTGTCTGTGCTCGTTGCATTTTCGGTCACCCCGCTCGGGGTAGGTGAGGGCGTCGGCGAGATCGTTGCCGAAGCCGTTCAGGTGGTCCGCGATTCCGGCCTACCCAACAAGACGGACTCGATGTTCACCGTGATCGAAGGCGAGACCTGGGAAGAAGTGATGCTTGTCGTGCAGCGCGCGGTGGAGGCCGTCGCCGCTCGCGCCCCTCGGGTCAGCACGGTGATCAAGGCGGACTGGCGCAAAGGCGCCACCGACGCGATGACGCAGAAAGTCGCGACCGTCGAGCGCTACTTGTCTCGTCCGCACGACCAGTAGGCCCGTTATCTCTGCACTGCGTCCCGGAATGCCTGCTCGGCCCCCTCACCGTGGACCGCGAACACTATCCGCTCGAGCGAACTCGGCTGGTGCTGCCGGACGGCGTCGACCATCAGTCGTGCGGCGTCTTCGAGCGGGAAGCCGCCGACGCCGGTTCCGAACGCCACCAACGCCAACGAGCGGCAACCAAGCTCATCGGCCTTTCGCAGGGTATTTTCGGTGGCCCGCGCGATGATGTCGGCTGAGGTCGGACCGCCCAGCTCCATCGTCGCCGCGTGGATCACGTAGCGAGCCGGCATGTCGCCGGCTGTGGTCTCGACGGCGTCCCCGAGGCCGATCGGTGCTTTCTCGGCCGATTCACGTTGCACTTCGGGCCCACCGGCGCGGGCGATCGCCGCGGCGACGCCGCCACCATGCCGTAGCTCTGTGTTGGCGGCATTGGTGATCGCGTCGAGTTCGAGCTTGGTCACGTCAGCCTGCAGTACCTCTAACTCGATCATCGGTTCATTGTCTCCCAGAGAAGTAATCAGCTGATGGTCGCCAGCTGGCGGACCACGGCGTAGAGCCGCCACAGCCCTGGCACCCCTTTGAGTTCGTGCTCACCGCGGTCGGTGAACGTACGCCGTGATCCGGTGACGATGTCGCGAACCGTCGAGGACACCAGCACTTCGCTGCGTCCGGCTAGCGCCGCCACCCGCGCACCGATGTGTACGGCCATGCCGGCGACGTCGGCGCCGCGCACCTCGACTTCGCCGGCGTGAATCCCCACCCGCACCTCGATACCCACCACCCGCACCGCGTCGACAATCGCCTCCGCGCACGCGATCGCCGCGCTGGGACTGGTGAACGTCGCGACAAAGCCGTCGCCGGCTGTGTTGACTTCGTGACCGCCGAATCGGTCCAGCTCGTGGCGGACGATCGTGTCGTGGTTGTCGAGCAGGTCGCGCCAGCGGTCATCGCCGAGCGCGGCGGCGCGCTGGGTAGAACCGACGATGTCGGTGAACACGATCGTGGTGAGCACTCGCTCCGCGTCCGACCCGCCGCGCACGCCGGTGATGAACTCCTCGATCTCGTCGAGTATCGGCGCGGTGTCGCCCACCCAGTACAACGAATCTTCGCCTGGCAGTTGCACATAGCGTGACCCGGCGATGTGCTCGGCAAGAAAACGACCATTCTCCGGGGGAATGAATCGGACACTATCGCGCTGCAGGATCAGCGTGGGCGCGACGATGCGCGCGAGTGTGTCACGTACGTCGCCCTCTGTTACGACTCTGCTCACCGCACGGGCCATGCTCGGCGACGCCGCGCGATTGCCGGCGTGATCCCACCAGGCTCGGAACGCGTCGTTACTGGCAACCGTCGGCGCGACGGCCCCCAGCACATCGAAGCCTTGCTCAACCGCATCCGTCTCCATTGCGACCGTCGTGAATGGGTCAGTGGCGCTCGGCCTCGCACCGACCGGGTAGTCGGGTGCCCACGAGACACGCGCCGTGCCGTTGATCACCGCCAGGCTGCGCACCCGTTCGGGGTAGTCAGCGGCGAGAACGAGTCCACTCATCGCGTTGTAGCTCGTTGCCAGGACGGCCGCCTGCCCGCAGCCAACGGCATCCATCACTGCGATCGCGTCCTCGGCCCAGAACTTCGGCCCGATCATCTCCAGCGAGGGGACGCGCGACGACAGGCCCATACCACGGAAATCGAAGCGGATCACTCGGCTGAACGACGCCAGACGCCGGTAGAAGCGGTACAGCGAGGGCTCGGCGTCGATGGCGTCGATCGGTATCGACGGTCCAGTCAGCAGGACCAGGTCAACCGGGCCGTCGCCAAGCACCTGATAGGCGATGTCCATATCGCTGCATTTGGCGTAGCGAATCCGCGGAGCCTGCGCCACGGCTCAAGGCTAGTTCAGTGATCTGACGAAAAACGCGTCAGTAGGCTCATGCCGGTGAGTGCACGCGCAGGAATCGTTGTCACCGGGACCGAGGTCCTCACCGGAAGAATTCAAGACCGAAACGGACCGTGGATAGCCGACCGGCTCTTGGAACTGGGCGTGGAACTGGCGCACATCACGATCTGCGGTGACCGCCCCGCCGACATCGAGGCGCAACTGCGGTTCATGGCCGACCAAGGCGTAAACCTGATCATCACCAGCGGCGGGCTGGGACCCACCGCCGACGATATGACGGTCGAGGTGGTCGCGCGGTTCTGCGGACGGAAGCTGGTGCTCGACGAAGAGGTCGAGGACAAGATCGCCAATATTCTCAAAAAGCTGATGGCGCACTTCGATACAGAAAGCTTCGATGCGGTGCGAGCCGCCAACCGCAAACAGGCCATGATTCCCGCGGGTTCGCAGGTGCTCGATCCGGTGGGCACCGCGCCGGGTGTGGTCGTCCCCGGTAAGCCGGCGGTGATCGTGCTGCCCGGACCGCCGCGGGAGCTCCAGCCGATGTGGCACAGGGCCGTACAGACCCCCGCGGCGCAGGAGGCGATCGCCGGCCGAACGATCTATCGGCAGGAGACGATTCGGATGTTCGGGCTGCCCGAGTCTGGGCTGGCCGAAACACTGCGCGACGCCGAGACGTCCATTTCCGGCTTTGACTCGCTGGAGATCACCACGTGCCTGCGGCGGGGCGAGATTGAAATGGTCACCCGCTACGAGCCCGACGCCGCAGAGGTGTATGCGCAGCTGACGAAGCTGCTGCGCGACCGGCACGGACAGCAGATATTTTCCGAAGATGGCTCCCAGGTAGACGATCTGGTGGCGCACTTGCTGGCCGGTCGCCGGATTGCGACGGCGGAATCCTGCACCGCCGGGATGGTGGCGGCGCGGCTGACCGACCGGCCCGGTTCGTCCGACTACGTGGCCGGCGGCGTGGTGGCCTACTCCAACGAGGCGAAAGCGCAGCTGCTCGGCGTCGACCCGGCTCTGATCCAGGCGCACGGTGCGGTGTCCGAGCCGGTGGCCGAAGCGATGGCGATGGGTGCGTTGCAGCGCTTCGGCGCCGACACCGCCGTCGCGACGACCGGGGTTGCGGGTCCGGGCGGGGGAACGGCGCAAAAGCCAGTCGGTACTGTCTGCTTCAGCGTGATGCTTGGCCCGCCCGCTGCCGACGGCCGCAAGGTCACTCGGACGCTGCGGCTCCCCGGAAACCGATCCGACATCCGGGAGCGCTCGACGACGGTGGCGATGCACCTGCTGCGGCGAATCCTCACCGACACCGCTCAAACCGGGTAAATTCACGTCATTTCGGTTGGCAGGAAAGCGCTTTCGGCGGTGCCAAAGCGAATCCCCGTGGCGTCCTTGCCAATCAGCGTCAGGAAGGCTACGGCGATCAGCACCGGCACGATCGTCGCCGCCAAGGCGAAGGGATAGCCGTGCGACTCGGCCAGGCGTTCCTGGATGGGCAGATTGAACGCGGCCAGCAGATTTCCGAGCTGGTAGGTCACCCCGGGGTAGAGGCCGCGGATCGCATCCGGCGACAGCTCGGTCAAATGAGCGGGGATCACCCCCCACGCGCCTTGCACGCAGACCTGCATCAGAAACGAACCGAGGCACAGCATCGCCGCGGTGTGCGAGTAGGCGAATAGCGGCACGATCGGCAGGCCTAATAAAGCGCAGAAGATGATGGTGTACCGACGGCTGAACCGCTGGGACAGCGTGCCGAAGAACAGTCCGCCGGCGATGGCTCCGAGGTTGTAGACGATCACGATCCATCTGACGGTCGCGCTGGACAGGCCGGCGCCCTGGTTGCCGGTCGACGTCAGGAAGGTCGGGTAGACGTCCTGGGTGCCGTGGCTCATCCAGTTAAAGGCGGTCATCAGCAGCACCAGGTAAATGAATCGGCGGATGATCGCGGCGTCGCGCAGCACGTCGCGGATCCTGGTGCTGGTGAGCCGCATCCGGTCCTGCGCGGCTTCCCAGACCTCAGACTCCTGCACCCGGTACCGGATGATCAGGCTGATCAGGGCCGGGATGATGCTCAACGCGAACAGCCAGCGCCACGACAGCCCAAGCCAATTCATCACCACCAGCGATGCGACGCTCGCCAGCAGGTAGCCGAACGCGTACCCCTCCTGCAGCAGCCCAGAGAAAAACCCACGCCGCTCGACCGGAACCTTCTCCATGGCGAGCGCGGCGCCCAAACCCCACTCGCCGCCCATGCCGATGCCGTACAGCAGCCGCAGGATCACCAGGACGGTGAAGTTGGGGGCGAACGCGCACAAGAACCCCACCACGGAGTAGAACATCACGTCGACTATCAGGGGGAGCCGCCGGCCGACGCGGTCGGCCCACAGCCCGAACAGCAGTGCGCCGACGGGGCGCATGGCCAGGGTGGCCGTGGTGACGAACGCGACCTCAGCTTTGCTGTGATGGAAAGTCTTTGCGATGTCGGCATAGACGAGCACGACGATGAAATAATCGAAGGCGTCCATCGTCCAGCCCAACAACGCCGCAATGAATGAATTTCGCTGATCGGCGGTCAACCGTTGTGTGGTCACGTCAGCATCGTGCAGCACCCGGCGCGCTGGCGCGCGTTCAACATGCAATCCGCGAGAGTAAGTTGCGGATACATGCGAATCATCGATGCTGATGGACACGTCGCCGAGAGCTCCTCGCTGGCGGTCGAAGCGATCAAGCGCTGGCCCGAACACGTCAAGCCCAGCACCGACGGGCGGCTGCGGTTGACATTGGAAGGCCGCAATTACCCCGAGGACCAGGGCCCCGGAGCGGGTTGCCCGCCCGAGCACGGGATCAGCAAGGCACCCGACATCAATTGCCGCTCACCCGAGGGCGTGCTGGGCGACGCCGACCGCGATCACATCGACACGATGGTGCTGTACCCGAGCATGGGGCTGTGCGCGCCCAGCCTCGAGGATCCCGAGTTCGCCGCGGGATTCTCGCGGCTCTACAACCAGTGGATCGCGGATTACTGCGCCTCGTCGGGTGGCCGGTTGCGCGGCGTCGCCGTGACCCCGGTCGAGCACGGTCAGGCGGCCATCGACGTCATGACCGAAGCCAAGGAGCTGGGGCTGGTGGCGACCCTGGTACCGCCGGCGCTCAAGACCCGCAACCTCGACCACCCGGACCTGGACCCCTTCTACGCTGCCGCCGTCGACCTCGAGATGCCGCTGGGCATTCACGGCGCACCCGGCATTCACCTGCCGAAGATCGGCGTGGACCGCTTCACCAACTACATCCAGGTGCACTGCATCAGCTTTCCGTTCGACCAGATGACGGCGATGACCGCGATGGTCTCCGGCGGCGTCTTCGAGCGCCATCCGCAGTTGCGGGTCGCCTTTTTGGAGGCAGGCGCGGGTTGGGTTCCGTTCTTCATGGATCGCCTGCACGAGCATTACGAGAAGCGCGGAGACTGGGTCGAGCGAGGTTGGCGCCGTGATCCGCACGACTATCTGGCTGCGGGCAACATCTGGGTGACCTGTGAGCCAGAAGAACCGATCCTGCCCGGCGTGATCGACGTGCTCGGCGCCGACTTCATCATGTTCGCCAGCGACTACCCGCATTGGGACGGCGAATGGCCGGAAAGCACCAAGCATCTGCGAACTCGCGCCGACATCAGCGAGGAGGCGCGGGAAAAGATCGGCGGGTTGAACGCACAGCGCTTCTATGCCCTGAACTAGAGCTCTGGACCATGACGAATTGGACTGCCCGGCATCCAATCGGTCTAGATCACCCCTTCC
Source organism: Mycobacterium sp. (assembly GCA_036495965.1). Lineage (GTDB taxonomy): Bacteria > Actinomycetota > Actinomycetes > Mycobacteriales > Mycobacteriaceae > Mycobacterium. The sequence goes on from DASXMA010000452.1 coordinate 10,720, forward strand.
GCAGACGCGCGGTGGGAGGATCTCCCGACATGGGCCCTTTTCTTATTCGCGCCGCATTGACCGGGTTTGCAATGTGGGTTGTCACCCATTTCGTCCATGGGCTGACGTTCGTGGGCGGCGACACGAAGCTGCAGCGGATCGGCATCATCTTCGTCGTCGCGGTGATCTTCGGTCTGGTCAACGCGATCATCAAACCGATCGTGCAGATCCTGTCGATCCCGTTGTACATCCTGACCCTTGGTCTTTTTCACGTCGTCGTCAACGCGTTGATGCTGTGGATCACCGCCCGGATCACCGAGCACACCACCCATTGGGGACTGCAGATCGACCACTTCTGGTGGACCGCGATCTGGGCCGCGATCCTGCTGTCCATCGTGAGCTGGTTGCTGTCGCTGCTGAGTCGCGACCTCCGGCGGGCCACTCGCCGGTAATCGTCAGCGCGCCCGCCACCGCGGCGGTCGCTTCTCGGCGAACGCGCGCGGTCCTTCCTTGGCGTCTTCCGTCGCGAAAACGCGGTCACTGTGCCGAGTCTCGTTGTCGTATGCCGATTCGAGGTCGAGTGCCAGCCCTTCGACAGCCGACTGCTTCGTCGCAAAGACCGCTAGCGGCGCATTGGCCGCGATGCGCTCGGCATAGTCATACGCGGTATCCATCAGCTGGTCCGCCGGGACCACGCGATTGAGCAACCCCATGGCCAGAGCTCGCTCCGCGTCCACCATGTCGGCGGTCAGCAGCAGCTCCATCGCAAGCGCGTAAGGCATCTGGCGCGGCAGCCGCACCGTGCTTCCGCCGCCGGCAAACAGGCCGCGCTTGGGCTCCATCACCGCGAATCGCGCCTCAGGCACGGCCACTCGAATGTCGGTGCAGCCCAACATCTCGAAGCCGCCCGCCACGCAGGTGCCGTTGACCGCGGCAATGATCGGCTTATACACCGGGAAGCGATGCAAGACGGCATGGATAGCGTCGTCTTTATCCCACCCTTCGGGTTTGGGTAGATCACCGGTCAGTTCCGGAATGAATTTCTTGAGGTCGGCACCGGTGCAAAAATCCCGCCCGACGCCGGTGATCACGGCCACCCAGGCGCCGGCGTCATCGCGAAAGGCGGCCCACGCGTGGGCCAAATCGCGGAAATGTTCCATGTCGAACGAGTTGCGCGTCTCGGGACGGTTGATCGTGATGGTGGCAATGTGGGCGTGCAGCCGGTAGTCGATGCTCACAACGTCAAACGTTAGACAGCGTTACCGACCAAGCGCACCACATCGCGCGCACATCCCCACGACAATGTCACGCCATTACTGCTGTGGCCGTAGTTGTGGATGCACCGGGCCCGCCCAAGCGGCTCGGCCTCCACTCGCACCGACGGGCGGTCGGGACGCAGACCTGTGATCGTCTCGATCACCTCGGCCTCACCAAGCCGTGGCTCGATCCGGCGGCAGCGCTGCAGGATACGATCGCTCACCTCGGGGTCGGGAGTCGTGTCCCACCGGCCGGGAATGCTGACGCCGCCACACACCACACGCTGCGGGTGGGGGAAGTAGCAGGTCCATTCCGAGCCGGTGTTGATTTCCAGAAACAGTTGCTGCAAACCAGGATTGGCGAGAACAACATGCTGGCCGAACACCGGCCGCATCGTGTCGTCGCCCGCCAACGCTGCGGCGCCGAGACCCGCACAGTTGACCACGATCGGTGCGGTGTCGGCGACCTCGGCCAGTGACCGCACCGCACGCGTCTCGATTTCGCAGCCGGCCGCGGCGAGTCGATCTGTCAGGTAGTTGAGGTATTGCGGCATGTCGATCATCGGCATGGTGGCGCGGAACCCGGTACCGAAGCCCTCGGGGAGGTCGGCCGGATCAGCCGGACGCAGGTCGGGGATCAGCTTGGCCGCGGACGACATCGCCTCGGCCCCGGTCAATTCGCCGACGGCAATCGCCGGCGCCATACGCACCCCTGTGCTGGGGTCGTTGGCCAGATCCCGAAACACCCCGAGTGAATGCTGCGTCCAGGCCAGGGTTTTGGTGGCACGTTCAGCGGGCCGCGGCGGAGCCCACACCGCACCAGCCACGACCGAGGTCGTCTCCGGGGGCATTGCCGCCGCCCACACCCGTACTGGCCACCCTGCTTCGGCGAGACGGATCGCCGAAGTCAATCCGCTTACACCGGCACCAACCACGACAATCTGCTGCGTACTGACCACGGCGCCACGGTAGCCAAAATAGATCGCCCGCGGGATTGCGGCTGGTTGCCGTCAGTCGCGGTCAGGACCCATCAGGAATGGGGGGGTTGCTGGCCAGCCTGGCCACCGAGCAGCCCGTTGAGGATGCCGAGAGTGCCTTGCACACCTGCAGGCGGTGCACTATTCGGCGGATTTGCGTCCGGGGTCAGCTGCCAGGGCTGGCAGCCGTCCGTCTTGAACGCTTTGTCAGTTGCCTCGATGCGGACGACCTGCGGCTTTTTGCTAATCGCGTTGTCAATGAGGTCGCCGTCAGGATTGCCCGTCCGCTTCCAGTAGCAGGTGCCGTTTGCGATAGGTCCTGCCGTGCTGTACGTACCCGGCGCGATGTCGGTCCCTACCGCGAATGTGCCGTCGTGGTCGATGGTCGTCTTCGCCCCGGGTGCGGGTGACGCCGCCGGTGACGGTGAATCCGTCGGTGAAGGTGCCGGGGACGCTGCCGGTGACGGCGCAGGTGGTGACGTCGAGTCCGGATCGGCGTAGGCAACGCCCGCGGACACGGCGCAGCCCCCAACCAGAGCAGCGGCGGCGAATCGTGCCGCAACAGATGCTGTCAGCCTGAACCCCATAGAACAGCAGGGTACCGGGATGAGCAGCGTATTTCACATCGCTGCCGAATCAGGCCGGAATCGATCGCGGCAACGAGACGACTGCCTAGGTCAGCCTCCGCACCGTGCCTGCGTAGCCGAGAGCGTGCTCGTAAGTGTCGAGGTTGTCGCGAGAAATCCTTGCGTGTACCGGACGTTCGAGGAAGAAGCGAAGTACCGGGTTGTAGGCGTGATACGTCTCATGGAAGGTCAGCACAGTGGTGCCGTCGGGCTGCTCGTCGAGTTGGTGATAGCCCTCCGCGCGCGACCACAACGGTGCACCGACAGCCACATAGCGCGACAACTTGTTGATCTTTGCCTCGGTCACGCTCTCCCAGGACCGCCCCTTGCCGCCGGACAGCAGGTACTTCGGCACGGGGAAGATGCACGTACGCACCAAGCCCTCACCGGCCTCGTCGCCCTCGTTGAGGATCTCCATGCTGCCCGTGGGCCATTTGAGGACCCGCGGCCGCGGGGAATCCGGCGGCACCGGGGGATGCAGCACTCGCCACACCCTCCTCGGCGGTGCGTCGATATGGAATCGCACGGTGTAGGACTGCATCAGCTTTCTCCCCAGCTGTCCCAGAAGGTGATGCTCTCCGCGGGCGGCCGCGAGGCCGGCCGGAAGTCAGTGCCAATCGTGTAGGCCACCGGAAACAACGCGGCCTGCGTGACCGTCGGCGGGATCCCGAGTATCTCGGCGACCTCCTGCTCCTTGGCCAAATGCATTGTGGTCCATACTGATCCCAGACCGCGGGACCGCAGGGCAAGCAGAAAGCTCCAGCCGGCCGGGATGATCGACGCCCAGGCCGTCGCGGCGATCAACAGCGGCGCATCATCGAAGCGGCGGTCCAGGCAAGGGATGACATGCACTGGGACTTGGGCCAGCGTCTCGGTCAGGCCCATCGCGCTGGCGTACACGCGCCGCGTCTGCGGATCGGACGTGTTCTTTGCGGCGTACGCAAGATACTCAGCGCCGATGCCGCCATAGACGTCGGCGATCGCGGCGCGCTTGTCGGCGTCGGTGATCACCAGCCAGCGCCAATCTTGCGCGTTGCTGCCGGTGGGCGCCTGCATCGCCAGTTGTATGCACTCGAGAATGACATCACGACCCACCGGGCGGGTCAGGTCGAGACGCTTGCGCACCGCTCGGGTGGTGCTGAGCAACTCGTCGACCGTCGCGATGTCCATGCTGTCGTTCCCGCTTTGCTCAAATGTCGATCGCACAGGACTGGTCGACGCCGAGCACCGTCAGGGACCGTCCCAGGCCGAGAAACACCGCGACACACAACGTGAGATCGAGGACCTCCTCGTCGGAGAACAACTCCCGTAGCCGCTGGAAGAAGGCGTCGTCCATTGATGTGTGCTCGTTGGCGAAACGCTCGGCGAATTCGATGGCCAGACGCTGGCGCGGCGTGTAGCCCGGGTAGTCGGCGTACGCGGCGACATTGTCGTAGAGCTCCGGGGCTGGGGCTTTCGGGCCGGCGTCCAATACGGACTGGGCGCGAAAATCTGAGCACGCGACACAATCGTTGATCTGTGCGATTCGCATCCTGGCCAGCTCACGCTCAGCGGCCGGCAGGATGCTCTGCTGATATGCCCCGCGGATCATCCGCTCGACCATGCCACCCAACTCCGGCCGTAGCGACCAGATCATGGCGGCTTCGCCGCCGGGGCCATCCGGCACGTTAAGTCGGGCCATCCGTGAACTCCTGCCCGGTAAGGACGGTACCGAGTTGAGCAAACCAGATTCTCAACTGAACTGTCTAGGTCACTCGCGTCGTGTGATTGTGCGTATGTAGACCCGGCTTCGTTCGCGAAAACCCGCCGGGTTACCGTCCACGGATCGAGGGCGTTCATCGGGCGAGCGCTGCAGGTGGGAGGTCTCGGCGTGCTGTTCATGCACGAGGTGCACAAAGTACGCGGCCGCCTCGAAGACGACTTCGAGGCCGCGTTTCGGGAGGGCTGGATGCCCATGCTGGCCGCCGGGGACGACGCCCGGCTGCTCTGGTATGCCGATCACGCGCAAGGCAGCGGTCCTTCCTACACCGTCGTCACCATCACCGCCATTCGGGACGGAGCGGCATGGGAAAGCCTCGCCCTGCGGGTGCAACACGGCGATCTGCAGAAGTGGATCCGCGGCCTGGACGAACTTCGCCACGAGGTCGAGGCCAAACTGTTGGTGCCGCTCCTGTGGTCGCCACTTCAGGACGCGTCGTTCGACGAGGTGCCCGTCGACGGGCGGGAGCACGAGTTGAGCCTCTACATGGAAGACACCATGTGGCCCTACCAAGACCAATTCGAGGAATACATCGACCGATGCGGCGATGTCTACGCCCAAAGCCTCGAGCGGCCATCGTCCATGCTGACGGTCCAGGCCGCTTTCCAGCCCGCCCTGGGCAGCCACCTGCGCCGCGAGGTCACCTTGATGCAGCGGATTCGGCGGCCCGAGCAACTGCTCGACCTGCTCCGGACCCATATCCCCCAGGAATACCGCGCCCCCGGCACCTGGATGCACGACGCCTTGGACCTGCGCGATCAGTGGACCAGCCGGTTGCTGCGCACCTCTGCGTGGTCACCCCTGTACTAAACCGCGCATGAACATCGGGACGATCCTCGACGCCGCCGCGAGCGGCGATCCGGCCCGAGCCGCGCTCATCATCGATGGGCGCGCCATCGGTTACGGCGAGCTGGCGGCGGCAGTACAGCACTGCGCCGGCGGCCTGGCCGCCCATGGTGTGGTGGCCGGGCAGCGGGTCGCGGTTGTCGACGGCGGAAGTCTGCTGTCCATCGCGGCGTTGCTCGCGGCGGCACGCCTTGGCGCTGCAGCCGCGCTGATGAACCCGGCGCTGACCCCGCCGGAGCTGCAGGGACTGCTGAAGAATGCCCGCTGTGCCGATGTGGCGATCGCGGGGGAGCAGTACGTCGAGCGGCTCCGCGAAACGGGTGCACCCACAGTGTTAACGGTCGGCGATCTCCTCAGCCGGCCTTCGTCCGCGCCACCCACCGACGTCGCCCTCGACGACGTCGACGACCGGGACGCGTTGATTCTGTTCACCAGCGGGACGACCGGACTGCCCAAGGCCGTCGGCATCACCGGCCGGCAGCTCACTAGGCGGATCAGAGGGATGTCGGCACCATTCCGCGCGGACGCCAAACCCTCGGTGGGGATCATGTGCGTCCCCTTCTTCCATGTCGGCGGCGCGCTTGGCACCCTCGGCAGTTTGTATTCGGGCAACACCTCGGTGGTGCAAAAGCGGTTCGATGCCGGCGAGTGGCTGCGCCTGGTGTCGGAGCATCGGGTCACCACCACGTTCATGGTGCCGACCATGCTGCAGCGAATCCTCGACCATCCCGGCTTCGCGAACACCGATCTGACGTCTCTGGTCGCCATCGCCTACGGGGCCGCCGCCGCGCCCATCGGTTTGGTCCGCAGGGCAATGGCCGCGCTGCCACATGTGGCGTTTGCCAATGTGTTCGGCCAGACCGAGACCCTCGGCGCTTACACGACCCTGATGCCCGATGATCACCGCGATCCCGCCCGCGCTGGATCTGTCGGCCGACCGCTGCCCGGAGTTGAAGTGCGTGTCGTGGACCCCGACACGGGCAACGACGTCGAAGCCGGAACGGTCGGCGAGTTGTGGGTCAACACAACCCAGAACGTCACCGAAGGTTGGCTGCACACCGGTGACCTCGCCCGCCAGGATGCCGACGGCTACATCTTCCCGAGCGGCCGGCTGAGTGACACCATCAACCGCGGAGGAGAGAAGTTCGGACCGATCGAAGTCGAGGACGCATTGCGTTCCCATCCAGCAGTCAGTGACGTCGCGGTTGCCGGGATCACCGACCAGGAGCTCGGCCAGCGGGTGGGTGCCGCGGTGGTGGCTTGCGCCCCCGTGACACTCGAGGACTTGCGATCGCACTGTCGCGAGTTGATCGCCTACTTCAAGCTGCCCGAGCGACTGGCGATTCTCGACCAAATTCCCTACAACTCGACCGGCAAAGTCAACCGCCGTCAGCTCGCCGCGCTCATCGCGGGTGACAGCTGAAACCAGGGAGTCCAAGTGTTGTTTCTTCACGAGACCCACAAAGTGGTCGGCGCACGAGAGGAAGAATTCGAGGCCGCCTACCGCGAAGGCTGGATGCCCACGCTGGCCAAGGGAGACGACGCTCGGCTGCTCTGGTACACCAACCATGCTCATGGAACCGGCTTGTCCTACAACGTGGTCACCATCACGGGCATCACCGACGGCATCGCGTGGGAACGGCTCGTACGCCGCGCCCAGACCGGGGACCTTCGACCATGGATGCGCGAAATGGACAACCTGCGCCACGAAGTAACGGGCAAGCTCCTGCTGCCGGTCCGCTGGTCGCCGCTTCAGACGGTAGACCTGACGACCGTGCCCACCGATGGTGCGACCCATCCGCTGAGCTTGTTCATGGAGGACACCGGCTGGCCCTACGCCCCGCTCGATGACTACATCCGTTCCTGGGACGAGATCTACTACCGGGTGCTTTCCAAAGCCCCACGGGGGATGCGGATCCTGGATATCCAGGCGTGCTTCCAGGTCGCGCACGGCAGCTACCGACGACGAGAAGCGATGCTGTGGCAGAAGATTGAGGATTCCAACAACTATGCGGCGCTAGTGCACCTGCTGACTACCGAGACTCCGCCCGAGCACCGGGCGCCTGGCAGCTATATGTATGAGGCCTTGAAGTACCGGGATCAATGGGAGAGCCGGTTGCTGCGGACGTCGGCCTGGTCACCCCTGTACTGAGCGCTGCGCATCCTCCCGGCCCAGAATTCGGCTGGCATCGTCGACCATCTCCCGCACGATGTCAGCGGCCGGGCGAATGTCGCGAATGACTCCCACCCCTTCGCCGACGAGTATGGCGGCGGTGTCGAAATCATCTGCAGCGACCGACTTTTCGAAGGTGTCCACCGCGTCCGGCAACGATGCCGATAGTTGCGCATCGTTGCCATGCCAGCTGTCGAGGAAGGAATTGCCCAGCGCCCGCTCGTCATATTCAGCGGGCCAATCCAGCCGCCGCACAACGTCATAGACCTGAGTGCGAAAGGTATCGTCTCCGCTGGCCTGGATGGCCCGCTGGTGCGCTCGAGCCGAAACCAAGGCCTCTGGGGCGGCCCAAAACCTGGTGCCCACCAGCACGCCATCGGCACCGAGCGCCAGCGCCGCCGCAAGCCCACGGCCATCGGCGACACCGCCGGCAGCCAACACCAGGGTTTCGGCCGAACGCTGGGCAACGAGGTCGACGACCTCGGGTACCAGGGTGAAAGTCGAGCGGACATTCATTCCGTGCCCACCCGCGTCACTGCCCTGAGCCACGACGATGTCCGCGCCGACCTCGAGAGCCTGGCGTACCTGGTCGACGGTCTGCACCTGGGCGATCAGCGGAACGCCCGCGACGCGAATGCGGTCGGCGAACGGCCGCGGATCACCAAACGACAGCATGATCGCTGCCGGTTGCTGCGCCAGTGATATGTCGAGCAGTTCGGGGTTACGGGCCAAGCTCCACGTGATGAAGCCGAATCCGACTCGTGCGCCGCCGGTGTGGCCGATTTCCGATCGCAACCATTTGGCGTCGCCATAACCTGCGCCGATCAGGCCCAGGCCGCCCGCGGCAGTGACCGCGGCAGCGAGCCGCCCGCCGGAGATCATGGCCATCGGCGCGAGCAGGATCGGGTGTTCGATCCCGAAGAATTCGGTGATACGGGTGTTCAGTGACATCGCTGTGACTCCGTTCCGGCTCACACGAGCTCGCCGGTGAGAAACTGTGCCCGGCCGTGGCCGAAAGACCAGTCCTCGTCGTCGTTTTCGGTAATCGAGACGATCAGATCGGCGGGGTCGAGCCCGCACCGCTCCGCAAGGTTGGCCGCCAGCAGCTCATAGAACTTTTCCTTCATGGCGCGGGTACGCCGCCGGCTCACTACGTGCAAAACCACTTGTCGAGGTGAGCGGTCGATGCCAAGACCGGTATCCGAAGAAACGATCTCGTGGGCCGGATGGGTGTGGACCACCTGGTAGCGATCGCGCAACGGCACCTCGAACGCGTCGACCACGGCGTCATGGATCGCGTCCAGCAGCGTCTTGACCTCGGACGGTGTGCGACCCTCGATGAGGTCGATGTAGAGCAGTGGCATTTTTGGTCTCCTGTCTGTGCGAGAGCGCGGATCGTGCGCTTCTTGCAACCGACGTTAGGTCCGCGGAAATCCCGTGTGAAATGCCTGTTGTGACGGATCTATGCTTGTCAGGCATGGGCGGCCTGGATAGCGGGCGAGTGGAGTTGCGTCACCTCCGGGCGTTCGAGGCGGTGGCGCGACTCAAGTCATTCACCCACGCCGCCGACGAACTCAGCATCACCCAACCCGCGTTGAGTCGTACCGTCCAGCAGCTGGAAGACGCGCTCGGAGTCACGTTGCTCGACCGCAGTTCGCGTCACGTGGAGACGACCCGGGCCGGGCACACATTCCTCGACCACGTCGAACGGGTGCTCGTCGAACTGGAACGCGGGTTCAGCGCCGTGCGGCGGCAGGCGGGCATCCGCCTCGGGTTCAGCTGGCTGTTGCCCGATCCGTGGGCGCAGAACACTGTTGCCCGGTTTGAGCGGGCGACCGGGACGACGGTGACTCTGATCCGTACCGACGACGCGCTGGGCGCAGTACAGCAGGGCAAAGTCACCATCGCTGTGGTGCGCGGGCTCGTGACGTCTGCCGCCGTGCGAGTCGTGCACTTGTTCAACGAGGCGCGGGTGGCGGTGTGTTCGGTTAATTCACGCCTCGCGGATAGAACGGAGTTGGACTGGGCCGAGGTCCCGCGGTGGCCACTAGTCGTCAACGTCGCCAGCGGCACCACCGGACCATGGTCGTGGCCGGCGGGTGCAGGACCGGAAACGGTTATCGAGACAACGAATTTCGACGAGTGGATCGAATCCGTCGCCGCTGACCGCGGCATCGGTGTGATTCCCGACGTCGCCGTCAGGCGCAACATCCACCCCGGTGTCCGGTTCATCGCGCTGCGCGGAGCGCCCGAAAGTCCGGTCGTCCTGGCCTTTCTGCCGCGCGCCCGCAACGCCGTGCTACGCCGCTTTGTCGAGTCAGCCGTGGCGAGCGCAGCGGAGATGTGACTCGAGGCAGGTGATCATCGTCGCAGACTGACCGATTGCAGGAAGGGTTCGGCGATGGCGAGAAAGCGGTCCGGATCCGATGAGAAGACCACATGCCCCGTATCGAGGATCTCGAGCCGGGAACCGCGAATGACATCGTGGGTCGCGTGTCCCGCGCGCAGCGGTATCGCGATGTCTTTCTTGCCCCACACAATGAGCGTGGGCACCGACAGCTCAGCGGCACGGCTTCGAAGATCGTGTGCGGGTGTGGCGAAGCTTCGCCACAGTCCTGTTCCGATACGGACGCCCTCGGCTGTTTTCGCCATGGCGCTGGCGCGCTCGATGATCTGGCGGTCGCTATCGGTCCTGGCCTTCATGTAGCCGCGGATGAACAGGGGAGCGGCCCTTCGAAACACAGCCGGCGTGCCGAGCACCCGGCAAAAAGTGCGCGCTTGTGCATTCAACGGTACAAAGCCACCGCTATTGACCAGGACCAGACCTGCGACGCACTCGGGACGGCTGATGGCCAGCCGCGCGGCCGCGAACCCGCCAACCGAATTCCCGATCAGCACGGCGCGCGACAGACCCAGGCCGTCGACGACATCTTCAAGGACGTCGGCGAACAGTGGTGCACCGGGTTCGACGGTGGCGTCGACGGGATCCGAATCCCCGTGCCCGGGCCAGTCCACCGCGATGGTGCGGTAGCGCCGGGCTAGCGTCTCGACGATCGGATCGAAGTCGTGTCGATCATGCAGCGTCGCGTGCAACAGCAAAACCGTTGGCCCACCGCCTGCTTCGTTGTAGGCGACCCGGCCTGCCCTGGTTTGGATAGTCGGCATGGAAGTTCCTCTCGGCCCTTGACCGACTGGTCGGTCATTCCGTACCGTACAACGGTAATTGCGCACTGACAAGGAGGGAACCGGGATGCCACAAGCCCCGCCGCCGGAAGCGCCCTTCGCGGACAAGATCGCCTACTACCGAACCCAACATGCATCAAAGGGGGTAAAGGCAGCTCATCTCCTCGGCACGCCGATCATCGCTGCCGGCCTGCCATTGGTATTCGCCAAGCCGAAAGTCGGTGCGACGATGTTCGTCGGGGGATGGGCCATGCAGATCATCGGCCACCGGCTCTTCGAGAAGAACCTCCCGTCCACGCATAAGGGATGGATCACTTATCAATTGGCCGGCGTCATTCACGTGTGCGAGCAATACGGCGAAATGCTTGCCCGGCGCAGCCAACGCAAGGCCGAATTACGGTGAGATCGCCTGAGCCTGGCCGTAATGCACTGCTGGACGCGGGACAGCGGCTGTTGGGGGCCGCCGACCTGGCCAGGATTTCCGTCAACGCCATCGTTGCCGAAGCCGGCATGGCGAAGGGTAGCTTCTACCAGCATTGGCCCAGCCGAACCGAATACGTGCGCGCATTGCATGTCCGATTCCACGATCAGCTGGAAGAATCGATCACCGCGGCCATGGCCGACCTGCGGCCGGGAGCGGAACGGCTCGCGGCCGGGATGCATGCCTACCTTGACGGCTGCCTCGCCGAGCTCGCCACCAAAGCGCTGCTTGTCCAGTCGCGCACCGAGGCGGGGCTGAGCGATTTGGTCGCCGCCCGTAACGAGACCGCTGCCGCGCTGATTGCGCCCGATCTGCTGGCGCTCGAATGGACCCCTCCGGAACCGATCGCCGCACTGATCATCGCCGCAGTCGCAGAAATCGCCCTCGTCGAGCTCGACGCCGGACAACGCCACGACGACCTGCGCCGCGGGTTGATTCGGCTCGCCACCCGAACGCCCAGGGCGGGCTAGGCAAGCGGCGCTAACCCGGAGCGAACCAGATCCAAGCCGGCCGCCACTAGTTCACCCAGGTCGCCCGCGCAGCCATTGCGCCCCCAACTTTCCACTGCCACAACCAGAGCCGCAGCTAGCACAGAGCCCGCGACCTCGGCAAAGAGATCGATATTGGCGACGTTTTGCTTGCGGTTCCTGACGAACTCGGTCAGCACCTGAGCGAACGACGATTGCACGACTCGCAGGTGGCTCGCGATGCGGTCCGCACTAATCAGTTCCGTGCGTGCGGTCGCGGCCTGGCGGACCACCTCGAGGTCGTGCGGAAAGGCGGCCACGCTCGCCAAAACCGCATCGAACAGCGACTCGGATGGCGGACGCTGGGCGAGCGCTTCAGCCAGCCATTCCAGCTGTGTCTCATAGTCCTGGAACAGCACCGCTTCCTTGGTGGGGAAATGCCGGAAGAACGTGCGTTCGGTTACGCCGGCCTCCCGCGCCAGCTCCGTCACCGTGACGTTCGTAAATCCCTTGCGGGCAAAGCTCTTTAACGCGGCTTGACGAAGCGCCTCATGCGTCGACCGACGGCGTAGCTCGTGACGATTTGTCGGCGCGGTCATGGTGGACCGATGGTATCTCAACCCGCGCGAATTAGTCAGAACTGACATCTTCCAATTATGTCAGGACTGACATATTCTTGTCACGCGTTGACCCGCGGGAGGACAGGAGCCAGGACCATGACCGGAGCTATTTCCAAGACGGACTATGACGCAATCGTGGTGGGCGCGGGCCACAACGGACTTACCGCCGCGGCGATTCTGCAGCGCGCAGGGCTGCGCACCGTGTGTCTGGAAGCCAACACCTACGCCGGGGGCATGGCGGCAACCGTCGAGTTGATCGACGGCTTCCGCTACGAGATCGCAGGTTCGGTGCAGTTCCCGACGGCGAGTCAAATCACCAAGGACCTCGGGCTGGACACCCTGCCCACCGTCGAGCCCGAGGTGATGTCGACCAACATCGGCGACCACGGTGAGGAACCGATGATCTTCTACCGCGACCCGATGCAGCTGATGGCGCACCTCGGTGAGAAGCACGGACTCGAGGCCGTCACCGGCATGGCCGAACTGATCGGCTGGAGTCAGGGCCCCGCCAAGGCCCTCGGCCGCTTCGACGTGCGCAAGCCGCCGAAGACGCTCGACGAAATGTACGCCTGCGCGGCCAATGACGCCGAACGCCAAGCGATTCACGAAATGCTGTTCGGATCCGCAATGGACGTGATTGACCGATCCCTGCCCGACAAAGACAAGCACGCGGTCATGCGCGGGATGCTCGCATTTCTGGCCATCAATTCGACTTACCGCGGCCCATACACACCAGGCAGCGCCACCTGCCTGGCGTTCGCCCTCGCGGTGCCCGACGACAGCACCGCGATGATGACCAAACTCAAGGGGGGCATTGGCGCACTCACCGAGCACCTGCGTCAGCTGTTCATCGCCCACCGCGGCGAGATCCGGTTCCGCACCAAGGTAGAACAAATCCTCGTCGACCACCGCGCGGTCACGGGTGTGCGGCTACGTGACGGGTCGACGATCTCCGCGCCGATTGTGGTGTCCAACCTTTCTCCGGACGTCACGCTCACCGAGCTCATTGCGCCCGAACATGTTCCCTCAGCACTGGTTTCGCGGATTTCCGGCCGCGATCATCGCGCCTCGTTCGTGCAGATCCATTTCGCCCTCGACGGGCTGCCCCAATTCGCCGCGCCCTATGAGTTTTTGAACGAAGCGGGCATGCAGCAGTCGGTCGGCATTTTCGGCGCCCCGGAAGAACAACAGCTGCACTGGGAAAACTGCCGCCGGGGCATTGTGCCGGACAACCCGTCGATGGGAATGCAGATCCCCTCGGTGCACGATCCGAGCATGGCGCCGCCCGGTAAGCACGCCGCGAGCGCGTTCGCGTACGCCTTCCCGGTCGAAGTCAGCCGCGACCAGCACGGGCACCTCAAAAACGAGATGGCACAACGAGTTGTCGATAAGATCACCAGGTTGGCCCCGAACTTCAAGGACATCGTGATCCGCCACATCACGTTTGCGCCCTACCACATGAACACCATGTTCGGCGCACCTGCCGGCGACTTCTGCCACGGGCTGCTGCATCCAGACCTGATGGGACCCAATCGCCCAGGGCCCAAAGGCTTCCTCGACTTCCCGATTCCAATCGACGGTCTCTACCTCGGCGGCGCGGGATGCCATGGCGGCCCGGGCATCACGTTCACACCCGGCTACAACGCTGCCTATCAGGCACTCGACGACGCATCTTGAGCACGTCCAGGGGCCGCAACGCCCGCGAATCTTTACTTTTGTTCAGGGTTTACAGGCGGCCTCAAGGGGAAGGACGGAACCGAGGGATTGCAGCGACAGCAGATACAGATACGTGGCGAGCGAATGTTCGCACGCCACAGTGGACTTGACCAGGATCTTCGGCGGAAGCGGCGTTAATCGAATCGGGATCAGCTCATGCGGGTTGAGCACGTGCTCATAATCGAGCGGAGGGGGCAGTGCGGGAACGATGTCGAGACGATTGGCAATCCGATATGAGTTGCTGACCACCTGGTCGAAAGTGCTCGCAAACAGTGAATCACCGGTGCGCGGACTGGCATAGGAGTAGACGGCCGGCTGGGTGAAGACCGTATTCGCCGCGACGTCGAGAGCAAGCAGTGTGGCAAGTGCTCCTCCCAGACTGTGCCCGCAGATCGTCACGGAGCCCACGGGATGGGGGAACGCAAGCTTCCCGAGTGCATTGACCACGGCTGGCGAATCCGGCTCCGCTCCAGTCCTCAGGGACTCGTACATCGCGGTGAAGCCGTCTTCCGTGTGGCCGGCACCGGCCAGGAATGGACAAGGCACCTGGTCGAACTCTGCGTCGTGAACCCACTCCAGGATTCCTTCGGTGCCCCGAATCGCGATCACCACATCGCTGGATTGATTCACCTGGCAGATCAGCCCGATGGAGACCTCGTCGTCAGCTCGGCTCGGGTTCATGTCGGTCGCCAGATCGTTGGCGTAGACCGTCGTGATCACGACGTAGTCGACGCCGCCCGCGCTCAAAGTCTGACCGGCCGTATTCTTTAAATCGCTGGGCGGTGTCGCGTACGTTGCGTTTACCAGCTGGCCGAATTCTATTGCCTTGCTTACATCTAACGTTGGCTGCGTCGGCATAGTCCATTTTGCCTAACTCGGATTTAGGAAATGTCAGGCTCCGAATGTTCCGGTTAGCAAGGCCTGTGCGGTTGCGGCTTGTGCTATCGCTTGCGCCGCTTGCGGGCCGGCTAGTCCGCTGGGCAGTTGGTACGTGTTCGGAAGCTGGTAGAGAGTAAACCGGTAGTGGTGTGTCCCGGTGCCCGCCGGCGGGCAGGGTCCGGCGTACGAGGCCTGGCCTTTGGAATTCGGTAACACGCTTCCCCCGGCGGGCGTCTGACCGTCCGCGGTGCTGCCAGAGCCAGGGGCGATTCCGGCCACGATCCAGTGCACGTAGGGTCCGCCGGCGGCGTCCGGGTCGTCGACAACGAGCGCGCCGCCCAACGGTGCCGACCAGGCCAACGGGGGCGCCGTGTTGGCTCCCTTGCAGGTGTATTGCACGGGGATCGGCGCGCCGTCGGCGAACGCGGGACTCGTGATCGTCAGCGGCCCGGTGGACGGCGCTTGCGCCATAGACCGACCGACCGGCGTCACTTTCGCGGCCAGCGGCGCCGTCATCCGCGTGTCACCGTGGCCACTACAGCCGGCCAGCACCAGCAGAAGTGCCAGGCCCGGGATGGCCGATGCGATTCGGTTAAGTGTGCGACCCGTCGATTCCATACCAGACAGTGTCGCTAACTGGGGCTGCAGAAGATAGCCGTTGTTTATGCACTGCTTAACCAGACGGCTATAGAGGCGCGGCTACGTGCTGCCGTCCTTGAGCTTGAGCACCCGCTTCCGCAGGCCCCCGCTGGCCGTTCCATCAACTCTTTGCCCCTTTTTGATTAGAAATCCGGGGACCGGCACGGTTAGGTCGACCGTGAGCTCGAAGCGGAGCCGGGCGAGTTCCGACAGGAGCAACAACAAAAATCCGGGAAGTGCGCCCGCGCAAACGATTGATGGCGTGCCAGGGTGACAACTACCATCGTCGTGGAGACACCCCTCGCAAGGAGGCCGTACATGACATCGTCGTCGCTGGCTTCGAAGTTCGGTGCGGAGTTGTTCGGCACCTTCTGGTTGGTGTTCGGTGGCTGTGGGAGCGCAATTTTCGCGGCCAAACAGCTGGCCCAGGCCGAGGATGGCAGCGGCGCTTACCAATTGGGCATCGGCTTCCTTGGAGTGTCGCTGGCTTTCGGGCTCACCGTCGTCTCGATGGCTTACGCCGTCGGTCACATCTCGGGCGGACACTTCAACCCCGCAATCAGTCTGGGCGCCGCGGTCAGCGGCCGGCTGCCGTGGAAGGATCTTCCTGGGTACTGGATCTCCCAGGTCGTCGGCGGCCTACTCGCAGGCTTGGCGCTGCTGATCATTGCGAAGGGAAAGCCCAGGTTCTCACCCGTCGGGCATATGGCGGCGAACGGATACGGCGAGCATTCGCCTGGCCACTACACGCTGGGAGCTGTGATCATTACTGAGGTCTTGCTAACGGCGTTCTTCCTCATCGTGGTGCTCGGCGCGACCGACGATCGGGCGCCCACGGGATTCGGCCCGCTGGCAATCGGTCTGGCGCTGACCCTCATCAACCTCGCCTCGATCCCGATCAGTAACTGCTCGGTCAATCCAGCCCGGTCCACCGGCGTTGCCTTCTTCAATGGGGACGGCGCACCCGGCCAACTGTGGGTGTTCTGGTTGGCACCGCTGGTCGGTGGGCTCATCGGAGGTCTGATCTACCCGATGTTGTTCGGGAGCGGCAAGTTGGCTCGCGGTAGGACTACGCAACAGGCGAATTGATGGCCCGATGGCGACGTGGTCGACTTCCGACACGCAGCAACCTCTGCGTCGAAGAAGCAGAGATTGGCGAACCCGAATCGGTGACAGCCGTGCCGGGACACATAGCCGGAGCCGCACCTTCTGAAACCGCCGTTGTGGAGGCCAGGACTGGGCCGGACGTCGAGGTCTAACGACTCACGGCACCAGCACAACCTTGCCGATGTTCTCGCGCGCCGCCAGAATCCGATGCGCCTCGGGCGCTTCCGCGAACGGAACGGCGGCATGCACAATCGGCGAGATCGTTCCGTCGTGCAGCGCCTGGGCCAGCGGGGTGATCCAGGGCTCCAGGGTGCCGCGGTCGTCCCACAGTCGCAGCATGTTCAGGCCGATCACGGCTTTCGAGTCCTCGAGCTGGCTGAGCAGGTTGAAGCCCCGCAGCATCGACAGTGCATGTGGAGCAGCCCTGCGCAGCGAGCGTTTCTCGTCCTGCTGCAAACGCCGAAACTCCATAGGCGACAAGCCTTCCGCCTGGGCGCAGCAGGTCGTAAGACCGCCGCAGCGACGTTCCGCCGAGCGCATCGAGGACCAGATCATAGGGGCCGAGACTCTTCCACCAGCCGTCGCGGCGGTAGTCGATCGCGCGGTCGACGCCCAACTCAGCGAGCTTCTGGTGTTTACCGGGTGACGCGGTGCCGTGCACTTCGGCCCCGGCGGCCTTCGCGAATTGGATGGCAGCGATGCCGACACCGCCCGCCGCGGCGTGCACCAGCACCCGCTCGCCGGCGCGCAGGGACCCGTATCCGTGCAACGCCGCCCACGCGGTCGCATAGTTGACGGGCACCGCGGCGCCCTGCTCGAAGCTCAGTGCGTCGGGGATCGCCACTGAGTCGGTGGCGGCAACGTTGACGACGTCGGCGTACCCACCGAATCGTGTTCCAGCCAGCACCCGTTCGCCAACGCGGCTCGGGTCGACGCCGTCGCCAACAGCCTCGACGGTCCCGGCGACTTCGTAGCCGACCACCGCAGGGAGTTTCGGCGCGTCCGGATACAGGCCGACGCGGGCGAGGTGATCGGCGAAGTTCACTCCCGCTGCTCGCACGGCGACCCGTAGTTGACCTGGGCCGGGCGAGGCGGGCTCCGGCCGCTGCTGGACCTGTAACACCGATGGGTCGCCATGCTTGGTGATGACAACTGCGCGCATTGTGTTCCCTTCTCGTCCGAGCTCTTCACCGATGTTGCGAGCAGGCTCAGGCCTGTGCGACGGATTCTGCAAGGCGGGGGAGAACGACATCGCGCCACCCGGGGCCCATGCGCTTGAAAGCGTCGGCCATCCGCTTGTCGTCCAGATCAAAGCCGCTGTGCTCCAAGAATACTCGGGTGCCGGTCCCTTCCTCTTCAAGACGCCAGGTGAGGGTCCAGGCTGAGGTGAACGTGTAGACGAAGCGGTGCGGTGGGTCGACCTCGAGCACCTTGCAGGGTTGCTTTCCGTAGCCTGGCATATCGATGGTGAATTGGTGGCCGACCACCGCAGCCACCTGGCCCTTGGCCCACCAGAGCCGCATCAGTTCGGGTTCAGTTAGCAACTGCCACACCTTGGCCGGTGGAGCCGCCACGAATTGGTCGACACGGATGGTCGCAGGCGTTGATGTCTCGGTCATTCCAGCTCCTCTGCTGCCTGGGCGAGTTCGGCCAGCCGTCCGCGCCAGAACTTCTCGAATGGATGCAGCCACTCACCGAGCTCCGCCAGCGGTTCTGCGGTCAGACGGTAGATGCGACGACGGCCGTGCGGCTCGTCCGCTACCAGCCCCGCGTCACGCAACACCTTGAGATGCTCGGCGACGGCGGGGCGGCTGAGCTCGAACCGGTCGCTGAGTTCCCCCGCGGACAGTTGCTGTCGGGTGAGGATCTCCAGCAATTCCCGCCGCACCGGATTCGCAAGAGCGAGAAAGATCCGGTCACAAGCCGCCACGCTTGACACCATATGTCGGGAATTCCCGACATGTCAACTATTTCCGACAGATCGTCCGCTGAGCACGGACTGGTGGTAACCACTACCCTGTCGGCCGCCGGGGATCTACCGTCATGGGGTGACTCAAGCGCACGCCGAGGGCGAGGTTGACCTGGATAGCCATATCGCCGCAGTCGCCGCTCGGCTCAACGAGCGGGTCACCAAGATCAGCACCGCTATATCGACAGCGCTCGAAGAAAACATCGCGGAACTTCCCCGAGATGGCGGAATGCTTGAGTTGCTACATCTCGGGGTGAAGGACCATCTCCAGATGATCCTGCACGCGGTGCGTCACGAAATCGGACCCGAACATATCACTGCGCCGGCGACGGCAATCGAGTACGCCAGAGGCCTGGCCCATCACAATGTTCCGGCCAACGCGATGATGCGCGCTTACCGGCTGGGACAGCGCCGGATGACCGAGCTGCTGTTCGCCGAACTGCATGCTTTAGAGCTGGAGCCGACGACCAGGGTCGCGGTAATCGAGGCCATAACCACGGTGTTGTTGAACTACATCGACTCGGTGGAGCTGCAGGCCCTTAAGGTCTATAAAGGCGAGCGCAAGTTGCTGCTTGAGAATCGAAGCACGACTCGTGAGATGCGCATTCGAGCCGTGCTCGCGGATGCCACGTCGACCGACGTCGATGTTGCTTCCGCGGCAATCGGCTATCCACTGCGCTCGCAGCACCTTGCGCTCATCGTCTGGTATCCGGACGGCGAGACGCTGGGCAACGAGTTTGTGCGCCTGCAAAAGTTCATCGGCGAACTGGCAAAGGCCGTCGACGCCTCGGCAAGCGCATTGTCAGCCCCAGCCGACCCGACTAGTGCGTGGGCCTGGTTGCCGTACCGCTCACCGCCGGGCGACGTCGTCACGAAAATCCGCGATTTCGTGCGCGCACAACCGGATGCACCCAACATTGCGATCGGAGCGATCGGCTCTGACGTCGGAGGATTCCGCCGATCCCATCGCCAGGCGCAACGCGCGCGGGCCGCCGCGCTTGCCCGCACCCGCCACCGAAGGGTGGTAGTCGCCGCAACTGATCCCGGCGTCATTGCGGCGGCGCTGCTGCGTGCAAGTGTCGAGGAGATCCGCGAATGGGTGACCGACGTCCTCGGTCCGTTGGCGTCCGACACCGATGACGACGCTCACCTGCGGAACACTCTGCAGGTATTCCTGCGTTTCGGTTCGGGCTACGAGGCCGCGGTAGAAGAACTCAACACCGATCCGAGCACCGTGACGTCCAGCGTCGAGCGAGCGGTCGCCAGGCGTGGACGGCCGATCGACGACCGAGTCGATGTCGAACTCGCACTACTCGCTTGCCAGTGGTACGGCGCAGAGGTGCTGCAGCCGGCCTGAGACTGTTTTTTCAGCGCCGTCGGGGGCGTTACCGTCCTGTCTGTGCAATACGCGTGGGAACAGTTGACCGGCAATGTGTACCGCTGTCGGCTGCCGTTTTGCGATGTCACGATCGGGCTGTTGCACGGCGGTTCAGGAGCGCTGCTCGTCGACACCGGTACCACGCTCGCCGAAGCCGCGGCGATCGCCGCCGACGTTCGGCAGCTCGCTGGATGCCCGGTCATGCATATTGTGTTGACACACAAGCACTTCGACCCTGTCTTGGGTTCATCGATGTTCGCCGCAGCCGAGATCTACTGCGCGCCAGAAGTTGTTGACTGCCTGTCGTCGGCCGCCGATCAGATTCGCGAAGACGCCCTGCACTACGGTGCGAACGCAGCGGAAATCGACGACGCGATCGCGGCGTTGCGGCCGCCCACCACGGGGTCTACGACGCCGTCATCAACCTCGGCGACCGCAGCGTAACGATCGCCTACCCGGGCCGTGGCCACACCACTTCGGACTTGGTCGTAATAGCGCCTGGCCCCGCCGGTGACGACGGGCGGGTCGTGGTGTTCACCGGTGACCTTGTGGAGGAGTCCGCCGACCCCGCAATCGACGCCGATTCCGATGTGGCGGCCTGGCCGGCAACCCTTGATCGGGTGCTCGCGATCGGTGGACCCGATGCCATCTACGTCCCCGGTCACGGGAAAATCGTCAACGCGAAGTTCATTCGTCGCCAGCGGGATTGGTTGAAAGGGAGAGCGGGCTTCGAGTCCGGCTAAGCGCGGGCTAGCCGGCTCGGTCAGACTGATCCACAACGAACGGAGAGTCACCGACTTGATCTAGGCTGTTGCTTCGCATGATCCATGACATTGTGCTTCGGTGGGTCGTCACGTGCCTGTCCGCGCTGAGCGGGGCCGCATGGGGGTTGACGATTGTCATCCGGCATCGGGCGTGGACCCAGGTCGTCCCATGTGGGTTGCATTTCGTGATGGCAATCGCGATGGCGGTGATGGTCTGGCCATCGGGCGCACAGCTGCACGCGACAGGACCCGCGGTGTTCTTCACGCTGGCAGCCGTGTGGTTCGTGATTCTGGCCTTAGTTCCAGCTGAAGTTCCAGCTGAAGTTCCAGCTGAAGTTCCACCTGAAACGGTCCCGCTACGGACGGTGTACGGATATCACGCTCTGATGATGCTGGCGATGGCCTGGATGTATACGTTCATCCACGGGCTCCTGTCGCCAGGTCACTCGTCGATGCACCACCAGATGGACACGGATATGGCTGGCAAAGAGGTGCAGACCAGCGCCGGGTCACCGGCCTGGATCACGGCAATCAACTGGTTCTGGTTCGTCGGCTTCGTGGTTGCCGCGGTCTTCTGGACGTCCGCTTTCGCAATAAAGCGGCCGGATGGGTCGACCTACGGCTGGTGGCGTTCGCTCAATACGCCTGCTCAAGCAACGATGGCCGCCGCGATGTCTATCATGTTCGGCGCCACGCTATTTCAGGCCTGAGCGATTCTCACTTCGAGACGGTACGGGGATCCGTCAACCCTTTCCCGCGAAGCGCGCTGACAACCGGTGATTGAACCCTGTTGCCCGGGGATAGACTCACATCCAGCGGAATCGTGCTGAAGAGGAGCGTAATTTCATGGCCATCATCGACGCGGACACTGAGGTTCCCGCACCGTTCGAACAAAACGTCGCCGGCACCCAGCGATACTTCGACGACTCGCGCTTT
This sequence comes from Mycobacterium sp., assembly GCA_036495965.1. Lineage (GTDB taxonomy): Bacteria > Actinomycetota > Actinomycetes > Mycobacteriales > Mycobacteriaceae > Mycobacterium. Next base: position 32,475 of record DASXMA010000452.1, read on the forward strand.
GCCGGGATTATTCGCCTCTACACGGCGCGCCAGGTAGTAGAGCAACGCGGCACGATCCCCACCGACTACACCGTGGCACGTGACGCGGCTGCGGCCTTCTACAAGCGCCTGCGCGAGCTCTTCGCCGCCAAAAAGAGCATCACGACGTTCGGGCCCTACTCGCCCGGGCAGGCAGTGAGCATGAAGCGGATGGGTATCGAAGGGATCTACCTCGGTGGTTGGGCAACCTCCGCCAAAGGTTCGACCACCGAAGACCCGGGGCCCGACCTGGCCAGTTACCCCCTGAGCCAGGTTCCCGACGACGCCGCGGTGCTGGTGCGCGCCCTTCTCACCGCCGACCGCAACCAGCAGTACCAGCGTCTGCACATGAGTGAGCGGCAGCGTGCCACTGCGACTCAGTACGACTACCGGCCGTTCATCATCGCCGACGCCGACACAGGCCATGGCGGTGACCCGCACGTGCGCAACTTGATCCGCCGCTTCGTCGAGGTCGGCGTGCCGGGATACCACATCGAGGACCAGCGCCCGGGCACCAAGAAGTGCGGCCACCAGGGCGGCAAGGTTTTGGTGCCGTCGGACGAACAAATCAAGCGCCTCAACGCCGCGCGCTTCCAGCTCGACATCATGCGGGTGCCCGGCATCATCGTCGCCCGCACCGATGCCGAGGCGGCCAACCTGATCGACAGTCGCGCCGACGAGCGCGACCAGCCGTTCCTGCTTGGCGCCACCAACCTCAACATTCCTTCGTACAAGGCGTGTTTCCTGGCGATGGTGCGTCGCTTCTGCGAACTCGGAGTCAAGGAACTGAATGGTCACCTCCTTTATGCTCTTCCCGAAGGCGAGTACACCGCCGCCACAGCCTGGCTCGACCGCCAAGGCATATGGGATCTCGTCTCCGTCGCCGTCAACGCCTGGCGGGAGAACGGGAATCAATCGATCGACGATCTCTTCGACCAAGTCGAGTCGCGGTTCGTGGCGGCCTGGGAAGACGACGCGGGCCTGATTACCTACGGCGAGGCCGTGGCCGACGTGCTGGCATTCGACGAAAGCGAGGGCGAGCCGACGGACATGAGCCCCGACGAGTGGCGTCAGTTCGCCGCGCGTGCGTCGCTCTACGCCGCTCGGGCAAAGGCGAAGGAATTGGGCGCCGACCCGGGGTGGGACTGCGAGCTTTCGAAGACCCCCGAGGGCTACTACCAGATCCGCGGCGGCATACCCTATGCGATCGCCAAGTCGTTGGCCGCGGCGCCATTCGCCGACATCCTCTGGATGGAGACCAAGACTGCGGACCTCGCCGACGCCCGGCAATTCGCCGACGCCATCCATGCCGAGTTCCCCGACCAGATGCTGGCCTACAACCTCTCGCCGTCGTTCAACTGGGACACCACCGGCATGACCGACGAGGAGATGAAGCAGTTCCCCGAAGAACTCGGCAAAATGGGCTTCGTCTTCAACTTCATCACCTACGGCGGACACCAGATCGACGGCGTGGCCGCCGAGGAGTTCGCGACCGCGCTGCGGCAGGACGGCATGTTGGCGCTGGCTCGCTTGCAGCGCAAGATGCGGCTGGTCGAATCTCCTTACCGCACACCGCAAACCCTGGTCGGCGGTCCACGCAGCGATGCCGCGCTGACCGCCTCCTCCGGTCGCACCGCGACCACCAAGGCGATGGGTGAGGGCTCGACCCAGCATCAGCATCTCGTGCAGACCGAGGTGCCGAAGAAACTGCTGGAGGAGTGGCTGGCGATGTGGGGCGAGTACTACCAGCTCGGCGAAAAACTCCGCGTGCAGTTGCGGCCGCGCCGCGCCGGCTCCGACGTGCTCGAACTCGGCATCTACGGCGACGGCGACGAGCAGCTGGCCAATGTTGTCGTCGATCCCATCAAAGACCGGCACGGTCGCAGCATCCTTCAGGTGCGCGACCAGAACACCTTCGCCGAGAAGCTGCGGCAGAAGCGAATGATGACCTTGATTCACCTCTGGCTGGTGCACCGGTTCAAGGCCGACGCGGTAATTTACGTTACGCCGACCGAGGACAACCTGTATCAGACCTCGAAGATGAAGTCCCACGGCATATTCAGCGAGGTCTATCAGGAGGTGGGCGAGATCATCGTCGCCGAGGTGAACCACCCGCGCATCGCCGAGCTGCTCACGCCCGACCGTGTGGCGCTGCGGAAGTTGATCACCAAGGAGGGGTAGCGGCCCCACACACCGGCGCCGGTGACATCCGGCGCTGGTGCGTCATGTCGCCCGCGGGTTGCGGCCCCATTGTCCGCAAAACAATCCGTTCTCGGACTTAACGCAGGTTCGCGCATTCGCATGCCTGCAGGAAGCAGGCTTTGTACTATTATTGCATAGGTGTACTATTAGCTATTAACAAGCGTAAACTTGTTAGTAACAAAGCTTTCACGTGATTAGGAGAGGCTGATGAGGGCACAAGCCAAGACGGCGATCGCGGTGTTCGGTGGTGCAGCGACGCTTGCTTTGACGGTCGGATTCGGCGGCATTAACGTTGGCCCGATGGGCGGCTCATCGACCACGACGACGCACCCGTCCACCAGCGTGGCGCCGGCGCATCCCGATGCGGTCGCTCCGGCAGGGCACGCCGGCGTTCATACGGCCACCCTGACCGGCTGCATTCCCGGCGCCAACTGCTGAGTCTCGAGTACAACCAGGCCGCTGCGTCTTTCGCGATCCAACGGCCTGACGCTGTCATGGGCCATTTAGGCGCCCAACGCGCGGCTGGATGGGTTTGCTAGCGAACTCACACGACACGCCAGATAGACCGCCGGCAGGCCCCCATCCTCGGACTCCGATCCCGTTTGCAGTGAAGCATGCCCGGGTACGGACGGGTGGACTGGATAACTGTGGCGCGAGTGGAGAGTGGGGAATCTGATGAGATCCGAAGCCAGAACTGCCGTCGCGCTTTCGGCGGGGCAGCCATGCTCGTCCCAGCGGGTGGATGCGGCGGTGGTGGCAACAAAGGGCCAAGCAGTAGCACGACGCCAACGACCACTCCGTCCACCAGCGTGGCGCAATCCACAGCACCGGGCACCGGAGGCGGCGCCGTCCCCGGCGGCCCGACCAGTGGTGGCGGACAGGGCGGCGGAGGCGGCACCGTTCCCGCCGTCGGTGGGGGCGGCGGCGGACAGGGCGGCGGAGGCGGCACCGTTCCCGCCGTCGGTGGGGGCGGCGGCGGACCCGGCGGCGGAGGCGGCACCGTTCCCGCCGTCGGTGGGGGCGGCGGCGGACCGGGCGGTGGCGGCGGTTGTGTCGGCAACGTCTGCGGCGGATATCCGTGATCGCGCTGCTATTGAGCGCTGGGTAAAGCACCGACAAGTCCAAGACTTGCCCCCAAGCCGGTGGGGCCATGCCGATCTGGCGCCACCGGCTGAGCGAGTCGAAGATCTATCTCAGGTGGCCTAGGGCCGATCGCTGCATACGGGTTATGGTTCGGACAACTCGATTGCAAAGGGACCTCAATGGCCAAGCTCAGGTTCGGTTATTTCATCGCCCCATTCCATCGCGCGGGCACCAACCCGACGCTCGCACTACAACGGGACCAGGAGTTCGTCCAGCATCTCGACGCCCTTGGGTTCGATGAAGCTTGGATCGGCGAACATCACTCGGCAGGCACCGAACTGATCGCCTCGCCGGAGATCTTCATCGCCGCCGCCGCGGAGCGGACCAAGCGAATCAAGCTCTGCACCGGGGTCATCTCGCTCGCTTACCACAACCCGCTCTGGGTCGCCGACCGGTTGATGATGCTGGATCACCTCACCCACGGTCGGGTGATCGGCGGGGTCGGACCCGGCTCACTGCCCAGTGACTCGTCGATGATCGGGCTTACCCCCACCGACTGCCGTGAGCTGTTGGAAACCAACCTCGACATCGTGGTCCGGCTGCTGGCGGGGGAGACCGTGAGCGCCAAGACCCCGACGCACGAGCTGCACAACGCCAAGCTGCAACTCGCCCCGTACTCCGACGGCGGTGTCCCGCTGGCGGTGGCCGCAGTCGCCTCACCGACGGGTGCGCGGCTGGCCGGAAAGCACGGCATCGGCCTGCTGTCCATCGGGGCGACCCTGACCATCGAAGGCTTCAACGCGCTGCAGTATCACTGGGACATCGTCGAGGAGCGCGCGGCGGCGTTCGGCACGGAGGTCGATCGCAAGAACTGGAGCCTGGTCGGGCCGTTCCATATTGCCGAGACCGAGAAGCAAGCCCGTGAGGACGTGAAGTTCGGCCTCGAGCCCTGGTTCCGGTACTTCCAGAAGGTGGCCGCATTCCCGCAGATGACCATGCCGGGCGAGCAGCTCGACGAGATGATCGACGTCATCAACGACAACGGCGCGGGCGTGATCGGCACGCCCGAGCGGGCGCGGGCACAGGTGCAGCGCATGTGGGATCAGTCCGGCGGGTTCGGTTGCATGCTGCAGATGGGCCACGAGTGGGCCAATCCCGCGGCGACCAAACGGTCAGCCGAATTGTTCGCCGCCGAAGTGATGCCGCATTTTCAGGGTCAGGCGCAGCCGACGCTGGATGCTGCCGCCCGCGCCAGCGAGGCGCGGGAAGGCCTCGCGCAGTCGCAGAATCAGGCCGTCGAATACATGACCAAGAAGTATGAAGCAGAGAAACGTCCTGCTAATACCGACTGACCTGGTGTTTTATTGAGCGTCCCGCGTGAATATCCTTACGTAGTGCTCGGTCACAGCAAACGCTAAAGCGGGTAGGGGCATGTGAAGCTTTCCGACTGTCCAGTCTTTCCAGCCGAGGCGGGAACCGCCCTGAGCACGGACCGCGGCTTGGGTTGGCGCCTGGCGCGACAGGCCGGCCCGGTTTTGCGAGATCCAGGGGCACACTGGGTGTTTGTCATTGGACGGGAGGAGGTGTTAGCGAATCTGGACGATCCAAGGTTGGATGCCGCCCGTGCTCTTTCCGAGAGCGAACTCCAGGTTCACCAGCAGCTATTCGCGCCAAAATCAGCTCATGACGTTGCGGCAGTGTTCCGTCCGACCGCCGCCGCGCTGATCGATCGTTTCGCCGCCGCTGGTGGCGGTGACGCGGTGGCCGATGTGACCACGCCGATGGCTAGCGCCCTTTTCGACATCGTTTCGCGCCTGCAGCTATTGCCTGTTGAGCACCTGTATGGGCGGTCCGGCCACGTCTTGTCCGAGGCGTGCCGCAACATGTTCAAACACGCCGGCTGGTACCTATTCGAGTTGGCACGCCGCCCCGAATTGCGCGACATGCTTCGACGTCAGCCCGAGCTGATACGCGGGTTCGTTGAAGAGGTCCTACGGTTGGAGCCGATGGTGCCCGGTTGCCAACGTTTTACTACCCAGCCAACGACCGTCGGTGGGGTAGAGCTGCCGGCCGGCGTGGTGGTGATGTTGTGTATCGGTGCGGTGCACCGGGACGGCAGCGACGCCATGTCCACTGATGATCTTGTGATTGGCGGTAGGGCGCACCGGCATTGGAGTTTGGGTGCGGGGTCTATGCGTTGCCGTGGCGGGCATATCGTCCGGCAGGTGTTGCGCGTGCTGGTTGAGGAGTGGGTTGACCGGGCCGGGAATGTTGGGCTGGTTCCCGGTTTCCGGCCAGTGGCCGGGTTCCCGAAGACTCAGAGCTCTTTGTGGTTGCCGGAGCTGCCGCTAGTGACGAGGGCTTAGTACTGATCCACAATCGCGATGAATGCTCGCAC
>DASXMA010000453.1:0-3931 GCA_036495965.1 Mycobacterium sp.
GCGCACACCGTTCACCGGCGACTCGGCTCTCTCGATCGCTTACCAGCGGCTGGATACCGACGTGCCGCGGGCCAGCGCGGCGATCGATGGTGTGCCACCACAATTCGACGAACTGGTGGCGCGCGCGACCGCCCGCGGCCCCGCCGACCGATACGCCGACGCAATCGAGATGGCTGCCGACATCGACGCGATCGCCGACGAATTGGACTTGCCCGACTTCCGGGTGCCGGCCCCGCGCAACTCAGCGCAACACCGGTCGGCGGCGGCGCACCAGAGCCGGATGAGCGAGCGCCGAGCCACCGGGCAGCAAGCACAGCCCGTCAAGGCCCCGGTCCGGCATCCCACCCGCCAGTTGACCCGTGGACCCGGGGACTGGCCTGAATCGAAACCCCCGCCCGAGCCCGACTCCGAGGTTGACGAGGACGACTACGAATACGAGCCTGTCTCAGGCGAATTCGCGGGTATCGCGATTAGCGACTTCGCACTTGCGCGTCAGCACGCCCGGCGCATGGTGCTGATCTGGGTGGCACTCGTGCTGGCGCTCACCGGGCTGGTCGCGACCGCGGCATGGACGATCGGCAGCAATCTGAGCGGCCTCCTGTAGCCCGCCGCGCCCCGGCGATGGTCAGTCGCGCAACATCTCCGCGACCAGGAATGCCAACTCCAGCGATTGCTGGGTGTTCAGCCGCGGGTCACACGCCGTCTCGTAGCGGCCGGCCAGGTCGGTGTCGGAGATGTCTTGCGCACCACCCAGACATTCGGTGACGTCCTCGCCGGTGATCTCGACGTGGATGCCACCTGGATGAGTGCCCAGCGCCCGATGCACCTCGAAGAAACCCTGCACTTCGTCGACGATCCGGTCGAAGTGCCGGGTCTTGTATCCGTTGGACGACTCGTGGGTGTTGCCGTGCATCGGGTCGCACTGCCAGATCACCTGGTGGCCGGTGGCCTGTACCTTCTCGACGATCGGCGGCAGCAGATCGCGCACCTTGTTGTTGCCCAACCTGCTCACCAGTGTCAGCCGTCCAGGCTTGTTGTGCGGGTCGAGCCGCTCGACATACTCGACGGCCAGTTCCGGGGTCATCGTCGGGCCCAGCTTGACGCCGATGGGGTTGGCGATCACCTCGGCGAATGCGACGTGCGCACCGTCGAGCTGACGGGTCCGCTCGCCGATCCACACGGTGTGTGCCGACAGGTCGTACAGTTGTGGCTCACCGTCTTCGCTGTGCGCCAACCGCAACATGGCGCGCTCGTAGTCGAGCACCAATGCCTCGTGGCTGGAGTAGATTTCGGCGGTTTGCAGATTGCGGTCGGCCACCCCGCAGGCGCTCATGAACCTCAAGCCCCGATCGATCTCGGTGGCCAGCGCCTCATAGCGCGCCCCGGCCGGCGACGTCCGGACGAATTCGCGGTTCCAGTCGTGCACCAGGTGCAGTGACGCCAGCCCCGACGAGGTCAGGGCCCGCACCAGGTTCATCGCCGCGCTGGCGTTGGCGTAGGCACGGACCAGTCGCGACGGATCGTGTTCGCGTGCCGCGGGATCCGGGGCGAAGCCATTGATCATGTCGCCGCGGTACGACCGCAGGCCCAGCGCGTCGATGTCGGCGGATCGGGGCTTGGCGTATTGACCCGCGATGCGGGCCACCTTCACCACCGGCAGGCTGGCGCCGTAGGTCAGCACCACGGCCATCTGCAGCAGGGCGCGGACATTACCCCGGATATGGGGTTCGGTGTTGTCGACAAACGTCTCCGCGCAGTCGCCGCCCTGCAGCAGGAACGCCTCGCCCCGCGCGACCTGGGCCAGCTGTTCTTGCAGCCGGACGATCTCGGACGGCACTGTCACCGGCGGCACGCTTTCCAGAACCGTGCGCATCGCCTCGGCCTGGTCGGCGGGCCAGCTGGGCTGCTGAGCGGCCGGCTTGGCCAGTGCGGCGTCCAGCCGGGCGCGCAGGTCAGGCGGCAGCGGCGGCAGCGACGGCAGCTGCTCGATCGGGATGTCGACGGTCCAGTTCATCGGTCCATGGTAACTGGGGACGGCCGGCGGCTGATCAGGACGAACGTCGCTGCGAGCGCTCAGGCCCCGGAGGTGATCAGCCGGAATCGGCGCAGCTGATCGCGGGCATCGACCAGCGCGTCGTGGACATCGCGCGGGCGGGGTGGCATCCGGGGGGACCCGTGGTCTTCCCACAATTGCCGCAGTTCCCGGGTGAAACGGGGCAACGCCTGCGGCAAACCTGGCATCGGACCCCACAACTGACACAAGGCGACGTGGTCGTAGGCGCCCACCCAGGCCCACAGCTCGATCGGTTCGGTGCCGTCAACACCGAAGAACTCCTCCAGGTCCAGGCGAATCTGCTTGCGCGAGCGCCACAGCGGTGAAGCCGGGCGCGGCAACTTGGGCAGCACCTTGGCCCGCACCCAGCTGCCGGCCCGCTCTGGATCGAATTCCGTGGACACGGCGTAGTACTCACGGCCATCCTCGGCGACAACCCCGATCGAGATCAGCTCGATGGTGCGGCCGTCCTCGATGAATTCGGTGTCGTAGAAGTACCGCACCCAGAAAGCCTAGGGGCACCCTATCCACCGATCAGGATGGGCTCCGTTCCCTCGGGCGGTGGCGCCGCATGTATGTCATGGTCGAGCCGGGCGTCGACGGCGCGTTCGTCGGGCAGGCGCGGCGTGCCCGCGATCGCGCACTGCACCCACAGCTTGGCCCGCACAACCGGGCGGCGCAGTCTGCGCTCCCGCTGCAGCGCCCGTCGCATCTTGTCCGGCTGGGTGGTGTACCGCCACCGGGCCCACGGGGCATGCGGGCGTGACAATCGGATCGCGCCGATGACCAGCAGTATGACGATGAACATGCCGAGCAGACCGGTCCACACCTTGCCCTTGAGCACCACCACCACAGCCAGCGGCAGCGTCAACGCCATCGCGCTGGCCACCGCGAGGCGCAGCGCCACCGAACCGGCGTCATGCCAGATCGGCAGGAAAAACATCAACGGGTGCAGACCCATTATCAAAAGGCCGGCCACACCCACTGCGGCGAAGACCGCGTCCACCGAAGTGCGGCCGTCTTCTTCCCAGTAAACATCGGACAGGTGCAGGATCAATGCGTACTCGTCGAGGACCAATGCCGCTCCGATCCCGAAAGATGTTGCGGCCAAGGTGAATTCGGGTTCTTGCCCGTTGACGGACAGGGTGACCAACACCAGCCCGGAGAGCATCACCAGGACCACACCGAACGTCACGTGGTGGATGTGCACTCCCCCGATATGGACATTGCGCGGATGCCACCATCGGGTCGGGCGACCGACCGCGGCGCGGTGGCGGATCACGCGCACGAACGTCCGTGTCACGAAAAAGGTCAGGATGAAGGCGACCAGACAGGACAGCAACGGCAGCCGGCCGCGGTCGATGATGTCATGCGCGAACCAGTGGGCCACCCCATACACGAACCAGTGGAGCACTCTTGAAACCTACGCCCGCACTTGCCGGCGAGGTTGGAGCCGCGCTGCGACACGTCGAGGAGCGGGCACCGATTACGCTGTTCTGCGACATGAGTAAATGGCGGGCGCCCGGCGTGGGCAGTCGACCCGGGCGGGCGTTGCTGTGGTGCCTGCTCTGGCTGCTGGCCGTCGCGGCGCTGTATTACGTGGGCTGGCGCCTATTCGGGCACACGCCGTACCGCATCGATATCGACATCTATCAGATGGGCGGTCAGGCCTGGTTGGACGGGCATTCGCTGTACCGCGGTGACGCGTTGTTTCACACACCCATCGGGCTGAATCTACCGTTTACCTATCCCCCGCTGGCGGCCATCGTGTTCTGCCCGTTCTCCTGGCTGCACATGCCGGCCGCCAGCATCGCGATCACACTGCTGACGTTGGTGCTGCTGATCGTCTCCACGGCGATCGTGCTGACCAGCTTCGAC
>DASXMA010000454.1:0-3617 GCA_036495965.1 Mycobacterium sp.
ATCGTCAAGCGGCGCAATGAATCCGAGGTGGCGGCCTTCCTCGATACCCACCGGCCCGCGTTCGGCGACAACCTCCAAACCGCTGACGAAGTGCGCAAGGCCACAGTCGAGGAATTCCGGTTCCACATCGGACTGGCACAACTGGCCGGAAACGCCTTGCTGGACCTGTTCCTCCGGATCATCGTCGAGTCGTTCCGCCGCCATTGGTCCAGCACCGGGCAGGCGCTGCCGAGTGGAGCTGACATCATCGCCGTCGAGCGCGCTCACCTTCGGATTCTCGGGGCGATGGCCGTCGGCGACGATAGCTTGGCCCGCTACCGTATCCGTCGTCATCTGGACGCTGCGGCCTCCTGGTGGCTGTGATGCGACCGCATTTGGGTCGAGCTGGCTTTGTGACCTATTACCTGCATAGCGGAGCCCTGTCCGGGGTATTGGGGTAGGTAACGCAAAGCAGGACGGCCGGTCCAGCAGGGGGTTGGCATTGTGATGGAAAGCGGGAGCGCCGAAAAAGTGAGCATGGGCACGGAAAGGGAACATCAAGGCTTCGTTCACTCCGCGCTTCTCTATCACTCTCAGCGGGAGTACCTGGATTTTGTGGTGCACTTCGCCATCGAAGGGTTGGCGATGGACGAACCGGTACTCGTCGCCATACCCGGCGACATGATGGCGGTGGTGCATGACGAACTGTGCGGCGCGGGCGGTGGGGTGCCAGACGGATTACAAATGACCGACACCACCCAGGTCGCCCGCAACCCGAGCCGATTTATGGCCATGGCGGGCTCTTTCGTCGAGGAACACCCCGACCGGAGGGTGCGCATTGTCAGCGAAGTTGTCTGGCCAGGCCGTACCGCGAATGAGCTTTTGGCCTGTGTACAGCACGAGGCGCTGGTGAACGAAGCGTTCGAAGGTCGTCAGGTGACGGGATTGTGCCTGTACGACGCGAGCCGGCTGGATGACGACGTGCTGGCGGATGCCCGGGCTACCCACCCGATGCTGTGGAGTTGCGGTTCGCCGCATCGCAGCGCCGAGTACGCGCCTGATGATGTACTGGCGCGTTGCAACCAGCCGCTGCCTGTCAATCCGGGGGCTGTCACGTACATGGTCCGCAAGTCAGCGGATCTGCGACTGGCGCGGTCTTTCGCCGTCAACTATGCCGACTGGGTTGGACTGTCCCAGGACAGCATCGAGGATTTGCAATTGGTCGCCACCGAGTTGGCCACCAACAGCTTGATGTACACCGACGGCGCGTGCAGGCTGGCTTTCTGGCGGAATGATGAGCATTTGGTCTGTGAGGCGCGCGACACGGGACGGCTCGATGACCCGCTGGTGGGCCGCCTGTACCCTGGCCCCAGTGGCCCCGCCAGTCGGGGGCTGTTTCTGGTGAATGCCATATCGGATTTGGTGCGGACTCACAGCACCACAGCCGGTACGACAATTCAGGCATATCTGCGGTTTGATCCATCGCCACGGCCGACCGGGTGAAGCCGGCCGCCTTCGTGCTCAGACTGCGGTAAGTGTCCTCGGGGTGGCCCGTAAAGGAAGTTGCGTTGCCGGCCCCCGACGGCTAGTCTCGGCGCTCGTGCGTCTTCTCGAGCGTGCCGTAGTAGCCAGCACCCGCAGCGGGGTCTGATCCAGACCGACCCCCCGCTGTGGGTCGGAAGCTACTCCCGTCGGTCGCTCCTGCTGATCAGAGAAGACCGACATGATGTCTCTTTCGAAGCCTCTTTCGAAACCTCTTCCCATCCCGAATCCCGACGAGTCGGCGCGCCAATGCGGCGCCGGCGCATGGTTCGGCCACCATTTCGGCACGGCGTTGCCGCTTGGTCTGCGTGAGCAGGCCGAGGCGATGTCGTGGGAGAACTTCGTCGCGACCTACAGTCATACGGACGGCCCGCTTCGACTCGGGCACTGGGCGTCCACGGACGCCGAGCGGCCCGCCGCGCGGCTGGGCCCACAAGCACGCAACTTCCGGGCGATGATCGCCGTGGGCGACCGCATCAGCACCTCGACCGCTGCCGCCAGCGGACCGATCGCCGCGCTCACCGCGATGCTGCACGAGCGCGGGGTCACCGTCGAAACGCTGAAGTTCCATCAGATTCGCTCGGGCGCGGGCACCGCCACCTTCGTCTGCGGCAGCAACGGGACCCGTTCCGAGTGGGCAATGGGCTGGGCGGAGGACTCGACGCAGTCGGCGCTACGCGCGGTGATCGCCTGCGCCAACCGGCTGCTCGCCTGACCCTGCCGGGCAGACGGAGAATCGCACGTTCGCTGCTCGCCACGTGCGATTCTGCGTCTGCTCGCGGAAAAGAAGGGGAGCTACAGCGGGCGCGAGTTAACTACAGCGGGCGCAACGTGATTGGCATGCCGTCCTTCGGTATCGGGATGGTGCGATAGTCCCACGTCGCCTCATACCCCGGCCGCGGCAGCTCGAACCGGTAACGTCGCAGCAGGCGATGCAGGATCGTCTTGATCTCCAGCTGGCCGAACGTCATGCCGATGCACTTGTGCGCGCCGCCGCCGAACGGTGTGAACGCGTAGCGGTGCCGTTTGTGCTCGTTGCGCGGCTCGGAGAACCGGTCCGGGTCGAACTTCAGCGGGTCGGTCCAGAGCTCGGGAAGACGATGATTCATCCCCGGATAGGCGATGACATTGGTGCCCTTGGGTAGGTAGTAACCCAATAGCTCGGTGTCGCGCACCGTCCGCCGCATCGCCCATTGGACCGGCGACACCAACCGGATCGCCTCGTTCATCACCAGGTCGAGCGACTCCAGTTTCTCCAGCGACTCGATGTCGAGCGGCCCATCGCCGAGGCGATTGGACTCGTCTCGGCATCGCTCCTGCCAGTGCGGGTTGGCGGCCAGCTGATGGGCCATGTGCGTCGCCGTAGTGGTCGACGTGTCATGGGCGGCCATCATCAGGAAGATCATGTGGTTGACGATGTCCTCGTCGGAGAAGCGGTTGCCGTCTTCGTCCTCGGTCTGGCACAGGACCGTCAGCAGATCGTTGCCCGCCTTGCCGCGCCGCTCCCTTACGCGCTCCGCGAAGTAGTCCTCCAACAGCTTGCGGGCCCTGACGCCGCGCCACCAGGTGAATGGCGGCACAGGAGTGCGGATGACCGCATTGCCGGCGCGCACGGTCATGGTGAAGGCGCTGTTCACCTTCGTCACCAGGTCGTGGTCGACGCCCGGTTCGTGGCCCATGAACACCATCGAGGCGATGTCCAGGGTCAGTTCCTTCATTGCCGGGTAGAGGAGGAAGCGCCCGTCGTTGACCACCCAGTCGTTGGCGATTACCTGCGACACCACCTTGTCCATCTGCTCGACGTAGCCAACCAGCCGGGGGCGGACGAACGCCTCCTGCATGATCCGCCGGTGAAACAGGTGCTCCTCAAAGTCGAGCAGCATGAGGCCGCGGTTGAAGAACGCGCCGATAACCGGAGTCCAGCCCTGCTGCGAGTAGTCCTTATTCCGGTTGGAGTAAATGACCTGCGTCGCGTCGGGGCCCAGTGCCGCAACGCCCGGCAGGACGGGCGAGTCCGCGAATACCAGCGGCCCCTTGGTCTGGTAGAGGAACATCAGGTAATCCGGTCCGCCGCGCAGCATCTCGATGATGTGCCC
>DASXMA010000455.1:0-11958 GCA_036495965.1 Mycobacterium sp.
TGTTTGCGTTTGCCGCTGTGGGCGCGATGTTGTCGGCGCTGTTTCATTCTGCGAGTCAGCAGCCCATGGCGTGGGTGATGATCGGATGCGCGTTGACTCTGGGCCTGGGTGTGCCGATAACGGTCGGCGCCGCATTCTCACCGTCGCTGCGACCAATCCGGGACCTTGCCGAAGGCACCGAACGCGTTGCGGCCGGCGACTACAGCCGACGGCTGCCGGTGGTTCAGGACGATGACCTTGGTGCGTTGGCGGCGTCGTTCAACCGCATGCAGGCGGGTTTGCTTGAGCGGCAACGACTTCAGGCCGCTTTCGGCACCTACGTTGACCCAGCCCTGGCAGCGCGGCTGCTCGAGCAGGGTGACGACGTGTTCACCGGTGAGCGCCGCGAAGTAACGGTGATGTTCGTCGACATCCGCGACTTCACCCCGTTCGCCGAGGCGAACACCGCCGAGGACACGGTCGCCCGCCTCAACGCGCTGTTCGAGATCGTCGTGCCTGCGGTCGTCGACGCCGGCGGGCACGTGAACAAGTTTCTCGGCGACGGCGCTTTGGCTGTCTTCGGTGCCCCGAACGTCCTTGTGGATCATGCCGGTGCCGCTGTCAATGCCGCCGTGCTCATTCACCGTCTGGTCGCCGAACGATTCGATGGCGCGCTTCGTATCGGCATCGGCATCAATACTGGTGTGGTGATTGCCGGCACCATCGGCGGCGGCGGCAAGCTCGAGTTCACCCTGATCGGTGACGCCGTGAATGTCGCGGCTCGCGTCGAGCAGCTCACCAAGACCACCGGTGACGCAATCCTTCTCACCCATCACACCGTCGACGCCCTGGCATCCCGACCGCCGGATCTCGCCGTCCGGGGATCCCACGTCCTGAAGGGGAAGTCAGCCGCTGTACAGGTCTTCGGCCTCGACGAAGGGACCGCCTCGGCTTGTTGACGCCGTCAAGACGGTTCGCGTATTCCACCGTCCCGGTATGGAAGAGATCGTTAGCCGGGTAGTTGTTAGTAGCGTCCGTTCGCTTGGCTGAACCCGGGCAATTTGGCACACGCCCTAGTCTCGTGAGGGCACGAGTAGGTACTTCTCTCCCGTTGCCGCACGCGCGTAGCTGCGAATGGTGTCGGCGTCGAGCGCTTCAGCGAGCGAGATTTCACGGGTGAAGTGGCTAGCGAAAGTCGTGGTGATCTCGTTGGCCACACGTTGACGAAGCTTCGCGGTTGCCTCAGGCCCGATTCGCGTCAGATGCGAGAAAAGAAGCCACCCGCCAATGCCCCAGGTGAACCCGACGGCCGCGGGGACCGAAGTCGGCGAGAGGTCAAGTCGGCCATAGACATACACCTGTTTGTGGACCGGTGAGCCGTATTGGCCAATCGGCGGGATTTTCGCAACGAGGGCGGCCTCCATCGCGCCCAGGATCTGACCGGCGAGCGGTCCACCACCGACGGCGTCGAATGCCAGCGTGGCGCCGGTTGCACTGAGTGCGGCGGTCAGTTGTTCGCGGAAGTCTGGTGCGGTCGAGTTCACGATGTGTCTCGCACCGATGTCTTTGAGGATCACCTCCTGCGCGGGGCTACGCACGATGTTCACGAGTTCGACGCTGTCGGCGAGGCATAACTTGTTGAGCATTTGTCCCAGATTGGATGCTGCCGCGGTGTGCACCAGTGCTGTGTGACCTTCGGACCGCATCGTTGAGAGCATTCCGAGTGCGGTGAGCGGGTTGACGAAGGCCGCGGCTGACTGCTTCGGGCTGACACCGTCGGGGAAGGCCAGGATTTCTCTCATGTTGAGCTTGCGGTGACTTGTGAACATCCGCCCGGCCATTGCTGCGACAACCGTGCCGATCAGATGCTGGGCATCCTTGCCGGCATCAACCACGACGCCGGCGCCTTCGTTGCCGACCGACACTGATTTGCCCTTGCGCACTGCGGCCCTCGACGCGAATTGGGCGGGAACCTTGGCCGTGGTGACCGGTCGTCCCTCGGGCCTGGTCGTCGTGAGCGTCGTGATATCTGCGGGACCGAGCATGTCGCCCACGTCGGAGGGATTGATCGGCGCGGCGTCGACGCGGACGACGACTTCATCGGGTTCCAGCGCCTCGATCGGGATGTCCTCCAGTGTCAAGCGCAGTTCACCCTCGGGTGTGATGAGCGTCCGAAGTTGGCGCGAAATGATGTCCATATCCCCTCTCCACTGTCTCCGATGCGAGTGCGTCTAGGAGCCGCCCGCGTAGTGTCCGATGTTGAGTTCGTACTCGCCGATGGCCCCCAGGCCGCGTTCGCGGGCCTTGGTGAGCCGTTCCGATGCGTCTGGCAAACGCAGGGCTGCGCCGAAAACCGTTTGGGCTACTTGAAGCTGGGCATAGTCGGGTAGGCCGGTTTGATTGAGGACCGACTTGTTGATCGCCAATGCCTGACCATCGAAAGACAGCACTCGTCGGACAATGTTGGCGACGAATCCGTCGAGCTCCGCGTCGGGGAGGGCGCGGTTGATCCAGCCGTATTTCTCGGCTGTCTCGGCATCGAAGTCGTCTGCGCCCAGGACGATTTCGAGTGCTCGCGCCCGTCCGACCAGCAGTGGGAGCCGTTGCGGGGCGCCGCCGCCCGGGATGAGCCCAAATCCGATCTCGAGCTGCCCGAAGATCGCTTTCTCCCGGCTGGCGAACCGCATGTCGCACGCGAGAGCGAATTCACTGCCTCCGCCACGTGCCCTTCCGCGAACGACTGCGATGCTGACGACATTGCTGTGGGCGAGCCGTGCGGACGTTTCAATCCATCGCGGTTTGTCGAACCTGCTCCTGGATTCGCCTATTCCGTAGTGGGCGATGAAGAAGTCGGGGTTCGCGCTTTCGAAGGTGACGACCTTCAACGACGGCTCGGCGTCCATTGCTTCCACAAGGTCAAACAGCTCGTCATACATTTGATCGTCGATGGTGTTGATCGGCGGGTGATTCAGTGTCACTCGCCAACAGCCTGGCACCTGCTTGTCGACCGTGACTCTCGTCGTCGCGTCGTCCATTCCGCCCGCCGTCCTTCCGCTTGTCGCTCCGGTTGAAGACACCGCAGAGGTACGTTCCGGCTGCTGCGTTGCCGCGCTTCGGTTCGGCCGCTGCGGGCCCGACCCATCGGGCACCTTCCTCCAGATCTCGCCTAATCAGTTTGGCTGCACACGAATCGGCGTTCACTCACATGGATTGGTGAGATCCGTGCTCGCCGGTAGCGCCTCACATGAATTGGTGATCGCCCGCCGGGTCACTGCATGCCACGTTGATCGCGGACGCCGCCTTGCGCTCGGCCGGCGAATACGTCATCGGATCATTGAGGAAGGGGAGGCAGCCAATGGCTGGGACATCCACGCCGACCGTCGTCTTGCTACACGGAGCGTTCGTCGACGCCTCGGGCTTTGGCGGAGTGATCCGCGAACTGCAGAGCCTGACGGCGACGACCCGACCGACACCTTCGCCGCCGACGTCGGACGGTGGGCTCGGGGCGATGCAGTACTGGCCGCTGATGTAGAGAAAATCCGACGCGTTGACAGTTGCGGCCTCCATCTCGACTAGCACCTGGCCGGGACCTGGTGCGGGCGTCTGCAATTCGACGAGTTGCAGAACGTCAGCGGGCTCACCGATGGCGGTGATCTGCACCTTATGCACGACAGCGTTTCGTTAACGGGGTTCAGTCCTGTTTGATGACGTGGAGCAGGCTGAGCGGCCCCCCGAGTTGCATCAATCGGCCGCCCTCGCGTAGGCCGCCTACTCGTACCGGTGCGAAGCCAAGTCTGCTGATGAGCTGGTCGAAATCCGCGCAGGCGGTGGTGTCGTCGCCGGCGTAGAAGACGACCTGGCGGCCGTCGTGGTGGCGTGGGTCAGCCGCGAGGTAGCTGGACGACATCGTGTTGAACGCCTTGATGATCGTCGCACCCGGGAGGTGACGGGCGACCCATTCGCTGCCGGTTTCCTCGCTGAGGTCAACATAGCCGCTGTAGACCGGTGTGTATTGGGCGAACTGGTTGGTGGCATCGACCACGATGCGCCCGCTCCAATCAGGAACGACGTCGGCAAGTTCGGGCACGCGCACGAACGGCAACGCCAAAATTACGAGATCGGCCTTGGCCGCCTGCTCCACTGTGACGGCTTGGGCCGCGTCCCCGAGCTCAGCCACTAGCTCGGTCAGGGTGTCCGGGCCTCTGCTGTTGCTGATGTACACAGGTATCCGTGCGGCGACTAAATGATGCGCCAACGCCTGGGCGATCGGCCCCGAACCGATGAAGCCGACATTGTTAAACACGGTTGTGCTCCTTTCGAGCAGTGACGCGAGAATGTCCGGCGCCGCAAGATATTTCGGCTACGCGCGGGTGCGGCGGCTTGCGGTCGGGTGCTGTCATGGTTTGACCACCACGGTGCCGACCTTGCCCGGTTGGGACGCGTGGCGCACCGCGTCGGCGATTCGCTCGAGTGGGTAAACGGCTGCGACGTCAAACTGCTGGGGCAGTCCCGTGGTGATCATGACCGCGCTGGCGACGTCGGAGGCCCGCTGTTCGGCAGATACGGCCGTGAGCCACCGGTTAATCGTCAACCCGCGGATGCCCAGCGCCGTGTGCAGGACCGCAGCGGCGTGCAACGGAATCGGCTCCTCGGCCAGCTGGCCGTAGATGAGCAGGGTGCCGCCGGGGGAGAGCGCCGACAGTAGCTCGCCCGCCAGGGCGCCGCCGACGGGGTCGAGGGCGACCGGTATGGGTCGGCCGGCGGCGGCTGTGCGAACCTGTTCGAGCCAGCCCGGCTCGGCGGTGGAAACCGCTGGCACGGTGGGGAAACGGTCCCTCAGCTGCTGGGCGCGCGCCTCGCTCCGCACGATGCTGATCGTGGCGATCTGGTGATGTTCGGCAATGGCGGTGAACAGTCGACCCACCGAGGAAGCCGCGGCGTTGTTGAGCACCACCGCATCAAATCCGACTCCGAAATGTCGCTGCGCCGCGCGGCGCAACAACAGTGCGGTGATGGGATTGCACAGCATTTGCGCGGCTACCTCGTCGGGCACCGAGTCGGGCACCGGAACGGTGATCGCGCTGTCGACGTTAACTACCTGGCGCCATGCACCAGGTAGTGGGAAGTACGTGACTCGGGTTCCTGCGGTTAGGCCGATGACTCCGGCGCCTACCTCTGTAACTACCCCAATAGCCTCGATCCCTGCGCCGAGGGCGCTGCCCGTAGGCCGTGCAGCTGATATGGCCAACAGGTCACCAGGATGGATCGGAAATGCGGTCACCCGTACCTGTAGTTGACCTGGTCCCGGGGGTGGGGGTTCTCCCACATCGGTGACCTCGAGTATTTCTGACGGATCCCCCGCGCGGCGGTAGGTGATCGCCAGACTCACTGGTTGTGCTCCTTGATTCTGGTTTGCGTACGACCATGGCGGTGCATGGCCGTCGGTCGTTGGCAACCGCCTGCCGTTGGATCACAGCTGCCGACACAATTCTTAACGTGCGTGTGGTCGGCGTTCTCTCACAAGAAAACGTGAGCCACCGCCGACCGCGTAACCGCGGCGCGGTGATGTGCAGCTGACCCGCAATAGCAGTCGACGCCGATCCTGGTCGCGGAAACGAGTGACTGGGCCACCGCCTCAGGCGAGTGGATTCGGGCGCTCGCGCCTACACGTCACGCAGTGCCTGAGTCGCTTTCGCCGTCTCAGCGGCGATTCCCCGGTACATTTTCAGACCGCGGCCGACGACCGGCTCTGTCAACGGACCGTCATGCCGCCGTCGACGACCAGCGGTGGTGCCGGTGATGTAGTTCGCTGCCGGGCGCTGGCGAGGAAAACGACGGTCGCCGAGCCGGCCGGCGTTGTTGACAAGCACATCGACTGTTCCGAACTCCGCGATCGCCGCGTCGACCACGCTTCACGCGTCATCGGGTCGCGCGACATCGGCGGTCACGGCGAGCGCGCGGCGAGGCGATCCTCGACCACAGCACGTGTCTGAACGAGGCGATCGGTGTGCCGCCCGGCCAGCACCACGTCGGCACCGGCCTCGGCAAGCGCCGACGCGAACGCGATGCCGAGGCCTGAGGGGGCCCCAGTGACAATTGCGATTCTCCCGTCGAGCCTGAAACGGTCGAGCACGGTCGTCGGCATTCGGTCAGCCCTTTCGTCAGAGCGTCCATCGTCATCAAAGACTCGTTGCAAATTACGACTGCTAGCGGTGGGGCCAGCCCATGCACGACGGCAGGCCAAGCCACTGCAGCCAGTTGGCGCCTTGCAGGAGTTATCTGCGCATCCGGAGAACAGTCATCGGTACAGCCCATTGGCGCTAATCCAAAGCGCTCCAGGGTTTAGCCGGTCGGGATGGCGTTCGAGCATCGCGTTGAAGAACCCCAGCGCGGTGCTGTGCTCGGACAGCATCTCGTCGGCACTGTCCAGATAGCGCCGTGTCTCGGAGATCGTGCGTTCCGCCGCATCGTCGAGATCTTTGTTCTTATGGCCGGCAACGACCCATTTCGGGTTAAGGTCCGCGACGATGTCCACCGCCGAACGCCACTTGTCGCGGCCGCCGTCGGCCGATTCGGCCAAATACAGGTGGACGCCGTTGTACAGCGCGTCACCGGCAACTACGAGGTCCAGCGCCGGCGCGTGAAGCACACTTGTCGCGTCGGTGTCGGTGTGGCCGACTTCGACAACGTCAAGTGAGTGGCCCTCCAGCTCGATTCGATTGTTCTGCGCCGGCACCGCAGTGACTGTGGTCTCAGGAATCTCGCCCGGGAAAATTCTGTCCCAAAACACTTCTCGGAGTGCCACATTGCGGTGCATCTGTTCGATAGTGCCGGGGGTGGCGACGATTTGGGCACCAAACCTGTCGGCGAGCAAATCCGCCGTAAACCAATGATCGCCGTGTCCGTGGGTGGCGAAGATGTGGGTGATGTTCTTACTGCTTTCCTGTAGCCAATCCCCCACAGCGGAGGCTTGCTCGCGAGTGAATGGCGGGTCGACAACAACGGCGTCGTTGTCTCCGTAGATCAGGGTTGTCGACAGCGGTGACCACATCGCGCGGTCGCCGTTAGGGAGTGGCTCGACGCCTTGTTGCGGGATCGGTTTGGAGACGAAGACGTCATATCCGAGAGAAATCGACATACAGGTCCTCCTAGGTGGTCAACGAGCAACAGATCGCAACTACGGCTTGACCCGACGGCTGTGCTGACAATGGCACCGGCCGGATTGGCGATCTGTCACCTCTTTGGGTGAGAACCTGCGCGCGCTGGGTATGGCATGCACGAGCTGGTCAGTGGCAATACAGGTCAACTGTGGTGTTGCGCGCACGCAGCTGCTGCATAGGCGTCGCACTGCGCATGCCCCCTGTGCAGCGCAGCGGCTCAGACCAGCTCACCCAACTCCCGCAGCGCGTTGGTCAACTGCACCCTCGACTGGACACCGAGCTTCATATAGGCCGACCGTATGTGAGTGCTCACCGTATTCACCGAAATTCCAAGCGATTTCGCGGCAGACCTGTCGGTGTGGCCATCGGCGATCAGATACGCCACGCGGCGCTCGGCGTCGGTCAATGGTTTGCGGCCCGACGGCGAGTTGTTGTGGGACCACTTCGTCCGTCGAACACCTGCCCGCCGCATCACCCGCTGCACCCCCGTTCGACGGGCCGCCGCACCCATGTAGGCGTAGTCATCCCACGCCTCATCAAGTCGGTTCAGCCCTTGCTGGCGTTCACCGGCGTTCAGCAGCATCAGACCATAGCTTTCGGCGCCCACTGCCCGTATCCCTCGTCGAGGGCTGCGCCGCAAAATCTCGAACGAGTCGGCGACCAGCGGCAGGTTGTCGGTGAATTGTCCACGGAAATTCACCGCCATCCCGTGCAACGTGTCGACCTCGGGGTTGCGGGCCGCGGCCTCCTCGGCGATCGCAACGACAACCTTCATCAGATCTGTGGCGCCACATGCCGATGCGGCCTCAAAGAGAATCGGCATCCAGCACGGCCACCAGGCGGAATAGCTGTTCGATTCGACTGGCTGGGCCAACAACTGCGACCAGATGACCAAGGCCCGCTGTGCGTCGCCGCCGGCCGCGCTCAGCCATCCGCGGCAGAAGATGTAGCCCGGATGCACGGCCGCCTCAGCCTCACCGAGCACACCGGCGACCCATTCGATGCGCCGCTCGGCCAACGCAAGCTCGCCGCGCATCAACGCGATGAAGATCCGGATGAACATCGCCTCGACGATTTGTTCCCGGGTGCCGATCAGCTGCCCGAGTTCGACCACGGCGGCTGCGACGTCGTCCGCGTTACCGAGATCACCGAGGTTGTAGTGCTGTTTGGCCTGCGCGAACAGCACACTGGGTGTCAGCGCTTCGGCGTTGGCGTGACTGTCCCGGTCGGCTGCATCCAGAAGCATCTGTGCATCGTCGTAGCGATCAAGAAGCTGCAACTGCATGATCTCTTCGGCCAGGTACGAGATTCCGGTCACCGACCGCAATTCACGGAAATGCTTGAGCGCCACCTGATGCCGACGTTGCGCGTGCGCCGCTTCGCCCGCGGCCTGAAGGCCGAAAGCCACTGCGTCGCGATCACCTGCGTGTAAAGCGTGTGCCAATGCCGCGTCGGCTCGCTCGGCGGCGACGTCGGCACCGACGATGCGGGTGCTCGCCAACGCCTGCGCGGCGTGGAACCGCGCTACCAGATCGGGGCGCTCACCGCTCAGTGCGACCGTGTGGCGGGTGCGGTCGATGATCTCGGCGAAACATCCGTTGTGCCAGAGCGCTTTCACCGCTTGCGTCTCGATGCGGCTCATGGTGTCGACGTCATCGACCGTCGCGAGCAATCGATCGGCGACGGCGATCGTGTCGTTGGCGCGCTGCGCGATCGCCAGCACCGTGAGCGCGCGTTCACCAAGCTCGGCCCAGTGCGGTTGGCCGGGGCGCAGCATGTCGAAAGCGTGAGACGCCAGCTTGGCGGCATCAGCGGCGCTGGTGGCAGCGACCGCCTCGGCGGCGGCGATCATCACGCGGGCGTTGGACGCGTCGCCGACGGTGACGGCGACCTTTGCATGCGCCGCAGCCAGCATCGGATCTGCGGAGGCGAGGAAATGTTGGGCAAATCGGGTATGAAGCTGCCGTCGCACATCGGCCGCGATCGAGTCATAGACGGACTGCCGCACGATGTCGTGGATGAAAGCCAACTCGATGCCGGTGGAGGCGATCAGACCCGAGGCGACTGCAACGTCGACGGCGTGGTCGTACTCGGGGCCAAGAGCGATCTCGCACACCTGGGACAACTCGGTGATGCCGACCGCACGCCCGGCGACCGCGAGGGCGTCAACGATAGTGCGAGACACTTCCGACAACCCGGACAGCCGGTATCGCATCGCGGTGCGAAACTCCGTTGGAACAGCGTCCCAGCGGGACTCGGGGCCCCGCGCCAGACCCTCGACGATCTGCGTGGCAAGGAACGGGTTGCCGCCGGCAGCGTCAAGTAACTCTTGCTGGTCGTCGCTGACCATGTGCCCCAAACGATCCCGTGCGATGTCGGCGATCGCGTCACGTGACAGCGGGCCCAACGTTATGTGCGCGACCTCGACCGTATCCGCCGCGCTGACGCCGACTCCGTCGGCGCGCGACCGGCTCGCCAACACCCACGCTATGGGCCACTCCACCAGGCGTGGTATCAGCGACCGCAACCCAAAGCGGCTAACAGGGTCCGCCCAATGCACGTCATCGACGACAATGAGCACCGGTTGCGTGGCTGCCACCGTTTGGAGATGCCCAACCATCCGGTCGACGAGCACCAGCGGGTTGCCCGTCAGCGTGGTGAGCGCCTCGAACTCGGCAGCAGGGACGAGCGGATCACGACCCGCACGCAGCAGACTAAGGATCGGCGCGCCGGGAAAAGTCTGCCCGATCTCATCGCATTTGCTGCGTGCCACCGTGATGTGCATTTGGGCTGCTTGTCGAGCAATCTCTGACAGCAGCGCGGTCTTTCCAATCCCGGGATCACCGGAGATCAGCACGACCCCGCTGGCTCGATGGTCGTGAGTGCGCCGCACGACGCGCAGTGCGGCCGCCAACACGTCATCGCGGCCACGCAGCGGGCCGTACGGCCTCATGATCATGCGCCTACGCCCGTGCAGCGTTAGACGGCTGGAGCCGAATCACCCATAAACGCATCGTTCCCGCCCAGGTAGGCCTCATGCAGTTTCCCACGGTTCAGACCCGCGTAACTTATGACTCTAGCGCCAAACCAAGTTGTGGTTCGAAACTTATGCAGGCTCTGGCCACACCAATCGCAGGGTTACCGACGGAGCAACAGCGTTCGACCATTACCGGCTCAGCACCTACTCGAGGCGGCCATTTGCCAACCGCCGGGCTCATCTCTAAACGCAACGAGATGGCAGGAACGCTAACGGCACTCGAATCGCTTGCGGCGATACCGAGGCCGCTGCCGGTTGTCGCGGCATTAGCGACCGCTGTGGTTGTCGTGCCACCTAGTGGCCAGGCCACAGTCTGGCGATTGAGTCAGGGCGTTGGCCGCAAGATCAGCCGGCGCTGTAGGCACTAAGCCCGCGGGATTACAGGGCCAAACTCAACGCGCCAACCAGGATCATCGCGGCGCCCGCGAACCTTCCACCGACGTCGCCAAGTGGGATCGTCTTCTCCAGCAGGACGAAGATGGCGATCGCCGCGACCCACAGGAGGTTCATCACACCGCCGACGAACAGCAGTCCCATCAGGATCCAGCAGCAGCCCACGCAGTAGGCGCCGAGCCTCAGTCCCATGCGGAAGGCGCCGAGGTTGCCGGTGCGCCAGTAGCGGGACAGGAAGTGCGCTGGGGCCCGGCAGTTCCTCAGACAGGCATTCTTGAGCGGGGTGAACTGGTAGATGCCGGCCGCGATCAGCAGCGCCGCTCCGAACAGCGAGCTTCTGGACACCATCATCGGGGAGAGCAACGCGGCCTGATCAAGGGCGTGCTGAGCGATGGTGGCCACCAGACTAAACACCGTCCACATCGCGATGTAGCCGGTGACGAGGACGAACGTCGGGGTTACCGGGTTGTGCTGGGCGGCGGCCTTGCGGGCGACTGCGGCGTACATCAGGGTCATTGGCGCCGCGGTGGGAACCATCATGGCGACCATCATCACGGCCCACATCGCCAGTCTCAGGCCGAACTCCGTTGCCGTCCAGGGCTGCATCCCGATCAGGGCGTCCATAGTCGGCGCCATCGATTGACCGCTCATCCCCGCTGGCCCGGTCGCCATTCGGCACGCTGTCACCACGACGTAAACCCAGGCGGCGACGGTGATGCCGGCCAGCCCTGCCAATACGGCCAGACGGTCTCGGTGGCGCCAGATCCAAGATGTGGTCAGCGGATGAGTCCGTCCTGGTTCAGGTGCATAACGTTGAACTGGCAGTAGCTGTCCTTGAAGTCAAGCTCGATTCCCGCCCGCGCTGTGGTGTTGCCGTTGCCCATCTCGGCATAGAGATAGCGCGGCCCCTCCGGCGTACTGAGCTGTATCCTGGTCGGCAATCCCGGGTTCGCCGGATGGGCGAGCGGCTCCCCGCGTGACTCGACCAGCCCTTCAATCGTCATGCTGGCTGTTCGCTGATCGACATCGATCGACAGTTCGATGGGTGCGTACAGCGTCTCGAGCACGGTCGACATCGTGCTGTTGTACACGAAGAAAACTGTCGCTCCGGGGGTGGTCGACTCGCCGTGAAGGATCTTGCGCAATGCTTCTCGCTGAGTCGGATCCGCGCGTTCGTCGATGATGGCCTGCTGCGTGCCGTTGCCCTCGGGGACCGGACCCGGCCAGGACAGGAGCATCGCCCAGTCCAGGCCGTCGAGATTCGTGTCGTTGAAGTTGCCCTCCTCGATGTGGCCGCCCATCAACGCCTCGCAGCGCCCGTAAGTTGGTTGCGCACCGAACTGGCACGGGCAGCCCCAGGCGCAGGGGCAATTCTCGAACTCCACACCG
>DASXMA010000456.1:0-3155 GCA_036495965.1 Mycobacterium sp.
CCGATTCCACTGCCCACGCCGCCTACACCCGCGGCACCGACGCCGCCCGCGGCACCGCCGCCGGCCAGCACGGGTTCCGCGATGGCACCAGCCGAAGCAGCATTCGGCGCCCCAGCCGCCGAAAACATCCCACTCATCGACGGCGTCTGGGCGGGCGTCAAACTTCCGGGTGGCCAGTACCGCAAGCGCGAACAGCTTGCTCGTGCCCACGACATCCTCCGGCGTATCGCCGCGGGCGACATCAACTCCCGACAGCTGCCCGAAAATGCGGCGCTGTTGGCACGGCGCGGACACGACGTCGTTGCGGTGCCCGCGGTGGTGGTGCACCTACCGCACGCACAAGTCGGGCCTCGGTCGGCCGCCTGACAACCCGTCAGAACGCCCTGGACGGTCAGCAGTTTGCTGACCGTGCCGACCGGGTAGAGCGCATCCATGACGTTCGACCTGACACCGACGGCTGCGCAACATGACCTGGCCCGGCGCACGCACGAATTCGCCGAAGAAGTAATCCGCCCGGTTGCCCTCGACTACGACCAACGGCAGGAGTTTCCCTGGCCGGTGCTAGAGGAGGCGGCCCAGCGGGGCTTCTACAGCCCGTTGTTTTACCGCGATTTGATCGGTGATCCGACCGGCATCTCTTTACCGATGTTCATGGAAGAGCTGTTTTGGGGCTGCGCCGGAATCGGATTGGCGATCGTGATGCCGGCGCTGGCGCTGTCGGCAATCGGCCAAGCCGCGTCCCCTGAGCAGATGCTGCAGTGGGCACCCGAATGTTTCGGAACACCAGGCGATCTCAAACTCGCCGCGCTGGCGATCTCGGAACCCGAAGGCGGCAGCGACGTCCGCAACTTGCGCACCCATGCCCGCCGCGACGGAGACGACTGGATTATCGACGGCCACAAGATGTGGATCGGCAACGGCGGCATCGCCAACGTGCACGTGGTCAATGCGGTGGTCGACGATGAGCTCGGCCACCGCGGCCAGGCGCTATTCGTTGTCCCCGGCGGCACGCCCGGGCTGAAAATGGTGCGGAAACTCGACAAGCTGGGTTGTCGGGCGTCCCACACCGCCGAGTTGGTTTTGGAGGGCGTCCGGATTCCGGCGGCCAACCTGCTCGGCGGTCAACACAAGCTCGAACACAAGCTCGCCAAGGCCCGCGAAGTGGTGGCGGGCGGAGAACGTTCCGGCTCAGCGACTTTGGGCACCTTCGAGCAGACCCGCCCGATGGTCGCCGCCCAGGCGATCGGGATCGCGCGCGCCGCATTGGAGTACGCGACGTCCTACGCCACCGAGCGGGAAGCGTTCGGCGGACCCATTATCGACAACCAGGGCATCGCATTCCCGCTTGCCGACCTCGCCACCCAGATCGATGCTGCTCGATTGCTGACCTGGCGCGCCTCGTGGATGGCGGCTAATAACGTCCCCTTCGAGCGGGGCGAAGGCTCGATGTCGAAACTCGCCGCCAGCGAGGTGGCCATCAAGGCCACCGAACGCGCCATCCAGACCATGGGTGGCTGGGGCTACATCACCGACCACCCGGTGGAGAAGTGGTATCGAGATGCCAAGCTGTACACCATCTTTGAAGGCACCAGCGAGATTCAGCGAATGGTCATTTCGAATGCGCTGGGCGCTGCAGTGGGCACACCGCCGCTGCACGTGGTGATCGAGCCGTCCGGGGGACCGTTGAACCGGGTTTTCGGTCGCGGCACCCCGCTGCGATCTCGCGCCGGCGACGTCGCGTTGTCGATGCAGGATCGGGTTCCCGAATCGGTCATGCGGCTCGCAATGAAGGTACTGCGCCCGCCCGGGCGGTGAACGGCCCTTGGGTATCGTCGCGGTATTGGCGCTGTCCCACACCGCACGACGGAGGGTGAACGATGAGCAACCTTGAAGCCGCGCCGGCCGAAGTAGCCTGCAGCGCTTCACAGGTTGCAGGCACTGAGGTTCTGCACCCACGAGAAGTTCCGCTGGGCGGGCCGAGGGCGATCCGGGTACAGCGCACGCTGCCGCAACGACAACGCTCGCTGATCGGTGCCTGGTGTTTTATCGACCACTACGGCCCCGTGACTGCAAGCATGGACGTCCCGCCTCATCCGCACACGGGACTACAGACGGCGAGTTGGTTGTTCAGTGGGGAAGTGGAGCACCGTGACAGTGCCGGCGTGCACGCTATGGTCCGCCCCGGGGAGCTCAACCTGATGACCGCGGGCGCGGGCATTTGTCATTCCGAAGTATCGGTGGGGTCGGGCGCTGTTTTGCATGGTGTACAGCTGTGGGTGGCACTGCCGGACTCAGCTCGAGACACTGGGCGCGACTTCGCACACTTTGCGCCCACACCGATTTCGCTGCCCGGCGCGGTCGCGCGGGTGTTTCTCGGAGAGCTGGCCGGCAGCCGGTCGCCGGTCCATACGTTCACTCCGCTGCTCGGCGCCCAGCTCGACCTCGATGTGAATGCTCACCTGGACCTTGACGTCGACTCGGCATTCGAACACGGCGTGCTGTGCGATGCGGGTGCCGTGCAGATGGGCGAGACAACTTTGGCAGTCGCCGACCTCGGTTACCAGGGCCCCGGCAGCTCGAGACTGCGGCTGCAGAACAGGGAGGATCAGCCGGCGCGAGTGCTGCTGCTGGGCGGGTTGCCCTTCACTGAAGAGCTGGTGATGTGGTGGAACTTCGTCGGGCGCAGTCACGACGACATCGTCAGCTATCGCCAACTGTGGCGAGACGCCGACGAGCGCTTCGGCGCGGTCCAGGGGTACCGGGGCTCAGTCACCCGACTGCCCGCGCCGCCGCTGCCGACCACTCGGCTGCGGCCTCGACCTATACCGCAGAGAAAGGATCCCGAATGACTACCGATAAGACCGGTGCGCCAACAACCGTCACCGCAGGGCACCAGAGCTACAACATTGCCGTCGAAGGACAAACCGTCGGCCACGCCGACTTCGCGGACCGTGGTGACCAGCGCGTCTTTTACCACACTGTGGTCGATCCCGAATTCGGTGGACGAGGCCTGGCGACCATCCTCGTCGAAGAGGGACTCAATGCCGCCCGCGATGAAGGTAAACGCATTGTCCCGGTCTGCTCGATGGTTGAAACGGTGCTCAAGAAGCATCCCGAATTCGATGACATCACCGACCCGGTCACCGCCGAGGTCA
>DASXMA010000457.1:0-3414 GCA_036495965.1 Mycobacterium sp.
TTCCGGGTTCGTGCCCGTGGGCACGGCACTGCGCTTCGTAGAACTCCTTCAGGCCCGGCAAGTCGGTCTGGGAGACAAACCCGAACCCGTAACGGCCGGCGCGTCGCGCGGCGGCCTTGCTGCCACCGGCAATCAGCACCAGCGGTCCGTTTGCTGATCCGCACGGCGGGGTGACGCGGACCGAACGGCCCCGAAATTCGACGGATTCACCACGCACCAGCGGGCGAAGCATTGCCAGGATCTCGTCCGCCACCCGGCCGCGGGTGGTCATGTCGATGCCGAAATGGTCGTACTCCTGACTTCGATGTCCTACACCGAACGCGTACGAAACCCGCCCCTTGCTTATCAGATCCAGCACGCTCATCTCTTCAGCGAGCCGAACGGGATCCCACAACGGAATCGTCACCGCGGCCAGCAGTATCGCCAAACTGCGCGTCCTGGCCGCGATCGCCGACGCCAAAATCAGCGGTGCAGGAAGATGCCCGTCCTCGGCGCCGTGGTGCTCGGAAAGCACCGCCAGAACAGCACCCCGGGTCTCCGCCCACGCGCACATATCGATCGCCGCGGCGTAGAGATCGCCGGTCGGCCCGGCCCAACTCGGAGCACGCATGTCGAACCTAAGCGTGAACATCGTCGCTCCCAGCTCCGATCCCCACGACCCGGTCATCACCCGGAGTCGCTATATCCACGCACCCTAACCTAACATTTGTTCTACACGTCCGGCAGGACACCGCTCAATCATTGACCTGACAGGCCGCTGCTGTTAGCTTGCGGATCAAACATTGGGTATGCAACGCACCCGCAGACCACCGATAGCCCTACCCACCGTCACGTCGGTGAGCAAATCCCAATGAACTGAGGAGGAATCAAATGCCAGGCGATGCACTCCGGGTGGCGGTGTGGGCGACGGGTGGCATCGGGTCGATCGCCATCCGTACCATCCAGCGACGCCCCAATCTGGATCTGATTGGTGTGTGGGTGCATTCGCAAGAAAAAGTCGGCAAGGACGCCGGCGAACTCGCCAATGGGGAGCCGATCGGCCTTGCCGCCACCAATGATGCTGACGCGTTGATTGCCCTGAAACCCGACTGCGTGATCTACGCGGCCAGCGGCCCGGAGCGCGATGCACTGGCCATCCCGGATTACGTCAAGCTCCTCGGATCCGGAATCAACGTCGTCACGACGAGCACCACCCGGTTGGTCAATCCGCACGCCTACCAGCCCACGGAGTGGCGCGACCAACTGCTTGCCGCGGCCAAGCAGGGGCAGGTGTCGTTGTATGCCTCGGGGATCGAACCTGGCTTCGCCGCCGACTATCTGCCGTTGGTGCTGTCCACCCAGTCGTCGTCGATCGAGAAGATTCATGCGTTCGAGATCGGGCTGTACAACGACTACGGGGTTCCCGACATCATGAGCGATGCGTTGGGCTTCGGACGTCCGCTCGATTACCAGGCCTGGATCGGCTACCCCGGCGCTATCGCCGGCGAATGGCAGGGACAGATCCGGTTGGTCGCCGACGCGCTCGGAGTCGAAGTTCAGGAAATTCGCGAGAGTTTCGATCGCGCCGTCACGAACCGGACGCTGGAGGTTGCGATGGGAACCGTCGAGGCGGGGACGTGCGGTGCGCTGCGAATGAAGGCGATCGGGGTGGTCGATGGCCGCGAAGCCATCGTCATCGAACACGTCACCCGGCTCGCACACGACGTAGCCCCCGACTGGCCGACGGGGATCGGCGATCTGTCCTACCGCATCATGATCACCGGCGACCCCGACATCGACTGCACCATGGCGGCGACGCTCAAGGATCCTCGCAAGGCCGGGGTCGGCGGGATGACCTCCGGAGCAGGCGCAATGGTCGCCACGGCGATGCGCGTCGTAAACGCCGTGCCGTATGTCGTTGCCGCAGAACCTGGATTGCTCAGTTCGGTGGACCTGCCGCTGACGATCCCGAAGCACGCGGTTGTGACCGGGTGAGTCAGCACGCGGCCGCCGCGGCTTAGTCTGCCGGAGTGACGTTTAATCCGCTCGAAGAACTCACGCTGCCACAGCTACGGCTCCGCACCAGCATGAAGTGGCGCGCGTACCCGTTTGACGTGTTGCCGCTGTGGGTCGCAGAGATGGACGTCAGACTCGCGCCAACAGTGGCCGACGCCCTCCGGACGGCTATCGACAATGGTGATACCGGCTATCCCTCCGGCACCGCGTTCGCCGAGGCGGTCAGTGAATTCGCCTCGCAGCGTTGGCAATGGCACGACTTGGAGGTCAGTCGTACCGCGATCGTTCCGGACGTGATGCTCGGTGTCGTTGAGACGCTGCGTCTGGTCACCGACCGCGGCGACGCCGTCGTCGTCAACCCTCCGGTGTACGCCCCGTTCTACGCATTTGTGTCGCACGACGGCCGTCGAGTGATCGAAGCCCCGCTTGACGCTGACGGCCGAATTGATTTGGACGCCTTGGAGGAAGCCTTCGCGCGTGCGTGCGCTTCGGGCGGGAAGGTCGCCTACCTGTTGTGCAATCCACACAATCCGACGGGGTCGGTGCACACGTTCGACGAACTGCGCGGGGTTGCCGAACGCGCGCGCCGGTTCGGGGTCCGGGTGGTCTCGGATGAGATCCACGCGCCGGTCATACTCGCTGGAGCGCGATTCATCCCGTATCTGACCGTTCCAGGTGCCGAGAACGCGTTCGCCCTGATATCCGCTTCGAAGGCGTGGAACCTATCCGGGCTGAAGGCGGCCCTGGCCATTGCCGGTCCGGAGGCGGCCGCAGACCTGCGCCGGATGCCGGAGGAGGTCAGTCACGGGCCGAGCCACCTCGGCATCATCGCGCACGCCGCGGCGTTCAGGACCGGTGGCGACTGGCTCGACGCGCTGCTGCTGGGCCTGGACGAGAATCGGACGTTGCTGGGCGATCTGATCACTGAGCACCTACCCAGGGTGAAATGTCTACGACCACAGGGCACTTACCTTGCGTGGCTCGATTGTCAACAGCTCGGCTTTGACGAAGGAGCCGCCGACGGACTTGCCGTGGTGGCTGATCTGTCCGGGCCCGCCCGCTGGTTCCTCGATCACGCCCGTGTCGCGCTCAGTTCCGGCCACGTCTTCGGGACCGGCGGAGCCGGACATGTGCGGTTGAACTTCGCTACCTCGCCTGCCATTCTCACCGAGGCCGTATCACGGATGGGTCGGGCCCTTGAAAACGCCCACTAGAGGCCCGGGTCGTTAATTCATCAACACTCTGCCAGCGGCCGGTAGGCGCCAATCGGATGTTTCAGACAGCGAGATCGATGCTAGCGTGCAGCTCACCCGGGCGTTTTCACGCGGTGGATGCAACAGCGGGCGGTTTTTTCGGTTTTGAGTGTTGTTGGTATAGTGTTTGGTATGGTGTTTTGATGTTGTTGGTTTTGGTTTGATT
>DASXMA010000458.1:0-3039 GCA_036495965.1 Mycobacterium sp.
TTGCGGGCTATCAGGATTTCGTCGCGCTGCGGGTCGATGTTCTCGACCCGGAACTGCCCGCCGGTGACCGGCAGCGCACGGGCCAGCCCGGCCGCGAAACCGCCCGGCACATCCTTGACGATGTGCGCCGGCAAGATATTGCTGAACAGCTCTTTCCACCCCGGATACGGCTGCGCGAAGGTCACCACCGCCTGCTTACCGCCCTCGAGCGACTGCACGCCGGTGATGAGGTCATATCCGGCCGGATCGATCACCCCCGGCTGACTGACCATCTGATGCCACAGGTACCAGAAGTCGTCGGCGGCGATCGGGGCGTTGTCAGTCCACTGCGCCTCGGGCCGGATCTTGTAGGTGACTGTGAACGGGTTCTGGTTGGTCACCTCTGCCGACACCAACAACGTCGGATCCATCTCCCAGCGCGAACCTGTCGGCGTATTGGGATCGGGCACCGGCCGAAACGCGCTGGGCAATACCAGCGCACTGATCGCCGCGTTCACCGGAGACAGATCGGACAGCAGATGCGGGTTGAACCCGGCACCGATCGAGTCGATGCCCATGATGATTTGGGTAGGCCGTTGTGGCGGTGGTGCTGAGTTGTGGGGTGTGTCGGTGCTTTGCGGCGCCGGCGGAGGGCTGACCGTACACGCCGCCAGCGCCAACCCGACCAGCGAAACCACCACGCCGACCTGCATGAAGAAGCGGCGGGGTCGTCTCGGCACGCCCATCAGGGTATCGAGCACCCGCCCAGCAACGCGCCAAGCCACGCGCGGCCTAACCCCTGGCCTTCGCCCGCGCCCGGCTGCGGGCCCGCGTGGTGGCATCCAGCTCGACCTTTCGGACCCGCACGATCTCAGGAGTCACCTCGACGCATTCGTCGGGTGCGCAGAATTCCATGGCCCGCTCCAGATCGAACTCGAGCGGCTTGGCCAACGTCTCGATGACATCGGCGGTCGACGACCGCATGTTGGTGAGTTTCTTCTCGCGGGTGACATTGATGTCGAGATCCTCTGGGCGCGGATTGATCCCGACGACCATGCCTTCGTAGGTGTCCTGACCGGGTTCGACGAAGAACTGCCCGCGATCGGCGAGCTGGAGCAGCGCGAACGGCGTGATGGTGCCGGACCGATCGGACACCAGCGACCCGGTGTGCCGGGCCCGGATCTCCCCTGCCCACGGCCTGTATCCGTCGAACACGGCATGGCCGACGCCGGTGCCGCGGGTCTCGGTGAGGAAATCGGTGCGCCAGCCGATCAGGCCGCGGCTGGGAACGACGAAGTCCATCCGGACCCAGCCGGTGGTGTGGTTGGCCATCTCCACCATGCGGCCTTTGCGCGCAGCCATCAATTGCGTGACCGAGCCGACGTACTCCTCGGGGCAGTCGATGGTCATGGCCTCAAACGGCTCGTGCAGCTTGCCGTCGATGGTCCTGGTCACCACCTGAGGCTTGCCCACTGTCAATTCGAAACCCTCCCGGCGCATCTGTTCGACCAGCACGGCCAGCGCCAGCTCGCCGCGGCCCTGCACCTCCCAAGCGTCGGGCACACCGATGTCGACGACGCGGATCGACACGTTGCCCACCAATTCGGCGTCCAGCCGGCTGCGCACCATTCGCGCGGTCAGCTTGTGCCCGGACACCTTGGCCGCCAGCGGCGATGTATTGGTGCCGATGGTCACCGAGATAGCCGGCTCGTCGACGGTAATCCTGGGCAGCGCAACGGGATTCGCCAGGTCGGCGAGCGTGTCGCCGATCATGATCTCTGGCAGGCCGGCGACGGCGACGATATCGCCCGCGACGGCTTCGTCGGTTGGGCTGCGTTCTACGCCTTCGGTGGCCAGCAGCTCGGTGATCTTGGCCGTAGTGGTCGTTTCCTGCTTGGTTTCGGGGCCGGCCACTTCGCGGATCCAGGCGACCTGCTGGCCCTTGCGGATGCCTCCGTTGTAAATGCGGATCAGCGCCAGCCGGCCCAGAAAGCTCGACGCATCGAGGTTTGTGACCAGAGCCTGCAGCGGCGCGTCCGGGTCGCCTTTCGGTGGCGGAACATACTTTTCCAGGACCTCGAACAGCGGGTCCAGGTTGGTGCCGTCGGGAACGTGGCCGTCGAGCGGCTGGGTGGTGCTGGCCACCCCGGCACGCCCGGACGCGTACAGCGTGGGCAGGCCCAGGGCGTGCTCCGCGGCCGCGGCCGCTTCGTCATCGAGATCCGAGGCGACGTCGAGGAGCAGGTCGTGGCTGGCCTCGACGACCTCAGCGATGCGCGCATCGGGCCGGTCCGTTTTGTTGACCACAAGAATCACCGGAAGGTGGGCGGCCAGCGCCTTGCGCAGCACGAATCGCGTTTGCGGCAGTGGGCCCTCGGACGCGTCGACCAGCAACAGCACCCCGTCCACCATGGACAGTCCGC
Organism: Mycobacterium sp.; assembly: GCA_036495965.1. Classification (GTDB taxonomy): domain Bacteria; phylum Actinomycetota; class Actinomycetes; order Mycobacteriales; family Mycobacteriaceae; genus Mycobacterium. Next base: position 2,403 of record DASXMA010000458.1, read on the forward strand.
GCTCCACCTCACCGCCGAAATCGGCGTGCCCCGGCGTGTCGATCACGTTGATCACCGTGACGGATCCATCCGGGTCATGGCGGTGTACGGCGGTGTTCTTGGCCAGGATGGTGATGCCTTTTTCCCGTTCCAGGTCGCCGGTGTCCATCACGCGTTCTTGTACTTCACCGCGTTCATGCAACGCGCCGGACTGCCGCAGCATTGCGTCGACCAGCGTGGTCTTGCCGTGATCGACGTGGGCGACGATGGCGACATTGCGGAATGGCACGTCGGTGATTCTGGCAGCGGGGGCTTCAGATAGCGAACTGGGCCTTTGAAACTGGGGCGCCGTTACCAACCGCGGCGGCGCGGCGCGGAGCCGACGAGTTCCTGTTTGTCGGCCACTTCCCGGCTGCGGTACACGATGTAGGGCCGAAACAGGTAGGCAATCGGCGCGCTGAAGGCGTGCACCAGCCGGGTGAACGGCCACAGGGCAAACAACGCAAGCGCGATAAACACGTGTATCTGGTAGTAGAACGCTGCATTCGCCATCAGATCCCCGCGTGGATCGAGGATCCAAATCGACCGGAACCAGACCGACACTTTTTGCCGGTAATCGTGCAGCTCGCCAAAGTGTGTGGCGCCCGCAATTGTGCAG
>DASXMA010000459.1:0-10505 GCA_036495965.1 Mycobacterium sp.
CAACCCCTGTCCGCCCGGGGTCGTCGGCGAGATCTACATGCGGCCCAGCCCCGGCAGCGCACCCACCTATCGGTACGTCGGCGTGACGGCGAAGAGCCGCGACGGCTGGGACTCCCTGGGCGATCTAGGGTATTTCGACCCCGACGGGTTTCTGTACCTGTCGGACCGCCGAGTCGACATGTTCACCGTCGGCGGCCGCAACGTCTACCCCGCGGAGATAGAGAGCGCCCTGTCGGCGCACCCGGAAATACTGTCCTGCCTCGTCGTCGGAATCCCCGACCCCAATTCCGGTGATCTGGGTCAGGTGCCGTACGCATTGGTGCATACGGCTGACGGGTCTGCGCTGGACGTCGCGGGCGTGCAGGAGTTTCTGCGGGAACGCATCGCGTCATACAAGGTGCCGCACACCGTCGAATTGGTCAGCACTCCGCTGCGCGACGACGCCGGCAAGGGCGACGGTCGGCCGTGCGTGCCGAGATCATGGCCCACTTGCAGGCGCCGACTAACCGGGGCGCGGAATCGCCTGAAACACAGCAGATTCGGCGTCAGCCGGGAGCATTTCGCCAGAGAGCGCCGCACGGAACAACGTGCTTGACATTGCGGCGCAACGACTTTCGGTCCAGCGGCCGGACGGGCAAGCCCTGCTGCGCCGGTTGTGCCAGCCTTCCGGCGTGGCATAGCTGGCACCCTGGGGTGCGGATCGCGGCTGGCAGGGTGGTCGATGGCGCGATCTGTGGGAAACCTGGCAGACGATAAACATCGGTTATCAATCCATCCGAGATGCATCTTGGACACAAGTCCCAAGGATTGGCACCGTGGACCCTATCCGGTGGTCCGCGAGCTGGATTGCTCACACGATCGCAACTCCACTAGCCACCGGACCCAAGGCATCCGGCGGCCTGCCCAACCTCCCCCGACGCGGCGGGTCACCGGATAACCAATCGAGGAGCAGTAGCAATGATCAACAACATGATCGACCGGTGGATCAGGTGGCGATACCACCGATGGGAAGTCCTTATCGCGGAGCAGTTGGAGCGCAAGCTCTACGGCGACGACCGGTTCGACGTTTATGAGCAAGCATGACCGAAAAGACAATCGGCCGGTGGGTATTCGCCTTCCTAACGACCGCAGCAGGTTTTGGTCTGGTTCATGTGCCTCCGGCGCACGTCCGAGTGCTGGCGGTACCGGCGAACGACGACTGCACGACGTGCTACTACTGGCGTCACCATCGCAGGCGTAGCGGTGCAATCAGTGCGCGACCGGGAATAAACCAAAATCCATCAGTTCCGCGATCTTAGGCACGGCGATGCGGATCTTGGGCATGAACAAAGACCGAACCCCGAAGGGCCCGGCCAGTTTCTGCTCTCTCACTTCCACTTGCCGTATGTCCGCACACGGCGAGGATCTGCGAGATGGACTGAGCCGCATGGGCATTTGTACGGCTCCCGCGCCGGCGCCTTACCCTTGCCACGCTTGGACCGCTGCTGCAGGGGCGCACGACGGCTCGGGCCTCGCCCCGGCTAGTGAACGAGTCCTTGTGCAGGGTGGCACACCGGCTCACCGAGCCGAGATCACGGCGCGATCGCATCCGCCTCGGCATCTACCTGACGTGTCTCGACCGGCTTCTCGCGTTTTTCCCAGCGCCGCAACGCTTCCCGGCAGGGCGACTCGACCAGGGCGTAACTGACGGCGGCGATCGCGAAACCGAAGATCAGCGTCAGCACCAACACCATCGGCATCCGGCCGGTGAACGGAAATGTCCCGATCACCGGGAAGACCATGGCCAACGCGGCCAGATGCCATATGAAGAGTCCGTAGGACCACCGACCCAGAGTCACCATGCCGGTCGTGCCCAGTACCCGGTGTGGCGTATCGAGCCGGTCCAGCACCAACGGTGCGACCAGTGCGAACGCCACCACGGAACCCATCGCCGCCTTCACCGCGAACTGCGTGGCGGTGCCCGGGATCAGCCCTTCCGGACCAGCCAGCGGTGAGGCCGCCACCAGATAGGCCAGCACGGCGACGACGGCCATCAGCACGCGGCGGCGGGCCAACCGATGCGGTAACCCGGTCCCGCTGTAAGCCCATTCCGCCAGCAACATGCCCGCAGCGAACCAGGAGAAAAACGCCGGCGGCCAGTTCAGCGGATTGATCCCGGAACCCGCATGCGCCAGAGGCACCCAACCCCAGGCCCAGCTGAGCGCCCCGAGCGCAGCGATCACCGGCACCCGGGCTCCGACCGGTATACGGCGGCCCAGCAACGCGAGAATCGGCAATGCCAGGTAGAAGCTGACCTCCACCGAGAGGCTCCACATCTGGGTCAGGCCGCCGGTCAAGGTGAGCGGCACATAAATCTGGGTGAGCGTCAGGTTCGCCAACCACACCGTCAGGCTGGCGTGATCGGAGTCGGGCAGCAGGGACAGGATCACGATGACCGCGACCAGATAGGCCGGCATGATGCGGACCACCCGCGACCGCAGGTAGTGGCCGGTGCGCGGACGCGATCCCAGTTCCCTTGCCGCTGCCGCATGTCCACGCCACAACAGGAATCCCGACAAGGCGAAGAACACCGCCACGGCCAGATCGAAGCGGCCGAACAGCCTGCCGGTGACACCGCTCGAGTGCCCCGTCTGAAATGCGACGTGCGTAATGACCACGCCCATGGCCGCGCATGCGAGCATACCCTCCACGGCGGGCAGGAAGCTGCGGACGCCTCCCACCTGCTGGCCATCGGTCACGATCACAGTCTGCCTGTCTGTGGTGTCGAGCGAATCGGGTACACCCGGATGACCCCGGCAAAGTGAAGGGTTCGTAAACCGAGACCTTAAATTCTGCTGTTAGGGTCGAACGGGTTTGCCACTGTTTGGTCAGGTCGGAGCGGGGTGCGGCCAACGAGTCTAAGACCTTTAGGGACCACTAGGAGGACACAGCTACGTGAACCGAGCAGTCATGTTGCGGTTCGCCGCATGCGGAATCATCGGACTCGGAGCCGCCTTGCTGATCGCCGCGTTACTGCTGTCGACTTACACCAGCAGCAGGATCACCAAGATCCCGCTCGATATCGACACCACGTTGGTCAGCGACGGCAACGGCACCGCACTCGACTCGGCGTCCTTGTCCGGTGACCACCTCGTCGTCAACCAGAACGTGCCGCTGGTGTCCCAGCAGCAGGTCAGCGTCGAGTCGCCCGCCAACGCCGACGTGGTCACGCTGCAGGTCGGCACCTCGGTCCGGCGCACCGACAAGCAAAAAGACAGCGGACTGCTGCTGGCGATCGTCGACACCGTCACCCTCAACCGCAAGACCGCGATGGCCGTCTCCGATGACACCCACACCGGCGGCTCGGTGCAGAAGCCGCGCGCTTACGGCGACGAGAACCCGCCGGCCGCGGTCCCGCTGCGCCACACCGGACTGTCCTACCGGTTCCCGTTCCACACCGAGAAGAAGACGTACCCCTACTTCGATCCGATCGCTCAGAAGCCGTTTGACGTCAACTACGAAACCCAAGAAGACGTCAACGGCTTGACCACGTACCGCTTCACGCAGAACGTCGGCTACAACGCCGACGTGGTCACGCTGCAGGTCGGCACCTCGGTCCGGCGCACCGACAAGCAGAAGGACAGCGGACTGCTGCTGGCGATCGTCGACACCGTCACCCTCAACCGCAAGACGGCGATGGCCGTCTCGGACGACACCCACACCGGTGGCTCGGTGCAGAAGCCGCGCGCCTACGGCGACGAGAACCCACCCAACGCGATCTCGCTCCGACACGACGGGCTGTCCTACCGATTCCCGTTCCACACCGAGAAAAAGTCCTACCCCTATTTCGATCCGATCGCGCAGAAGCCGTTTGATGTCAACTACGACAGCCAAGAAGACGTCAACGGGTTGACCACCTACCGCTTCACGCAGAACGTCGGCTACAACCCCGACGGCAAGCTGGTGGCTCCGGTGAAGTACCCGTCGCTTTACGCCGGAGATGAGGACGGCAAGGTCACCACGTCTGCGGCGATGTGGGGCGTACAGGGCGGTGATCCGGCAGAGCAGATCACCATGACGCGCTACTACGCGGCGCAGCGGACCTTCTGGGTGGACCCGGTGTCGGGCACCATCGTCAAGCAAATCGAACACGCCAACCACTACTTCGCGCGTGATCCGCTGAAGCCCGAGGTGACACTGGCCGATTACCGCGTCACCTCGAACGAAGACACCGTCGAATCCCAGGTCAACGCGGCCCGCGACGAGCGTGACCGGCTGGCGCTGTGGTCGCGGGTGCTGCCGATTACGTTTACCGCGGTCGGCTTGATCTCGCTGATCGGCGGTGGATTGCTCGCCTCGTTCAGCCTGCGGGCCGAAAGCGCGCTCACCGACCCCGTCCTGGACCGCGCCGATCAGGACTTCTTCGGCCGCACCGGGCTCGAAGAACCGGTGCCCGGTGCTGAAGCCGAGACCGAGAAGCTGCCCACCCAGCGCTCCACCCCGCGCCCAGATGCGGCCGAACCGGGATCGGAGCCGCCAACCCTGCCATCGGAAGAGCCACCCGATTCCGGACCGCCCGAAGCCGGACCACCGGAACCCCCCGGCTCCTCGGCCGGTCCGCCCGAACGCGCCTAACTTCCCGACGTGCGCTGGACCCGGCCGGGCTACGCCCTGCTTTTGGCGCTGCTCGTGGTTGGGCCGCTACTGAAGCCCGGATACCTGCTGCTGCGCGACGCGGTGTCGACGCCACGGTCCTATCTGTCCGACACTGCCCTTGGGTTGACCTCGGCGCCGCGGGCGGCGCCGCAAGATTTCGCGATGGCGCTGGCCTCGCATGCGGTCGACGGCGGCGTGGTGGTGAAGGCGCTGCTCGTCGCGGGCCTGTGGCTCGCGGGGTGGGGTGCGGCCCGACTCGTAGCGACGGCACTGCCCTGTGCGGGCTCGGCCGGCCAGTTCGTCGCGATCACGCTGGCAATCTGGAATCCCTATGTCGCTGAACGGCTGCTGCAAGGTCATTGGAGCCTGCTGGTCGGCTACGGCTGCCTGCCATGGGCTGCGACGACAATGCTCAAACTGCGGTCACCCGACAGCGAGAGCCGACCCGGCGGGCTTTTCGAGTTAATCTTCTGGTTCGCGTTGGCCGGGCTCACTCCGAGCGGACTGCTGCTCGCCGCGACGGTCGCTCTGGTCTGCGTGGCCGCACCCGGTGCGGGCCGGCCCCGCTGGCTGTGCGCCGCCGTGACCTTGGGCGCCGCACTGGTGGCGGCGCTGCCCTGGTTGACGGCCTCGGTGATGGGTTCGTCGTTGACCAGCCACACGGCGGCGAACGCACTGGGCGTGAACGCGTTCGCGCCTCGCGCCGAGCCCGGTCTCGGCACGCTTCTCAGCCTGGCCAGCCTGGGTGGAATCTGGAATGGCGAAGCCGTACCCGCTTCGCGGACAACGCTTTTCGCGGTGTTGTCGGCGCTGGTACTGCTGGGGGTCGTGGTGGCCGGGCTGCCGACAGTGGCGCGTCGTCCGGCGCTGGTGCCGCTGCTGGTGCTCGGGGCGGTGTCGGTGCTGGTCCCGGCCGCGCTGGCTACCGGTCCCGGCCTACACATGCTGCGCGCGGTGGTTGACGCCGCGCCCGGGTTCGGGGTGCTGCGCGACGGGCAGAAATGGGTGGCGCTGGCACTGCCCGGATATACGTTGGCGGGTGCCGGCGCGGTGGTGACGCTGCGCCGGTGGCTGCGGCCGGCAGTGACGGCGCTGGTCTGCTGCCTGGCGTTGATCCTGGCGCTGCCCGACCTGGCCTGGGGCGTGTGGGGCAAGGTTGAGCCGGTGCACTATCCGGCCGGGTGGGCCGCCGTGACAGCCGCGATCAACGCCGACCCGAGGACTGTCGCCGTCTTGCCCGCCGGCACCATGCGGCGCTTCGTCTGGTCCGGTCCGGCACCGGTGCTCGATCCGCTGCCCCGCTGGGTGCGCGCCAACGTGCTGGCCACCGGTGATCTGGCCATCTCCGGGGCGACAGTTGCCGGGGAGGGCAATCACGCCCGGGCGATACAAGAGTTGCTTTTGGAGGGGCCGGATCCTTCGGCGTTGGCCCCGGCCGGCATCGGGTGGTTGGTCGTCGAATCGGACAGCGCCGGTGACATGGGTGCGGCCGCCCGCACCCTCGACGCGCTCACGCCGGTCTACCGCGATGACGAACTCGCGCTGTATCGGATCGGCGGCGACACCGCCGGTGCAGCTGCCGGCCGCCGCCGAGCAACGGTGATCGCACATCTGGCGTGGCTGGCCCTCTTGATCGTGGGTGCCTGCGGCGCCGTGCCCACCGCGGCGCGGCGCTACACCACGCCGCTGATGAAGTAGCCGGCTCGCACCGCCTCCAGCACGCTGCGCATCGCATCGGCGCTTTGCGTCCAGGAGAACTCCCCGCTACGCGTTTGCGCCTTCACGCCGAGTTGGTCACGCAGCACCGGATCCGACAGGAGCCGGTCCAGCCGATCCACCAGCTCGGCGCGAGTGTCCACCAACATCCCCGTCACCCCGTCGACGATCGAGTCGGACAGTCCTCCGGAGCATCGGTAGCCGATGGTGGGCACCCGGTGCTGGGCCGCCTCGATGACCGCCAGGCCCCAGCCCTCCTTGCGCGATGGCAGCAGGTGCACCCAGGAGCTTTGCAGCACATGGTGTTTGGTCACGTCGTCGACGTGGCCGTGGAAGGTCACCGCGTCGGAGATGCCGAGCGCGTGCACGTGGTCAACGAGTCGCTGCCGCCACCAGCCGCCGCCAACGATGTCGAGATGCAGGCCCGGTATCCGGGGCCGCAGCTGCGCGACGACGTCCAGCGCATCCTCGATCTGCTTGTGCGGCACTAACCGCGACAGCACAACGACTCGCGGCCTGGCCGCGCGCGGGCCGGACAACGACTGCGCCGGCGCCTCGTCGAGACCGTTGCGCACCACCGCGATCCGGTCGTTGTCCACCCCGAGAGCGACCAGATCACGGGCCGACGGCAGCGACACCGTCAGGTACTGATTGCGCCGGTTCACCCGGGGCGACAGCGTCGACTCGACAAACCAGCCCAGCCGGCCGAGCACCGGCCCGGCCACCGGCCACTGCTCGCGATGGCAATGGTGCACCAGCACCACCACCCGCCGGCCGTACAGCAGCCGGGCAAGAAACGGCAAGCCGTTTTGGGTATCGACGACCACGTCAGGGCGCAGATGGCGCAGCGGCCCAAGCCCGAGGCGGGCCGCGGCCATCGCCAGCAGCGCCCACACATACACCGAGTAGCGCCCACCGGCGCGGCTGATCCGCACGCCGTCGACAACGTCATGTCGTGGCGCACCGGGATAGCGAGCCGTGCGCAGCGTGACAGCTACCCCCGATGCGGCCAGCTGGGCGCCGATGCGTTGCAAGTAGGCTTCGCTGCCCCCGCCCTGTGGGTGTCCAGTGTCGCGCCAGCACAGCAACAGCACGGAGCGCAGACCAGACATCGCTGAACAGCCTAGCCCGGCGACGATCGCGCCGCGGAACGGTGCGACTGCGTAGGGTGTGGCCGGTGGCCGTCACGGACGTTTTCGCGCGGCGGGCAACCTTGACCCGTTCGGTGCGGCTGCTGTCGGAATTTCGCTTCGAGCAGCCTGACCCGCAACGGTTCTATCGCTTCCTGGCGGCCGACACGGCCGCGATGGCAAGCGATTTGTGGCTGGCCACACACGGCTCACCCCCACTGGGTCGCACGCTGCTCGACGTCGGCGGCGGGCCGGGATATTTCGCGGCTGCATTCGGTGCTGCCGGTGTCCGGTATATCGGTGTGGAACCGGATCCGAGCGAGATGCACGCGGCCGGGCCGGCTTCCACTGGAGCGGGGAATGCAGCCGACATATTCGTCCGAGCGTCGGGCATGGCGCTGCCATTCGCCGATGATTCGGTGGATATCTGCTTGTCGTCCAATGTGGCCGAGCACGTGCCACTGCCGTGGCGGCTCGGCGATGAAATGCTGCGGGTGACCAAGCCGGGCGGGCTGGTCGTGTTGTGCTACACCGTCTGGCTAGGCCCGTTCGGCGGGCACGAGATGGGCCTGAGCCACTACCTGGGCGGCCAGCGCGCCGCGGCTCGCTATGCCCGCAAACACGGCCATCCGGCCAAAAACAACTACGGGTCGTCGTTGTTCGCGGTGTCCGCCGCCGAGGGCCTGACCTGGGCGACGAGTACCGGTGCGGCGGTCGCGGCATTTCCCCGCTACCACCCCCGATGGGCGTGGTGGCTGACGTCGGTGCCGGTGCTGCGTGAGTTCCTGGTGAGCAATTTGGTGCTGGTGCTCCGGCCGCGCTAACCGGCCGTGAATAGACGACTGGAACATGTTCTCGTTTTGCTTCGGCTTGGGTAGGGTGGCGCCATAGCCGCCGGCGACGATGCAGAGCGGAGCGATGAGGAGGAGCGGCGCATATGCCCGACATTAAGACCGAATACGACAAGCTTTTCATCGGCGGCAAATGGACCGAACCGTCGACCTCCGAAATCATCGAGGTGCACTGTCCGGCCACCGGCGAATACGTCGGCAAGGTGCCGATGGCGGCGGCGGCCGACATTGACGCCGCGGTGGCCGCGGCCCGCGCCGCATTCGACAGCGGGCCCTGGCCCTCGACGCCGCCGAAGGAGCGCGCGGCCGTCATCGCCAACGCGCTCAAGCTGATGGAGGAGCGCAAGGCCGGCTTCACCAAGCTGCTCGGCCTCGAGACGGGCCAGCCGCCGACCTCGGTCGAGACGATGCAGTGGATGAGTGGGATCGGGGCGATGAACTTCTTCGCCGGCCCCGCCGCCGACCAGGTCAAGTGGCAGGAGATCCGCAACGGCGTCTACGGACAGACCATCATCCACCGCGAGCCGCTCGGCGTGGTCGGAGCGATCGTGGCGTGGAACGTGCCACTCTTCCTGGCGATCAACAAGCTGGGCCCGGCGCTACTGGCCGGGTGCACGGTCGTGCTCAAGCCGGCAGCCGAAACACCTTTGAGCGCAAATGCTTTCGCGGAGGTGTTCGCCGAGGCCGGCCTGCCCGAGGGTGTGCTGTCGGTGGTGCCCGGCGGGGTCGAGACCGGCCAGGCGCTGACGTCCAATCGCGACATCGACGTCTTCTCCTTCACCGGGAGCTCGGCCGTCGGCAAGGAGATCGGCCGGCGCGCCGCGGAGCTGCTCAAACCGTGCACCCTGGAGCTCGGTGGCAAGTCGGCGGCAATCCTCCTCGACGACGTCGACCTGGCCGTCTCGATCCCGATGCTGGTGTTCTCCGGGATCATGAACACCGGGCAGGCCTGCGTGGCCCAGACCCGCATCCTGGCGCCACGCTCGCGTTACGACGAAATCGTGGACGCGGTAAGCGCTTTCGTCCAGGCGCTGCCGGTCGGGACGCCAACGGACCCGGCCGCCCAGATCGGGTCGCTGATTTCGGAGAAGCAGCGCGCCCGAGTCGAGGGCTACATCGCCAAGGGTGTCGAGGAGGGCGCCCGGCTGGTGTGCGGCGGCGGCCGACCCGAGGGTCTGGACAACGGTTTCTTCGTGCAGCCAACGGTTTTCGCCGACGTCGACAACAAGATGACGATTGCGCAAGAGGAGATCTTCGGTCCGGTGCTGAGCATCATCCCCTACGACACCGAAGAAGACGCGATCAAGATCGCCAACGACTCAGCGTACGGCCTGGCCGGCAGCGTATGGACGACCAATGTGCCGCGCGGCATCGAGATCTCGGAGCAGATCCGCGCCGGAACGTACGCCATCAACTGGTACGCCTTCGATCCCTGCTGCCCGTTCGGCGGCTACAAGAACTCGGGTATTGGCCGGGAGAACGGGCCGGAGGGCGTCGAGCACTTCACGCAGCAGAAGAGCGTGCTGATGCCGATGGGCTATATGGTCGACAGCTGACTATTCGCCTCGAGCATGAAGCTGGGTTCACGTTCGAGCTCGAGCGTGAACCCAGCTTCACGCTCGGCGGCCGTGGACTGTGATCGTCGATAGCTAGCGGCCTTGGAAGCGGGCCTGCCGTCGTTCGATAAACGATTGCACGCCCTCGGCGGCGTCGTCGCTGGTGAACAGCTCGACGACGGCGGGACGTAGCTGCCCGATGGCGGCCGCCTCGCCTTCTTTACGGGCCAGGTGCGCCGAGGCAAGCGTGGCCCGCACACCCAGGGGTGCGGCGCGGTCGGCGATGGTGTGCGCGATCTCGCGCGCCCGGGCCAAGGCTGCCGCCGGATCGTCGGCCACTTCTTGGACGAGCCCGATGCGGTGCGCCTCGGCGGCGTCGAACTCGTCGCCGGTGAGCAGCCAGCGCATGGCATTGCCCCACCCCGCCTCACGCGGAAGGCGGATCGTCGCGCCGCCGAAGGGGTAGATCCCACGCCGCACCTCAAGCTGGGTGAACCGGGTTCCGGCCGCGGCAATGCGAATGTCGGCAGCCAGCAGCAATTCGATACCCAACGTCATGCACCAGCCTTGTGCGACCGCGACCAGTGGTGTGGTCCATGCGCCGTCCAGCCGCCAGG
>DASXMA010000460.1:0-5535 GCA_036495965.1 Mycobacterium sp.
CGCCCGACGAGACGGCAGCGGTGAGTGGTCGCCAACTGGCGAGCCGCCTTTGTGAACGCTTGATTTGTCACCACGACCGCTTGATCACAACCGTGGTGCCGTGCGCCGGAGACAACCTGCTGCACAGCGGCGACGCCGACAGCCCTTGCCAGCCTCTTACATTAGACCGCCATGCAGGTGCTGCGTTTCTTGGCGATCAGATCCACCCCATAGTCACCTGTGCTAGAGGTGCGAATGACACTCCACCCCCTGGTTCGAAGTTGTGCCGCAACGAATTCCTCGAACTCGACACCCGACATTTGATCGACAGCTGCCATCCCCGACGCCACGCGTTTGAGGTCACGTCTTCGGTGTAAACCGATTCGGAAGCGGTCCCGTTGAACCGACAGCCACAAGAGGATAAGCACTGTCACGACGAGACCGCCCAACCCGGCCGAGAATCCAGCCGTCACGCTTCTGGTGACCTGCTGAGTGAAATACCAAGGGAGAGCGAACCCGAACACGGGCAGGGACCCGAGTAGCTTCTCCATGACTCCTCAAGCTGTTCAATCTGTCGGTGCCACCCGACACCCATTCATCCGATGAAGCTAGTGGATGGCTATGACAATTCGGCGCAGGCGAGTCGTGCGCTGCGCTACAACGCGGAGGCCGCGATAGGGCGGAACCGGACGTCGTGAACTCCTCTTCGCCGTTCACGGCTTCTTCCCGCACACGTTGTAGTGCATCGGGATGGTGCAGCAGCAGGTCGAACGCCCATGCCAGCGTGGTCGCGGTGGTTTCATGACCCGCCAGCATCAGCGTGATCACATCGTCGCGAATCTCGCTGTCTGACAGTACTTCTCCATTCTCGCCACGAGCACACATGAGCAGTGCCAGAATGTCGAGTTGCTCGTTCAGCCGGGGATCGCTTCGCCGCTGGGCGATCAGCGGCATGACGACGTCGTCAATCTCCCTATTGGCTCGATCCCGGGCCGGCCACACTCGCAACGTACCCAAGCGACGCAACGCGTAGCGGACGGTCAATTGCTCTGACACACCGAGGTTCAACAGACGTTCGAAGGGCCGGCCCAGTCGCCGCACTTCGTCGGGATCGTCGACACCGAAGATGACCTTGACGATCACGTCCAGCATCAGCGGGGAGCAGGAAGTCCGGGCGGACGGCGCAGAGCATCCGGCGCGTTGTCCGGGCCAAGTGCGGATGCTGCCACAGGTACGACAGAAACACGGCGGTGCTAGCGGGTCAACGTGCCGCGGCCCAGTGTTCGACTACGCGCACCGCTCGGGTTCGGCCTCGCACAGCGGCGTCACACCGCGAAAGCGATATCGGTGTGCCGCCACCCAGCGGTAGACGACGTTCTGCAGCGCGCAGATTCCGGGGAGCCGATAAATCCACAACGGCAGCGGCGTGCCGAGCGCTGTAGAAAGGGCCGCATTCATTGCGTGGGCGCCGGCGAAGACCGCGCCGGACGCGTCCTGCCACCACGCCGACTCCGGCAACCGGTCATCGGGAACCCCAACTCGCTCGGCCACGCCCGGAGCCTGCAGCGGTTCGATGCGAAGCCGGCCCGTTCGATTCCAGCGAGCCATTCGATTGACCACGCGAGTGCACATCCCGCATTGGCCGTCGAAAACCAAAATGCCGTCCATGTCCCGATTTTATTCCCGTGCTCCCAACGCCGCCGACTACGAGCGCAGCGGCATTAGGCGCAGTCAGCGCAGATCGGCAGCCCGGAACTCGAGCTGCGCAACCGGCTGCGGTGCTGCACCAGAAAGCAGCTCGAGCAAGTGAATTCGTCAGCCCGCTGGGGAATTACCGTCACCGAAAGCTCTTCACCGGACAGGTCCGCGCCGGGCAGCTCGAAGAAGGGCACGTCGGGATCGTCGTCGACGATTGCCGTGGGCAAACCGGGCAGAGTGGGCGCGAGCTCGCGTAGAGCCGACCGGTCCTGGGTGTCGACGTCGGACACCCGGCGTGCGTCGTAATCGCTTGCGGTGGCCATTGGTGCTCCTTCCCGCGGAGGGCCGGGTTGACGCACTTCCCTGTACTCACCCGTGGCTCAGGCGATACCCCGTTCAGGAGCCATTCACACCCGTCGAGCCGAAGAAATTGCGTGCGCGACAATTGACGCCGTTTGGCGCCTCAACCAGCCGTGCCGACGGCAGCACAACGGGCGGTCAACCGCCCGGCGGGGCTGCGTCGGAATGCGTGGCCACCCACTGCTGCAGTTCGGCCCGGCCGACTCCGTGATGGCCGAATACCAGCCAGCCGGCGCCCACCGCGGGTAATCCAACGTTTCCCCTCATGAAAAAGTCTGTATATCAACGTCGTTCGTAGGGCGATACCAGTAGCGGCCATCGTCTCGACAGCCGCCCTGGAATCTCGTCGCAGGTCTACCCACCGCTCGGAGGGCCGAAACGGCCCCCCGGCCGTGTCAGCCGGGCCAATGGTGGGTATGCCGGAGCGATGAAACCCGTCCGCACTCCCGCGGTTCTGTTCGACGTAGACGGAACCCTGGTTGATTCCAACTACCTGCATGTCTACGCCTGGCAACGTGCCTTTGACGCCGAAGGCATAATGGTCGCGGCTTGGCACATCCACCGCTGCATCGGCATGGACGGCTCGAAGTTGGTGCGCAAGCTATCCGACGACGCCCCGGCTGATGTGCAAGACCGGCTCAGCGACGCACACAGCCGGTACTACCGCGAAACGGCATCCCTAATAGCACCGTTGCCCGGCGCCCAAGCGTTGCTGCGCCGGGTCGCGGGGCTCGGCCTCCAGGTGGTGCTGGCCAGTTCGGCACCCGACGACGAGCTCGAGATGCTGCGCAAGGTGCTTGGCTGCGACGACATCATCGCCGAAACGACGTCGTCACGCGACGTAGACACCGCCAAACCTGAACCCGGCATCGTGCAGGTCGCCCTGGACCGGGCCGGCGTCAACTCCAACCAGGCCGTGTTCGTCGGAGATGCCGTATGGGATGCACACGCCGCGGCGGGCGCCGGGTTGCCCTGCATCGGACTGTTGAGCGGCGGCATCGCGCACGCAGAACTGCAGGCGGCGGGCGCCGCACCGATCTTCGCAGACCCGCAGGATCTCCTCGATCGCCTGCAATCCACCCGCATCGCGGCGCTGGCGCCCAGCCGCTGACCGTAGCCGGCTACATCCCACGGATACGCAGGATCAGCGGTAACACCCACCAGAAAAACGCAAACAGCGCCAGCGCACACGCTCCAGCTACGAAGCCCACGTTGCGACTGGATACCGCGGCGAAGACGATGACGGTCACCCCGGTCAGAGCGGCGCCGAGCAACCCAAGCCCGGCATAGGCACACCGGTGCGCCGCCGACACCAGCACCTGCAAGCGGTGCCGCCTGAACAGCAGCCGGTGCATGGCGACCGGGGAAATGAGCAATACCGTTGCGCCCACCGAAAATCCCACCGTCGCCAAATACACCATCCGCATGTGTTCGCCGAGAACATCAAAGCGCTGCTGGAAAGGCAGCGTGAGCAAGAATCCGGTGAGCAACTGCACGCCGGTCTGCACCACCCGCAACTCCTGCAGGAGGCTGTTCCAATTGCGGTCGAGCCGTTCGATTTCGGTTTCACCGCGTTCCCGGCGATCCCAGCGCTGGTCATCTTCCGGACGATCGACATCCATGGCCGTGATCTTCGCATCGGCCGGCGCGTTTGTAGAGCGACCCTCCCGGATCATCCCGCCATGAACTGGTGGTAGGCCGATTCGAGATTCGGCGGCAGCGCCATCACGTGGCACTGACGCTCGGTGTCGTCGATCGGCGCCAAAATGCCGCGCAGTCGCTGTACTCCTGCGGGTGCGTGCTGAAATAGTCGCGCAACGTGGCCGCGGCCTGCGGACGTGGCTGGCTCGATGCAGCGATAGCCACCTGGTCGGCGTCCGGGTGGCCGTCCAGGTACTGGCGCGCCGATCCGGTCACCGAAGAAACGGTGGCCTGCACACCCTCCGGACTGCAGTCACGTGCGGCGGCGGCCGATGGCGCGCCGACGATACCGATCGCCATTCCCCCCAGCACACAACCGGCGCCTACGCCGGCCACTCCCCGGTATGCGGTAAAGCGGCTGATTTTCGTGATCGTCACTGCCCCGCGAATCCCCGAATCGATCCCCGACCCTGAACTCGAGTAACCGAACCAAACACCGCCCAAACTCGAAATCGCCAAACCTGTTGTCACGCAACGGCTGCACATCCCGGCCAGCTGGCATCGCACCCAGAGTTACAGAGGGCCTTACCGAAAGGAAGCCGGAGAGTCAGAATCAAGTAGTAGCGTCCCGCCCAGCGGACGCGTTCAATCCAACAGGTGACGGGAGCGACGACGATGCCGGCGATCGATCACGAGTGGGGCAAGCCCGCCGCCATGGCCATTCCGGCGGAGGGCTACGTCGAACTGCAGCGCGGCCGATACGGCCCGGTCTTCCCCCGGACCCCCGCCTGTTACGGGTTTTCCATCATCGCCAAGGTCAAACCCGGACGCGAGGCCGCGATTCGCGAATACGGCAAGGTGATCGAAGCCGCGATCACGTCAACTCCGGACCTGCTGGCCCCACTGCGCTTGCACTATCTGCGGTGGGTGCTCTTCGACGTCGGGGGCGGACTGCATTTTCAGTACCAGGGCATTTTCGACACCGACTTCGACAAATACACCGAAGACGCGATAAAGCTCTTCTCGCAGTCGGGTGTCACCACGGTATTCACCAATCTGGAAGGCTTCCCGGAAGACTGGCAAACCAACCCGGAGGCATTCATCAAGTTTGTGCGCGAACACCAATTCCCCAGCTTCCTCGAGTACGGGGAGTACCCCTATGTCACGGCGGACGAGATCAAAAAGGCGCTTCGCCTCAAGGCTGCGTTCTCCGACATGCTCGACCAGATGCAGTAATCGATGCTTGACCTCGACAACATCCAGCACATCCTGCTGACGCGCACGCCGGCGATGACCGGACGCTACGAGTTTCTGTCGTTCGACAACGCGGTTGGGGGGCGGGCCTGGCTGGGCGAACTGGTGGATAAGGCCCAGTCGGCGGCCGACGTCCGCAAGACGATGGATAGCAGCGATCGCTGGGTCACGCTTGCGTTCACCTGGAATGGCCTGCGGGCCTTGGGCGTTTCCGAGGCGTCGCTGTCCACCTTTCCCGACGAGTTTCGGGAGGGCATGGCCGCACGCGCGGACATTCTCGGCGACACCGGCGCCAACCACCCGGACAACTGGGTGGGCGGACTGGCCGGCGACGACCTGCACGCGATCGCGATACTGTTCGCCCGCAACGATGCCGAGCACCAACGTTGCACCGCCGTCCATGATGACCTGGTCGCGCGGTGCCCGGGCGTGCGGGTTCTGTCGTTTTTGGATCTCAACGCAACGCCGCCGTTTAACTACGCCCACGATCATTTCGGGTTCCGGGACCGGTTGTCGCAACCGGTGATCGAAGGATCCGGCGAAGACCCCACGCCTGGGTCCGGGGGACCGCTGAAGCCTGGAGAATTCATCCTCGGCTACCCC
>DASXMA010000461.1:0-3113 GCA_036495965.1 Mycobacterium sp.
TTGGTGACCAGCAAACCTCCGTCCGAAGTCGTTCAAGTGCTCAACCGCTTCTTCGCGATTGTCGTCGAGGAGGTGGACCGGCATTGTGGGCTGGTCAACAAATTCGAGGGGGACGCGTCGCTCGCCATCTTCGGAGCTCCCAATCGCCTTGATAATCCTGAGGACGAGGCGCTGGGCGCCGCGCGGGCCATCGCCGAGCGGCTTGCCAACGACATGTCTGAGCTCGAAGCCGGCATCGGCGTGGCGGCGGGTCAGGTCGTCGCGGGCAACGTCGGCGCCAAAGAACGGTTCGAATACACCGTGATCGGCGAACCGGTCAACGAGGCCGCCCGGCTGTGCGAACTGGCCAAGTCACGTCCTGGCCGATTGTTAGCGACCGCAGACACCGTGCAGAGGGCAAGCGAAAAGGAAAGTGTCCGTTGGTCTTTGGGCGACACCGTGACACTTCGCGGGCACGACCATCCCGTCCGGCTGGCCTCGCCGGCTGACGCCTAAGGTCGCCAAAGCTCCAACGTGGTGTGCGCGCCTGCGGGCAGCTCGAGTATTTCGACGGGCGTGTCATCGGGATCGTAGACGAAGAACATTCGCACACCACCGATGTCAACCGCGGCGTCGGTACGCACCTCGGGATGCTGATGCCGAACGGTTTCGTATGCGTCGTCCAGATCGGTGACGCGAAACGACATGTTGGTATAGCCAAGGCGCGGTCCAGTAGGGCTGGCGGGCACGTCGCCCAGAAAGAGCAGCTCCACCATTGCGCCACCGATCAATCCTCCGATCATGCGGCCGTTTTGCGCGGCGCCGCCGGTCACGGCATCGAGTCCGGCTCCCCCGAGTTCGACGTCGAAAACGACGTCCATGCCCAGCACCGCGGTGTAGAACGCCAACGACTTCTCCATGTCGGAGACACCGATACATACGTGGGAGAAGTTCTCAACGGCGACGGGTTGCGGCTCGTTCATATGGACTCCTTCGCGGACCTACGCGGTTACTACGATGTCGGTTTTCCGCCAGTTTTGTCGGTGGGCAGGTGTAACTGTTGAAGCGTGCACGAAGATTTCGAACGCTGCTACCGGGCGGTCCAGTCCAAGGACGCCCGGTTCGACGGCTGGTTCGTCACCTCGGTCCTGACGACGCGGATCTACTGCCGGCCCAGCTGTCCGGTTCGGCCGCCGTTCGCTCGTAATGTGCGGTTCTATCCCACGGCGGCGGCCGCGCAACGGGCAGGGTTCCGGGCATGCAAGCGGTGCCGTCCTGACGCATCTCCGGGCTCGCCCGAATGGAATGTGCGCGGTGACGTCGTTGCGCGGACGATGCGGCTCATCGCCGACGGCACCGTGGACCGTGAGGGCGTCGGCGGCCTCGCCGCCCACCTCGGTTACACCACCCGCCAGCTGGAGCGGCTTTTGCAGGCGGAGGTCGGCGCCGGTCCGCTTGCATTGGCCCGCGCGCAACGGGCACAAACCGCCCGGGTGCTGATCGAGACCACACAGCTGTCGTTCGGCGATGTCGCGTTCGCCGCAGGGTTTTCCAGCATCCGTCAGTTCAACGACACCATCCGGCTGGTCTTCGAAAGCACACCGACGGTGCTGCGCAAACGCGCCGCGGTCCGGTTCGGGTCCTTGAAATCCGGAGCCGCTTCGCCGGGGACGGTATGCCTTCGACTGCCGGTGCGCACACCGTTCGCCTATGAGGGTGCATTCGGTCATCTGGCCGCCGGCGCCGTGCCCGGCTGCGAGGAAATCCGCGACGGTGCGTACCGGCGCAGCCTGCGGCTCCCCTCCGGCGGTGGCGTGGTCACCCTGACACCGGCTGTCGATCACGTCCGCTGCCTGCTCGTGCTCGACGACTTCCGCGACCTTGCGACCGCCATCGCCCGCTGCAGACGACTGCTGGACCTCGACGCTGATCCCGAAGCGGTCGTCGACGCGCTCAGCCGTGACTCGGACCTGTGCCCAGTGGTGGCCAAGGCACCAGGACAACGGATTCCCCGCACGATCGACGAGGCCGAACTCGCCGTGCGCGCAGTGCTGGGTCAGCAGGTATCGACCAAGGCCGCGCGCACCCATGCTGCCCGGCTGGTTACCGCGTACGGCCGGCCCATCAGCGACCCCGCGGGCGCACTGACTCATACCTTCCCCTCCGTCGAAGAGCTCGCCGAGATCGATCCAGTCCATCTGGCTGTCCCCAAGGCACGCCAGCGGACGCTGAGTGCCCTGCTAGCCGGCCTTGCCGACGGAACCGTTGTGCTGGACAGCGGAAGTGACTGGAACAGTGCGCGAAAGCAATTGCTCGCCCTGCCGGGGATCGGTCCCTGGACCGCAGAAGTAATTGCGATGCGCGGCCTTGGCGACCCGGATGCTTTTCCCGCCAGCGACCTGGGCCTTCGGATGGCCGCCAAGCAGCTGGGCTTGCCCACAGATGAACGCACTCTGCTGGAGCACAGCTCACGTTGGCGTCCTTGGCGGTCCTATGCCGTTCAGCATCTGTGGACGACGCTCGAGCATCCGGTGAACCACTGGCCACCTCAGGAGGTTGCATGATCCACTACCGAACCATCGACAGCCCGATCGGTCTGTTGACCTTGGCCGGGCGCGGCTCGGCATTGACGAATCTACGGATGGTCGATCAGACCTACGAGCCCAGCCGTGCCGATTGGTCAGCCGATCCCGGTGCATTCAATGACGCCGTCGACCAACTGCGCGCGTATTTCGCCGGCGACCTCACCGACTTCGATATCGAGCTCGATATGCGCGGTACCGAATTCCAGCAGCGGGTGTGGAAGGCGCTGCTGACAATTCCGTACGGGGACACCAGGTCGTATGGAGAAATCGCCGAACAGATCGGTGCGCCCGGCGCCGCGCGCGCCGTCGGGTTGGCCAACGGCCACAATCCGATCGCAATCGTCGTTCCGTGCCATCGCGTCATCGGTGCCAGCGGCAGCCTCACCGGATACGGCGGCGGGCTCGATCGAAAGCGAACCCTGCTCGAATTGGAGAAAAAGCGTGCATCGGTGAATTTGACGTTATTTGACTAGACCACGCAAATGTGTGAATGCAAAAACACCCCCGTCGCCGGGGGTGTTTTTGTGTATGTTCGGCGGTGTCCTACTT
>DASXMA010000462.1:0-2510 GCA_036495965.1 Mycobacterium sp.
GCGCCAGCCCGGGCGTGGCGTCCAATAACTCACCGCGACCGCCGATCAGGTCGACGCCCATGCTGAGCAGGTCGGCGGTGATGTCGGCGGACTGGGCGGCGGCCAGCATCTTGACCCGCTGGTGGATGTCCGGCAATGAGATCTTGGCATCGGCGATATCGATGTCGAACCCCACCGGCGCTCCGCGCAATTCGGTGCGCAGCGAGGTCGAGGCGATGAACGTCTTTGACGGCACGCAGTCGCACAGCACGGCCGCACCGCCGATACCGTCGGAGTCCACGACGGTAACCTGGGCCACCTCGGGACCGCGTGCGGCGGCGACCAGTGCCGCCTCGTACCCGGCCGGGCCGCCGCCGAGGATCACAATGCGGGTCACCACAGCTCAAACCTCACCAACTGGCCGGACGACAGGTCATCAGAGACGCCATCCCTCACCGGCGCTGGTGTCTTCATCGACGACGATATGTATGGCGGCTTCCTCAGCCGAGGCGGCGCCGCCGTCAATGCCGACGTCGTGGGCAAGGTAATCCGTACCTGGATCCGTAGGGTCGACGTCGAAGGCGACGAGCCGACCTGCGCGCATGTCGCCGACCTGATCGTCGATTCGCTCGCCATCGCTGTCGGCGCTATCACCGATTCCGTCGCCATCCCACTGATCGGTCACTTCGGGCACCTCACGGGCCAGTCGGCGCGCCAGACTTTCATGGGTACGCGCTTCCCTCGCGGTGAGACCCCACGCCCGCAGTTCACGCGGGCGTTCCGGGGGTGAGTAGCCTTCGTCGAGGTCGATGCCAGTCTGTTCTGAGTCCAGGCTTTCTTCTGGTTCGAGCAGATGGGCCTGCACATCATCGAATTCAGAAATCCCCATCAGCGCCGTCTCCATTCCGTATCTGCAAGGTCTTATTCGCGCTGCCAGGTCCGCTGCTGTGCTGAGACAACAGCACACAGCTGCGCAGCTGTAGACGCTATGATCATGGCGCGCAGAGGGGTGAACTGTCGTCGCCCACCTCCGTCACTCACCCGGGTGATAGACGACAGACGAATCGTCAAGACCGGTGGTTCGGGTCGGCAAGTTCACGGCAGCAGTCGATGCACGAGCTGTTCGGTGTTGAGTTCGTGGATGGCGTTCTCGACGACGCGCCGGTCGCTCAGATCGACGCTTCGCTCGGTGAGAGCGCGGCGATCTGTGCGCCGGGACCTCAACAGTTTTCGTCATCGAAGGCGCCACGCAAAGTGGGCAGGTGAGTTGCCACGGCCTCGACGACCGGACGGATCGCGAGGGTCGAGGGCGAAGCGCAGCCGCCAGCGCACCACTACAGCAAGTAGCCACAGCCCTGACGGCCAACTTGATGTAGTGGGTGGCGCTCACCCGGATGAATTGCCTCGGCGGGTGATGACCACTCACCCCGCGGCGGTGGAAGCTGGCACCACTCGCTACTTCACCGGTTCCTCGGTCGGGGTCGGCGAGCTCGGATCGGGACTTGTCAGGGTGCAATTGGCCGCGCATGTACAGCGGCAGAAAGAAGACGATGCGATGACCGGCGCCGCTGCATCCAGACGCTCGCGCATTTGGTCCTCGCGCTCCTCGACAGGCTGGGTCGTCGAGCAGGGCAGGACCCCTCTCCCGCGCCGGTCCCCTGCGGCCGGGCCCTGCCTGACTCGGGCAAGCGGTGGCCAGCCTCAACGCGTGCCAATACTTTTCGCGATGGCAGGAACATAGCGTGGGTCGCGTGCGCGCGGAATGTACAAAGGTGCCAGACGGCCCGTTGAGCGCTCAATTTGAAAGCGCCATCATCCCGCTCCTTGAGCCTCTCTATCGGCAAGCTCTTCGGATGACCTCCAATCGAGTGGATGCGGAGGATCTGGTGCAAGAAACGGTGCTCAACGCTTATGCCGGTCTCCGGGCATTCGAGCCAGGAACGAACCTCAAAGCATGGTTGCGGCGGATCATGACCAACACCTATATCAGCAGCTATCGGAGGCAAAAGCGCCGTCCCGCGCAACATCCGACTGGTGAGATCACCGATCGACTGCTAGTGGCCAGCGCCCCACGCACGCCTGGGGGCCTACGGTCGGCCGAAGACCAGGCGCTCGAAATGCTGCCAGACCCCTACCTCAAGGCGGCAATGATGGTCTTGCCTGAACAGTTTCGCATCGCCGTGTATTTTGCCGACATTGCGGGATACTCCTACAAGGAGATCGCCGCCATGACGGACACCCGGCAAGGAACCGTAAGTTCGAGGCTCAACCGCGGACGAAAACAATTGCGCGATTTACTATTCGACTCGCCAGTCAACCATGCGGCCAGGACAATCGACAAGACCCCGAGCGGAGCAACCCAACAGCGTGCAATTGTCAACGGCGCCGGGCTCAGTGGCGGTCATCCGGCCGCCGATGATCACTGACGGTCCTGGGGCAGCCGCGACGGTGAAAGGAAAGGCCAATGCTGCATGTCGGTACGTGCTGCCCCCATTGGGCGCCGACAACCGTGCGGTGCGCGCAGACCCGCG
>DASXMA010000463.1:0-10801 GCA_036495965.1 Mycobacterium sp.
GCGGTGACCGGGCTGGCAAGCCAGTATGTAGTCAGCCCGCAGGCGACAGGGATTGAGCGAGCCACACCCGATCACCGCCTAGAAAAGCATGGCTGCAGACCACGCCCTCCTGGCCACATTCAATAAGTTGGGATTGAACCAATAATCAAGGTGCTCTCCGCGCATTGGCTGTAACTCAGATTGGTCGATATCGCCGCGCCGTGTAGAACGGTGCAGCTAGACCTTTCGACATAGCAAAGATCCCACCGTTCTCGATTCCAGCGTGGACGGCATGCCGTCGCTGAAGCGGCGGGCGTCTTCTGGTGCGGGGAACAACTAGAGCAGGTCAAGACCGGAGCGCGCGACGCCTGCCACGAGTTATTCGTTCAGTCCGGTGTACATCTCGGCGGCGCTGATGACGGCTCGTAGTCGCCCGTTTTGTCGATAGCTGGGTTCGGTGTCGATCGCGCCGATCTGACCGACTTCGCGCGTTGCAAGTGATACCCGAAAAATTTGGGGTGGCCACGCGATTGGCGGTGCCGTGTGCCGTGGCGGCCGGCTGGGCCCGGCGAGCCAACGGCGGACATTGGCGGTCCGGCTCAGATGCTGCTTGAGCACGTCACAGTTCTTGCCTCACGGTGCGAGCTGGACATGGCCCCGCGGCGGAGGCTGGGGAGGAGGCGCCTCCTGTTGTGGTGGGGGCGCCTCGGGTGGTGGTGCGGGTGCCTCGGGTGGTGGTGCGGGTGCCTCGGGTTGTGGTGCGGGTGCTGCCGGCCGTCGCGGAGGGGACAGCGGCTGTTCTGCTCGAGGTGGCGGTGCCGCGACAGGCGGCGCGACCGGGTTTACCGTCGGTGTCGGGATCTGTGGCTCAGGCGTAATCTCCCCCACGGGGGCTGGCCTGATCAATGCGGTGAGCGCCACGCCGTGTGCGCCAGATTCCGACCGGCCCTGTCCGTAGTGTTCCTCCGCGTAAGCCTCATCGACCGCTGATTTCTGCCACGCAGCAGGTGTTGCGAACGCGTTGAATGTCGGTGGTAGCTTCCACAAATCGTTTGCGCAGTAGGCTCCCTTTTGGATGCCACCAGTGACCTGGTGCATCGGTTCGTTCGCCGCGGCATGAGCCCACTCCGATCGGGGCCACGTCGTCACCGGCAACTGTGCCGCGCCCACCACGCTCGAGGCGGTGCTTATCAACGCGGTGATTACCGCATACTCGGCATGTATTCGCCGTCTACGCATAGCTGTCGTCTTCGACGGCGCCATGCCTTTATGTTCCGATGCGGTCATACGCCTGTACGGCTGTCGCGCCGTGCCCCTAATCTGCGGGTTTGCGCGAAAGTCCAGTGGTGACTCACGGCTACAACCAGTTACGATATCCATCATTGCAGGCGCCAGACGCCTCCAGAGTTACCGCTTGGTGTCGATTAAATTAGATGTCGAGCAAGTGACACCGAAGAAATGGAAATCCTGCCGTGCGCACCGGCATCACCAGCCTCGCAGACGCTCTGGTTGGCGTTGCGGTGGTGCTGACCGCCGCAATTATTTGCGCTGGCGCGGCAGGCGCCGACCCAAGCCAGCAGGATCAGTTTCTGGCGAAGCTCCAACAAGAGCAGATTCCCGCCATCGATGACGTGCCGGGGCTCGTCTACCGGGCCCATGAAATTTGTGGCGAACTCGATGGCGGCGCCTCGGTTGAGACCGTAGTGACCGAAGTGATGAACCGTGCGTATGGGGACAATCCGGCCTTACACGTTTTTCCCGCTCGCGTTAGAAAGACCGCGGTCAGATTCGTCACTGCATCAGTGGACGTCTACTGCCCCAGCCATCAAGGCGAGCTTCCCGCAGCGCCCTGAGGTGCGACTGCGCCGCAGAAGATTCCCAGCCGAATGTCTCGCCAAACAGCAAATTGTCGCACCGCATGCACCACGGGAACCATGGTCAACCACTTTATTGTCAATCGTTTGTCCAAGTCCTGCTTTGGGGCACCCCGCCCCGGGATGGGCAGGAAGAGAGGGACACGATGGCAGCCAAAGACTCAGATGCAAAACAAGAGCAGCTCAGCGCGCGGACTTACGTTCCGCGCATGCGCGACTTCGAGACCATCGACGCCGAGCTGCGATTGGCGACAGCTCTTCGCCGTGCGGCTCGGGAGCGGGGTGGGCCGTTGCGGTCGATAGATGTGGTGGACGCGCTGCTGGACGAGCGCCGCGAGCCAATGGGAAGCTCACAGGGTGATCAAGCCCGCGGGCCCATACGCTGTCATCGAGTCGGGCGACGCGATGCCGGTATCTCCGCGAAGGAGAGGGATCACGCGGTGGTCGTGGTGGTCTCCGAGAATGGGTATTAGTTGGCTGGATGGCGATCCGTGGGTCGCGGTGGCGTTCGCGGTGCCGCTGACGATCGTCCTCCCAGGCGCATTGGCCGGGCACTCATTCGTGTTCGTGCCGCCGCTGGCGCTGGCGGTGCTGGCCGGCGTGGCTTTCGTCGTGATGGATTTCTACAAAGGGGCCGAGCGGAAGCTGTCGCGCGCGGAGTTAGAAGCCGAGGCGCGGGCGCGTGCAGAAGCCGGCTGCGGGCTTGAGGCGGAAGCCAGGGCCCCGCTACGGAGACAACAGCGCGGTGGTGGAAAATACCTGTGAAATCGCAGCTCACCGCCATAGGAGAGTCCGTGATCAAGTCAAGGTATTTCGACAATTGACCGGCGTGCCTCAGCTGCTCGGCGCGATCGCGCTGATCGCGCTGGGAGGGCTTTTCGCGGCGATTGACGCCGCCATCAGCACGGTATCGATGGCTCGGGTCCAGGAGCTGGTGCGCGACGAGCGACCCGGGGCGGTGGCACTTTTCAAGGTGATGTCCGAACGGCCGCGCTACATCAACCTGGTGGTGCTGCTGCGGATAATTTGTGAAATCACGGCGACCGTATTGCTGGTGGTGTTCCTCTACGACAACTTCGGCATCAAGTGGGCGCTGTTCGGCGCCGCGACCATCATGGTGCTGACCAGCTTCGTCGTCATCGGTGTGGGTCCCCGCACCCTCGGTCGGCAGAACGCGTATTCCATTTCGTTGGCGACAGCCCTTCCGCTGCAGGCGCTCTCGTGGCTGTTGATGCCGATCAGCCGGCTGCTGGTGGTCCTGGGTAACGCGCTCACCCCGGGCCGCGGCCTGAGGAACGGACCGTTCGCATCCGAGATCGAACTGCGCGAAGTCGTCGACCTCGCCCAGCAACGCGGCGTCGTGGCTGCTGATGAACGACGGATGATCCAGTCGGTCTTCGAACTCGGTGACACCCCGGCGCGTGAGGTGATGGTGCCGCGCACCGAGATGATCTGGATCGAAAGCGACAAATTTGCCGGCCAAGCGACAAATCTGGCGGTACGCAGCGGACATTCCCGCATTCCGGTGATCGGCGAGAACGTCGACGACATCGTCGGGGTCGTGTACCTGAAAGACCTTGTCCAGCAGACATTCTTGTCGGCCAACGGCGGGCGGGACACTAAAGTCTCGGAGGTGATGCGACCAGCGGTGTTCGTGCCGGATTCCAAGCCTTTGGATGCGCTGCTGCGTGAAATGCAGCGCGACCGCAACCACATGGCGCTACTCGTCGACGAGTACGGCGCGATAGCCGGCCTGGTCAGCATCGAAGACGTGCTGGAAGAAATCGTCGGCGAGATCGCCGACGAGTACGACCACGAAGAGACCGCCCCGATAGAAGACCTGGGCGACAAACGTTTTCGGGTCTCTGCGCGGCTGCCCATCGAAGATGTCGGCGAACTTTACGGCGTGGAATTCGATGACGACCTCGACATCGATACCGTGGGCGGCCTGCTCGCCCTGGAGTTGGGCCGGGTTCCGCTACCGGGCGCTGAGGTGACATCGCATGGCTTGCGGCTACGTGCTGAGGGTGGACCCGATCATCGAGGGCGGGTACGGATCGGCACCGTTCTGCTGAGCCCGGCCGAACCCGTAGAGCATGGAGGCGATCATGATGGCTGAGCAGCTGGACGCCGAGGACACCAAGCTGGTGGTGCTGGCGCGGGCCGCAATGGCCCGTGCCGAAGCCGACAGTGGCGCTGCTGTGCGTGATGTCGATGGCCGCACGTATGCGGCCGCGCCAGTGAACTTGTCGACACTGCAGCTGACCGGCCTGCAGGCCGCGGTGGCCGCTGCCGCATCCAGTGGGGCGACTGGCTTGGAGGCCGCCGTGCTGGTGGCCGCATCCGCCGATGATCCCGGCATTGCCTCGGTCCGTGAACTGTCCCCGACAGCGGTGGTCATCCTTACCGACCGCGAGGGGATTCCGACATGACGCCGAGAAGCTCGGTGACATGACTGAATTCCATTCTGGCTTCGTATGTTTGGTTGGCAGACCGAACACCGGCAAGTCGACGCTGACGAATGCTCTGGTCGGCACCAAAGTGGCGATCACGTCGAAGCGACCGCAGACCACCCGGCACACCATTCGCGGGATCGTGCACCGGGAGACCTTCCAGATCATTCTGGTCGACACCCCTGGCTTGCACCGGCCGCGCACTTTGCTGGGCAAACGGCTCAACGACTTGGTCCGCGACACCTACGCCGAGGTCGACGTCATCGGTCTGTGTATCCCGGCTGACGAGGGAATCGGTCCAGGAGACCGCTGGATCGTCGATCAGATTCGCTCGGTCGCTCCCACGACCACGCTCGTCGTCATCGTCACCAAGATCGACAAAGTGCCCAAAGACCGGGTGGCCGCGCAGCTGGTAGCAGTCAGTGAACTCGTAAAAGACTCAGCCAATTCCGTCGAGATCGTCCCAGTGTCGGCGGTGACCGGTGCCCAGGTGGATGTGCTGATTGACGTGCTGGCCGCGGCGTTGCCGGCCGGCCCGGCCTATTACCCCGACGGCGAGCTGACCGACGAACCCGAAGAGATGCTGATGGCCGAGCTCATCCGCGAGGCCGCCCTCGAGGGAGTTCGCGACGAACTGCCGCATTCGTTGGCGGTGGTGATCGACGAAGTCAGCCCGCGCGATGATCGTGACGATTTGATCGACGTGTACGCGATCCTCTACGTCGAGCGAGACAGCCAGAAGGGGATCATCATCGGCAAGGGTGGCGCCCGGCTGCGGGAAGTGGGTACCGCGGCGCGGCGTCAGATCGAAAAACTGCTCGGGACCAAGGTCTATCTCGACTTGCGTGTCAAGGTCGCCAAAAACTGGCAGAGTGACCCGAAACAGCTTGGCCGGTTAGGCTTTTAGCGCCTGTCAATCTTGTGGAGGCTGAGTCCCGTGCTGCCACCACGCCATTGGTTGCTTGTTCACCCAGCCGCAGACGGCCTCCAGCTCGGCGGCCAGCGAGATCAGCATGCCCTCGCTGTCGGCCGGTCCCATCAGCTGCACACCGATCGGCAGGCCGTCGGAGGTGAACCCCGCCGGCACGTTAATTGACGGCCAGCCCAGCACATTCCACGGAAATGTCAGGGGGCACGCGGCGATCATCGCGCGATCGGTGCCGTAGCTGCCCAAACGGTCGAAGGAGCGCGCCAATGGGGGTGGCTGCGCAGTCGTCGGGGCCAGCACCACATCGACGATGTCGAAGATCGATCCCACTCGACGCTGCGCCGCGGTCTCATGAATGCGCGCGCTGCGCAAAATCGCCTGCCCCAGCACGTGGCCCATGCGCAGATTGGACAGGGTGCGGGGGTCCAGGTTGACACCGTCGCCCAGCCGCTCTTCCCAGTCCCGAAGGCCCGCGGTGGACCGGGCGAGGAAGTCCCACGACAACCGCACCCCGTAGTCCGGGTTACCGGTCACCAGAGTGTGGCCGAGCAGCTCGAGTTGCTTGCCCACATTTCGCGTCGCAGCCAGGATCTCGGGGTGCAACTTGGCCCGAAAACCGGTGTACGGGAATCGAGTTGACAGCGCGATGTTCAGCGGACCGGGAGCGATCCCGACATAGTCGGATGCCTTGATCGGGGTCGGCTTGTGCCGGTCGCCTTCGATATTCCCGGACGCGGCGTCGAGCACCAGCGCGGCATCGGCCACCGTGCGCGCCAGCACACCATTGACCGTGATGCCGTTGAACGCCTCCGGCAACGGCCAGGTGGATATGCGGCCGCGCTGCGGCTTGATGCCCACCAGGTGTGTCCATGCGGCGGGGATCCGGATGCTGCCTGCGCCATCAGACCCGATAGCCGCGGTGACCAGTCCCGCGGCCACCGCGGCCGCACTACCGCCGGACGACCCGCCCGGAGTGTGCCGACGGGACCAGGGATTACGGGTGTGTCCGAATCCGGGTCCGCTGGTGAACGGCCATTGGCCTAGTTCACAGGTGTTCGTCTTGCCGACGATCACCGCGCCGGCCGCCTTCAGACGGCGGACCACCTCGGCATCGTGGGTGGCGGGCCGGACGTACCCCTCGGTACCGAACGCGGTTGGCACTCCGGCAACGTCGACGTCGTCCTTGACCGCGATCGGAATGCCCAACAGTGGTGCCGTGTCACCGGCGGCTCGCCGCCGATCGGCGTCCGCGGCGTCGGCCAGCGCAGACTCGGTGAGCACCACGCGGAAGGCGTTCAAGGTGGACTGACTGAGATCGATAGCGCGCAGGGACCGGCGCGCCAATGTGACGGACGTCACGGAGCGGCTGGCAAGCTGATAGAGCAGGTCAGTCAATGTGGGCAGGCGCTGGCCGCGAGACCCGGAAGCGGACCCGGAAACGGACCCAGAAGCGCCAATCACGGGGTACGAGACTAACGGCGCGGATACCCGCAATGTCGCGGCGGGGTGCAAAACTATTGTGATGCGGCTGTATCGAGACCGGGCTGTTGTGTTGCGCCAGCACAAGCTCGGCGAAGCCGACCG
Organism: Mycobacterium sp.; assembly: GCA_036495965.1. Classification (GTDB taxonomy): domain Bacteria; phylum Actinomycetota; class Actinomycetes; order Mycobacteriales; family Mycobacteriaceae; genus Mycobacterium. The sequence goes on from DASXMA010000463.1 coordinate 6,819, forward strand.
AATCGTGACCTTATTGACTCGCGATCACGGGCTGGTTCGCGCGGTGGCCAAGGGTGTTCGCCGCACCCGCAGCAAATTCGGCGCGCGGCTGGAGCCGTTCGCGCACATCGATGCGCAACTGCACCCCGGACGCAACCTCGACATCGTCACCCAGGTCGTTTCAATCGACGCGTTCGCCACCGACATCGTCAGCGACTACGGCCGATACACCTGCGGATGCGCGATGTTGGAAACCGCCGAGCGCCTCGCCGGTGAGGAGCGGGCACCCGCCCCGGCTCTGCACCGGCTTACGGTGAGCGCGCTGCGGGCGGTGGCCGACGGACGCCGTCCCCGTGACCTGCTATTGGATGCCTATCTGCTGCGTGCCATGGGCATCGCCGGATGGGCGCCGGCACTGACCGAGTGCGCCCGTTGTGCCACGCCCGGCCCGCATCGGGCATTTCACATCGCCGCCGGGGGCAGCGTTTGCGCGCAGTGCCGGCCGGCCGGTTCCACCACACCGCCGCTGGGCGTGTTGGACCTGATGTCCGCACTGCACGACGGGGATTGGGAGGCCGCCGAGGCGGCGCCGCAATCCCACCGAAGCTATGCCAGCGGATTGGTGGCCGCACACCTGCAATGGCATCTGGAACGGCAGCTCAAGACGTTGCCGTTGGTGGAGCGCACCTATCAGATCGACAGGCAGATCGCCGAACGGCGCGCAGCGCTGATCGGGCAGGATGAGGCCTGTGGTTAAGTACCGGGTCACCGGCTCCGGGCGAAAGGCCGAGCGCAAGCTGAAGTCCACTGACTTCCCGCAGCTTCCCCCCGCACCCGACGACTATCCGACCTTTCCGGACAGGTCGGCATGGCCGGTTGTCTTCCCGGAACTGCCGCCGTCCGCAGATGGTGGCCCATGCCGGCCACCGCAGCACATTTCGAAAGCGGCTGCACCGGCGATTCCGGCCGACCGATTGCCCAATCACGTCGCCATCGTGATGGACGGCAACGGCCGCTGGGCCACACAACGCGGACTGAGCCGTACCGACGGCCACAGGGCGGGCGAGGCGGTCGTGATCGACATCGTCTGCGGTGCAATTGAACTCGGTGTCAAGTGGCTTAGCCTGTATGCCTTCTCCACCGAGAACTGGAAGCGTTCTCCTGAGGAAGTGCGCTTCCTGATGGGATTCAACCGCGACGTGGTGCGCCTGCGCCGCAAGAACCTCAACACAATCGGGGTCAGGATTCGGTGGGTGGGCTCACGGCCACGCCTGTGGCGCAGTGTCATCAATGAATTGGCGGTCGCGGAGGCCATGACGACGCACAACGATGTCATCACCGTGAATTACTGTGTGAATTACGGCGGCCGCACCGAAATCGCCGAAGCCACAAGAGATATCGCTCTCTTGGTGGAGGCGGGCAGATTAAATCCGGAGCGGATCACCGAGTCTACTGTCGCACGCCACCTGCAACGGCCCGACATCCCGGACGTAGACCTCTTGCTGCGGACATCGGGGGAGCAGCGCTCCAGCAACTTCATGTTGTGGCAGGCGGCTTATGCCGAGTACATCTTTCAAGACAAGCTGTGGCCCGACTACGACCGGCGCGACTTGTGGGCGGCCTGCGAGGAATACGCGTCGCGCAATCGAAGGTTCGGGAGTGCCTAGTGCCATCACTGCAGGAGCGCCTGGCATCGATTCTCCGCGACGTGTTGCCCGTCGAGGACGAACCCGACGGCGCGCTAACCGTTCACCATGACGGCACACTCGCGTCGTTGCGGGTGGTGAACATCGCCGAGGGCCTCGACCTGGTGTCGCTCACCCAGATATTGGCGTGGGATCTGCCGCTGACCAGGAAGGTCAGCGATCTGGTGGCCAAGCACGCACACGACAGTAACTTCGGCAATGTGACCCTGGTCGAGAAGGTCAGCGAGAAGGCGGTGCAGCGTAACTCCGGCAAAGGTGCGGCGAAGACCGCGGATGTGATGCTGCGGTACAACTTTCCCGGCGCAGGCTTAGCCGACGACGCTTTGCGAACCCTGATTTTGCTGGTGCTGGATACGGGCGCCCAGATACGTCGCACACTGACGTCTTGAAACTGCTCAGCCTTTAGCCGCCGAGTGTGCGGCCAGCTTCACGTTCGGTGCCGAGTGTGCGGCCAGCTTCACACTGACGTCTTGAGGTCGTCAGGATCCGCATTCTGAGCAAGTGCCGAAGATCTCGATGGTGTGGCTGACATCCGAGAAGCCATGTTTGGCGGCCACTTGGGCCGCCCACTGCTCGACCTCGTGGTCGCCCACCTCGATAGTCGAGCCACAGCTGCGGCACACCAGATGGTGGTGATGGTGCTCCGAGCATCTGCGGTAGACCGACTCTCCGGTGTCGGTGCGCAGTGTGTCGACCATTCCCGCCGCTGCCATCGACTGCAACGTCCGGTAGACGGTGGTCAGGCCGATGTTCTCCCCGCGGCGGCGTAGCTCGTCGTGCAATTCCTGGGCCGAGCGGAATTCGTCAAGCGTCTCCAACAGCGTGGAAATCGCGGCCCGCTGGCGGGTTGAGCGGACGCTCGTTCCCGTCACGGTGTGTCCTCGCTCGCGTGCGCGACGGCGTCGACGACGATGTGCGCGAGGTGGTGATCGGCGAGCCGGTAAAGCACTTCGCGGCCGGATCGCTCCCCGGCGACCACACCCGCAGCCTTGAGAATCTTCAGATGCTGGCTGACCAGCGGCTGCGGCACGCTCAGCGCGTCAACCAATTCGTGTACGCAGCGGTGGGATTCGCGCAATTGCAGGACGATGGCGATCCGCACGGGTGCGGCCAGCGCACGCAGCAGCTCCCCGGCGGCGTCGAGAACCTCCCGCGCCGGCGGCACCGGGTATTCAGCGAATTCGGCGTGCGCCCCGGACCCGGCCCCGCCGTGCTCGTGAGCAACCGCGCCCAGCTCCGAGGTCGCGGTCGACGACGAGCCGTCGGCTGCCGTCGGCGTTGAGGAGGACATCACCATGGGAGAGTCATCACCTCGAGAAGGCCCGGGTCGTAGGAGCGCCTGCCGTTGGAAGGGCATAGCCTCCTTCCACTGTCACATGCATGATGACGCATGTCAAAGACCGCTGCGCTGGTCGATACGATGACTGATGTTTTGCGCACGGCGGTTGATTGCCGCACGTGTTCGCCCCGACCCGGAAAGGGAGTGCCCCACCCCGTGGCGTCCGTCATCGACACCGTAGTCAACCTGGCCAAACGGCGGGGCTTCGTCTACCCCTCGGGCGAGATCTACGGGGGCACAAAATCCGCGTGGGATTACGGCCCGCTGGGCGTGGAACTCAAAGAGAACATCAAACGGCAGTGGTGGCGGTCGGTGGTCACCGGTCGCGACGACGTCGTCGGAATCGATTCGTCGATCATCCTGCCGCGACAGGTGTGGGTGGCCTCCGGGCACGTCGAGGTGTTTCATGACCCGCTGGTCGAGTCTTTGATCACCCACAAGCGCTACCGTGCCGACCACCTCATCGAGGCCTATGAAGCCAAGCACGGGCATCCGCCGCCCAACGGGCTGGCCGACGTCCGCGACCCGGAGACCGGCGGGCCCGGCCAGTGGACCGAGCCGCGTGAGTTCAACATGATGCTCAAGACGTATCTCGGACCCATCGAGACCGAAGAGGGACTGCACTATCTGCGTCCCGAAACCGCCCAGGGCATCTTCATCAACTTTGCCAACGTGGTGACCACCGCCAGGCGCAAGCCGCCGTTCGGTATCGGTCAAATCGGCAAGAGTTTCCGCAACGAGATCACCCCGGGCAACTTCATCTTCCGAACCCGCGAGTTCGAGCAGATGGAGATGGAGTTCTTTGTCGAGCCCTCGACCGCGAAGGACTGGCACCAATATTGGATCGACACCCGGCTGCAGTGGTATGTCGACCTCGGTATAAATCCGGAGAATCTGCGCTTATTTGACCACCCCAAAGACAAGTTGTCGCATTACTCCGATCGCACTGTCGACATCGA
>DASXMA010000464.1:0-16821 GCA_036495965.1 Mycobacterium sp.
CTCCGGTTTGCTAGAGGGCAGGTGTGACGCAAAGATAACAGCACCATGCAAGAGGTAAACGTCCTGGTCAGACGCTTGATTGTACGCCGTTGGGGCGGACGTAATCGCAGATTTTCTCGTGGTGAAACCTGCCCTTAGCAGGATTCGTTCGCGCCGAGGTCACACCAGAAGAAGATGAGTCGTGGCTGACGACTCAGATGACGACGTCGGGATCGTAGATGTCGTCGAGGATGTCGAGTAGGTTGGCGATGGCCTCGTCCCAGTCGATGACGGGTGGCTCGCGCCTGCGGCGGCGTTGGTTCGCTTCCACGCTGTTGGCCATTGCCTTGGCCCGCTCGGCCGCCGCCCTGGTGGGCTGGCCCTGCAGGGTGGTCATGCCTTGCGACGCCCCCTTTGCAAATCAACTCGCGTTGGCCAGCAGGGGTTATCGGTCTTGGTCGCGACGCATTGTTGTTGGGCGGCAAGCAGAATCGAGCCAGCGGTCAGAAACGCGGGTTTTTCACGGTCGACGGCGGTGATGGACAGGTTGGCGGCTCGGCGCAGCACCATTAGGGCGAGCGCGCTGTGGGTCGCGCACGGGACAATCAAAAGGTTGGCGGTTGCGTCGTCGCCGTTGACGGTCATCACATGCTGGGGTTTGTATCGCCAGCCCAGCCAGTTCAAGTCGGGTGGTCCTTTTTGCGGTGGCCAGTTGACGTCGATGGACGTGATGTGCCCGAGCAAGGGGATCAGGACCGCGACAAGGTGGGGTAATTCGTTGGCGATGCGGACTGCGCGTGGCCACCAGGCGCCGTCGATATCGTGGCCTAGCGGGCGGGCCACGCACAACCGTACGGGATCAGCCCGGGGCCGGACTGCGACCGGATGGATCATCGGAGGTTGGCTAGGTTCCCTTGGCGACCGCTTGATCGGCAGTAGCGCGCATCCGACCCGACAATCGAAGCAGATCGTGCTCGCCCACACCGTTGGGCAGGGTGTAGGCAAGCTGCCGTAGCTCGACGGCATAGTCGCGCAACTCATGGCGGAGCTGCGCCTCAACGGTGGGCATGAAGCCTGCAAGTTCTGCGGGAGTGATTTTGGATGATGTGTGGTCGAGCATTGCTGCACCCTCGGGATCTGGCACCCGGGTGCGATGAGGGCGCGGTGATTATTCCGACCACTTAGGTTTTCGGCGGCAGCACAGAACGCGGACCCAAGTCGTGGTCGCTACCTTGACCGGTGTACTCACTGTACGCCTTTTGTTCCATGTCGAATCGGTCATCTCGGGCTGGCGGTGCCCGGCACAGCTGTCCGGTCGGACACAGCTGTCGGGGGACTCAAAGTGGTTTCTCGCGTGTCCGGTGTTCCCAATGGTGCCGATAGGTGTTTCCCTTTAGGGATTGACGAGGCAACTGGTGACGCCGGGGATGACCAGCGGCCCCACCAGACCGGTGCCGTCGCGCACCCGAACCGCAAGATGCGGGACACCCTGACGCTCGCCTTGGTGAATCTGGCCTCCGTGTGCTGGCTGCCCGGTACCGGCAATCGTCCGCAGGCCGTCCGCAGTAGAGCTGACAACAGCTTCCATCAGCCAACGCGACCAACTGTTTGACCTCGCGTTTTGTCTGACAATCAACACAGCTTGAATCACCAAACGGCGAGAACAGCGGACTGTAAATCCGTCGGCTTACGCCTACACAGGCTCGAATCCTGTACCTGCCACCAAGATCAGGGGTTATACGCCGCCAATGACCAGCCGGCGTCCACAGCGTCAGCATGCGGGGTGGATGGTGAAACCGACGCTGACTCAGAACCACGGACCGGGGTAGTGGCCGTCCTGGTCTTGCACCATCACGATGTCCTTGCAGTCTCCGTTCAAGGCGGCAGCATTCTCACCGCGGCATATCAGTGTCCAGCCCAATATGCGCGCGAAAGGCCGCACGGACCAGGTCGTCGAGATCGGATCAGTGGCCGGCAAGGCGAGGACGGCAAAAGTGTCGCCGATGTTCGTGATGTAGAGGTGGTCTTCAAAGAACGCCAATTTGGAAATCGACATCTTGCTCGCGTCTTCGCGGGTCTTCAACAAATCCCAGTGTTGTGTCCGCAGGTTCCACACCCCGAACCCGAACTGCGAGTTATCCGAGTTGCGACCGTCGACGAATAATTTCCCGTCCGACAATGTGGCGGCCAACCCACCGCCGGAAATTCTGTCGGAATCGCCGATTTTGATGATGGATTTGGCGTTCAGGTCAAAGAACATGGTCGATACGACCGCGGGCGAGTCCTGGTGAGTGATCTTCACGAGTTTGTCTGGCCCATCGGATAATTCGGCGTCGACACTCGATACATCGTTGTCCTGATATATCGCTTCCCCGTTCGGCCGGCGCAACTCGGCTCCCGACGTCTTGCCCTCCGTCGTGTTTCGCTGGAAAGCAAGAACGTCCTGCCAGACCCGGCCGGGCTGCGGGTCGTTCCACGCCATCGACAAGTCGGTATTGGAAAGGATGACGGTCCGAGGCGGTGACGCGGTGGCGTGGCCATCGGTGAAGGCGTTCACCCACGCGACGCCGGATGTGGTTGCGGCGAGCCCCCATTCGTTCGCTGGGGTCAATTTCAGGTCAGGGGTGGGAGGCTGCTGCTCTTTGGTTGCCAACGGCTGGCCTGACTTGAAATCGAAGGCATAGGCGGTCGTCTTGGTGACTTCGGGTGCTGGCGCTTGGGCCGGTTTGACGGTCGTTACCAGGTAGACGACCTTCATATCGTCCGCTGTGCCCGTCAGCGCGCACATGCCTCCGGTTAGGTTCTCACCGGCGGGGATCGTGGGAAGAGCAGGCGCAACATACTGTCCTGATTTCGTATCGAATACTTTGGGGCGGATGTCGTTGAGTGCTGATTTGGCAGCCGAGAATTTTTCCGGACATCCGAAGTAGGCCGTGCCGCCGTAGCTTTTCCAATCTTTTTCCAACGGGCCCGTTACCGGAGCCGGTGGCGGAACCGTGCTGGTGGTGGTCGTTGAAGTACTGGAGGTAGGCGGTGTGAACGCGGGCGGCGACACGGTCGCCGAACACGAGGCGACGACAAGGCAGATGGCGGGCGCGACGAGGGCGAGCCTGTCTCTGGACATACGTCGCCCCTTTAGCAAACTCACCAGCAAACCCCCGTTAAGTTCGTGTAACCAACGAGCGTAAAGGCGGCCCGGTGCAATTGCGACTCGTGCACCGCGGTCTTGATCACATGACCCCGGGTCGCTCTACCTTCGAAATCAAGTGGTACACCAAAAGCCATGAGCGGTCTGGCCGACGAGACACGGTGGATGGATGCCACAGACCAGGCGACGTTGGTGGCCAAGGGCGAGGTCACACCCAGCGAGCTGTTGGAAGCGGCGGTCGACCGCATCCAGCAGTCGAACCCGCGGTTGAACGCGGTAATCATCGATTGGTTCGATCACGCCCGATCGGTGGCCGCCGATCCGGACCTGCCACACGGACCGTTCCGCGGCGTCCCGTTTCTACTCAAGGACCTCTACACGAATTTCGCCGGTCAGACCCTGTCGAACGGCAATGTCGCGCTGAAACAGGCGGGCAAGATCGACAGCGCTGACACAACGCTGGTGGCCCGGTTCAAGGCGGCCGGGCTAGTCATCGCGGGGCGGACGAATAGCCCCGAGATGGGCAGCCTGCCGACCACCCAGCCACTGGCCTGGGGGCCGACCCGCAATCCGTGGGCGCTGGATCGCACGCCAGGTGGGTCGAGTGGTGGCGCCGCCGCTGCGGTGGCAGCCGGGATGGTGCCGTTCGCCAATGCCTCGGACGGGGGTGGGAGCATTCGCATCCCGGCTTCGTGCTGCGGGCTGTTTGGTCTCAAGCCGAGCCAGGGGCGGATCACGGTCGGGCCGGCGCGCGCCGAGGCGGGACTGGGGGTCGAACTGTGCATCAGCCGCACGGTGCGCGATACGGCGAGGCTGCTCGATGCGGTGCGCGGTCCCGGTGTCGGCGACAGCGTGATCGCGCCGGCGCCGCTGCGGCCATACGTCGAGGAGGTCGGGGCCGACCCCGGTCGGTTGCGCGTCGGCCTGCTCGACGTCCATCCGCGCGGCGACGTCCTACACGGGGACTGCGTGTCGGCGGTGCGCTCCGCGGCGGCAATGTTGGAGAAGCTCGGCCACATCGTCGAGCCGGCATGGCCGGCATGTCTCGCCGATACCACGTTGACCGAGAAGTTCATGGTGTTGTGGGCGGTCCAGTTGGCGATGGCTGCGCGCGGGTTCGGCGAGACGCTCGGGCGTGAAATGACCGCGGACGACATCGAGCCGGTGAATTGGGTGTTCGTCCGGCAAGCCCAGCGGTTGACCGCCGTGGACTACGCCGCGGCGCAGGCGGCGGGGTGGACCTTCCGCCGAGCGCTGCAGCAGTGGTGGGCGGATGGCTGGGACCTGCTACTCAGCCCCACGGTGGCCGAACCGCCGCCCCTTCTGGCCGAGTTCGAGAACAATCCCTCGCGGCCGACGGCACCGATGCGGCGCGCCGGAGAGTTCGCCGCGTTCACCCCGCCCTTCAACATGAGCGGTCAGCCGGCGATCAGCCTTCCGCTGTATCGCAACACCGAGGGCCTCCCTATCGGAATCCAGCTCGCCGCCGCCTACGGCCGCGAGGATGTCCTCATTCGTGTTGCGGCCCAACTGGAGTCGGCACATCCCTGGGTGTCTGATCACCCGGCGATCCCCTGACACCGACATCTAATCGGCGCTAGCCGGTCAGCGTCTTCTCGGCCCGCCTGCCGCGCTTCTTCGGCCGCATGGTGCGCTCGGCCATCCGGGCAACCAGTTGGCGTGGTGCTAGCCGCGACGAATTAGTCAACATCCAGCTTTCCAAGCCGCCGGTAACCACGGTGCTCGATCGGCGATCAAGGGCACGAAATGCCGCCTGCACCACCCGCTCTGGGGCGATGCGGTGGCCCACTTGTGCGTCTTCGCCGGCTACCTCGAAAAACCCGGTGTCGGTCGATCCTGGACAGAGCGCCGTCACCCGCACGCCGGTTCCGCGGGTCTCGGCCCACAGCGCCTCGGTGAAGGAGAGCACGAAGGCCTTGGTCGCGCCGTAGACCGCCATGTAGGGCACCGGCTGAAATCCCGCCGTTGAACCGACGTTGATGATTGCCCCGCGGTCGCGCTCGACCATGCCCGGCAGATACAACCGCGTCAGGTCCACCAGCGCCGCCACGTTGACACGAACCATATCGGCCAGCACCGCACCATCGGCCTCGTGAACCGGTGCGAATAGGCCGAACCCGGCGTTGTTGACCAGGATGTCGATCTGCAGATCGCGTCCAGGCAACGACTCGCCAAGCTCAGTGGCCGCCGACGGTTTGGCCAGATCGGCGACCACGACGTCCGCAGCCACCCCATACTTAGCGCGCAATTCGTCCGCGAGAGCGGCGAGTTTCCCCGCAGACCGGGCGACGAGTACCAGATCGGCCCCCCGCCGAGCCAGCTCCCGCGCAAACACCGCTCCGATCCCCGAAGAAGCGCCTGTCACCAGCGCTCGTTGGCCTTTGTATTCCATGGCTGTCACCTTTCCGAAAAGTCCACAATGTCGACAATAAAACCGACCGCCCGGTATGTCTAGACATACCGGGCGGTCGGTTCCTGATAAAATCGTGCCGTGCCATCATCTGCGGTCACCCCGAAGGGCGCCGCTACCCGCGCGTTTCTGCTGCAGATTGCGGCTGAGGTGTTCGCCGAACGCGGGTACGCCGAAACGACGATGGCCCAACTCATCGCGCGCAGCGGACTGACCAAGGGAGCGTTCTACTTTCACTTCTCGTCGAAAGAACAACTCGCGCTAGCCGTAATCGAGGAGAAGCAGCGGCAGTGGATTGATTCCGTTGTCCAGGCGATCAGTGCCGAGCCTCGCGCGTTCGACCGGCTGCGGGCCGTCGCCATGGCGCTGGTGAAGGTTCACCGCGACCCCAGCGCGTTCAGTGTGTCCCGGCTGACCCGTGACCTGGCCCGCGTTGATGGTGTCAGCGATGTGGTCCGTGACCACATGCGTACCTGGATCGGTCTCGTCGCCGGGCTCATCAGGCAGGCGCAGGCCGACGGTGACCTACCCGAAACCGTCGACGCCGACGATCTTGCTGCTGTTCTGGTCGCAACCACAGACGGTCTGAAGGACCTCGGCGCGCTCATCGATAAGCCGAGCAGGGCGCGCCGCGCCTACGAACGACGCATGAACACTTTGGTCACGCTCGTCGATAGTTTCAGCTTGCGCGCGTGAATCGCCGGCGTCGTGTTGATCACAAAATCGGTTCAGCTGCAGGGAATGTCCACTCGCCGTTGAGGATCTCGTCGTGCGGTCGGTACAGCCGGACCAGGTAATTCCAGCCCGGGGTGACCGGCAAGCAGTTTGTTGTCGCGGCGTCGCCGCCGCCGAACTGAATGGTGATCTTTCCGTCGGCGCCGCGTTGGGCGGTGAGGTTGTTGAGCGAGTAGGCGTTTTGCGGGTTGGGTGTGAAGTAACCGTCTTTGTTGTAGACAGTGACCGACCAGAACCCATCGACCGGGACTTCGTCCACGATGAGCCGATACGCAGTGGCGCCGTCGTTTTCGGCGGGGTGGACGCTGAGGTACATGGCATCTTTTTCCGGGTTGCCGCCCCACGCGGACGCTGAGCCGATCAGCCGTCGCACCGGATCTGTGCCGTTCCTGGTGCCGAACATCCGCTTGGAGTCGGGCAAAGTGGCCGAGAGTTGAAGAAGCGCGTCCCGTACCTTCTTCTGACTGGCCGGGTCCCACTTCGGAATCTCGAAGCTGCCGGTGTGGTCCTGCTGCACCGCGACGGCGTCTTGTAGCGCATGGACTTCGTTGAGATCGGCATCATCATTGGGATTGACCAGGATTCGAATGGCCACCATGACATACCGCGTGCCGATTTCACCGGCGGTAATGGTGTGTTCGCCCTGCCCGTAGAACACGGCGGGCACGTAGTGGTCTTCGGTGATCACCTGCATCGACATGAATCGTCCGCCTGGCTCGGGTAGCGATATCGTGACCGGCCCGACGTCGAGGTCGAAGACGGCCGCTGAATACAGCGTGTCGCGGTTTGACCGCACCACCAGCTGCTTGTCCAGCGGCGTGAGTTCTCGAATGTGGGTGAATTTACCTAATCCGCCGTCTTTGACGATGTTGCTGAAATACAGGTCGCTTTCGGCCCTGGTGAAGTTGTCCGCGGACACGAGCACCGGGCCGTCGGGTGTGGTACGCGCTTGCACTATCGGTCCGTTTCGAACTCAATGGGCAGACTCGTCGGTCCGGACAGGCTCACCATCGGCTTCCACGGCACCGGCCCGGCGGTGCGCGGGTTCAGCATCCGCTGTGCGAGGACGTTCAGCGCTTCGGCGATCTCGCGCCGGGCCAGATTGGCGCCCAGGCAGTAGTGGACGCCGCCGCCGAAAGTCAATATCGGCGGTGCCCCCTCGCGAGTTATGTCGACGCGGTCCGGGTCGTCGTACACCGCGGGATCACGGTTGGCCGCAGCGGTATTCACCAGGACCGTCGTGCCGGCAGGGAATATGTAGCCGTCGAGCTCGGCATCCTCGGCGACCAGGCGAAGCGTTCCGCAGGCGATCGGCGAATGGCGCATGGTTTCCTCGACCGCTTGCATGGCCAGTTCGGGATACCCCCGAAGCAGGTCCCACTGCTCCGGGTGGTCGCAGAGTACATGCACCGAGGCGGCCACCTGGTTCCGAGTGGTGTCCGTACCGGCCAGCAGCAGGCCGCCCGCGAGCATACGCAATTCAGCGCCGTTGAGGCGATCGCCGTCGTCCTCGGCGCGAATCAGGTCGGAAAGCAGGTCGTCGGTCAGGCTGTGCCGGCGCCGGGCGACCATCTCGTCGACGTAGTCGTCGAGTTCCCGCCACGCGTGCATCACGACAGGCTCGACTTCCCGGAGATCGACGGTGAAGCTGAAGGCCTTGAAAACGTCGTCCGCCCACAACGAAAACTGTTGCCAATCCTCGCGAGGTGCGCCGAGCAGTGCGCAGATGATCGGGACGGGGTAGGGGCGCGCGATGTCGGTGACGACGTCACAGCGGCCCGCGTCGACGACCTGATCGACCAGCGCGTTCATCACATCGACCATGGTGTCGTGTAGGCGCAGGGTCGCTCGGGGTGTGAATGCCTTGGAGGTCAGGCTGCGCAGCCGATGATGAGCATCGCCTTCCAGGCACAGCAGGCTGTTGACCACCTTGTCCCACAACGGACCCGACGTGATGCCCTGGGCGAGCAGATTTATCCCGGGCGGGATCTGGAATCGGGTATCACGAAGAACGGAACGGACGAGGTGGTAGGAGAGCACCTCGGGTCCGTACGGTCCCATAGCGACGGGAGCCTGCCGCTGTGCCGCTTGGAGGCGGGGATAGACCTCCGCTGGAGTTTCCTCGGGATCGTACGCCAGCGCTGGTAAATCGGCGTCGAAAATGCTTGCGGGAGCGGTACCGACGGTCATGACGGTCTCCTCGGGAGACGACTTTCAAACAATGTATGGCCACCGTGGATGACTGTCAACGACAGTGGATTAGCACGCGCGGACTTTCGGTTGCGCCATTGCGGCGAATGCGGTCGTCACCGGTCTGAAGGCAATGCAGCTATCCCGACGACCATACGTAAGGCACAATCCGTATTGTCATTGATGACGCTCCGTGTGGCGGTCATCGCCTGGATGCGCCCGGCGCCGACCGCCGGTGCAGTACCCACACCGTAACCAGCGTGAGGGCAACGGCGAACGAGGCGAGCGCGAGGAGACTGGCGCCCGTGCCTCCGTGGAAGGTGTCGCGGTAGGCGGACATGGCCGGCAGCGTGGCGGTGTACCGATCGAGATGCAGCTCGCGGCCCAACGCGTCGAATGCGTGGCGGTTGGACAGGACGAGGCTCATCAACCGTCCCGGAGTGGCCATCTGGTCAACCGGGATGATGGCGCCGCCGAACAGAACCTGAGGAAAGCAGAGCATGGGCAGGGCGAGGGCGGCCTGCGCGGCGTTGGAGACCGCGGCAGAGGCGAGCAGACCGAGGGCCAGTGCCGAGGTCGACTCGATCACGATCGTCGTGAACAGCGACGCGTAGACGTGCCATCCGGCAGCTGGGAGCCGACCGAGCGCCCGCAGTGCACCCAGGAGCACCGCGCTGACTCCGGCCAGCACCGGAAGCAGTGCTGTGACCTTGGATGCCACGTAGGCTCTAACGCTGAGCCCGGCCAGCCGCTCTCGCCGGAAGACAGCCATCTCCCCGACGATCTGGAGCAGACCGTAGGTAAGGCCAAAGAAGAAGCCGTCGAACGCGATCCAGAACACGATCTGAGCCGGACCGACGTCGGCCGCACTGTTTGTATCGAACGCGCCGCGCTTGAACAGCGTCGCCATCATCGCCGTGACCAGCACTGGTGAGCCGAGCAAGATCGCCAGGGTCAGCCGGTTGCGGAAGAGGACATCAACATTGCGCCGTGTGAGTAGCCACCATTGCCGGGCAACGCCAGTGGGCTTGATGTTTGAACGGGTCGCCGGAGTGGGAGGCATGCTCTGCCGGAATTTCGAATTCGCAGAATTCCCAACGCTTTCTGCGAATCGCTCAGCCCAGATTGCGGGCGTGTGCTCAGCGGCCAGCCGGTCGTACACGTCGTCGAGATCTTTTACGTCGAAGTAGGTCCGAGCCTCGATTGGGCTGCCGCTAAAGGCCAGGTGACCGTCGCGGGCCAGGAATATCACTCGGTCGCACCTGTCGATGCCGGCCGGCAGGTGCGTCGTGAGGATGACGGTGACCCCGCGCCGGCTGAGCCGGCGCAGCAGTCGCATTACGTCGGCGGCGGTCGACGGATCGAGTCCGGAGGTGGGTTCGTCGAGGAAGAAAAGGCACGGCCGGGTCAGTAGCTCGACGGCGATACTGGCGCGCTTGCGCTGGCCGCCGGACAGCGCACGGACCGGCACCTCGGCCCTGTCGGCGAGGTCGAGGTCTTGCATGGTCTCTTCGACGACCCGGTCAGCCTCGGCCGCCGACGTGCCTGCGGGCAATCGCAGCCGCGCCGCGTAGCGCAGCGTACGGCGTAGCGGCATCTCGAGGTGGATGATGTCGTCCTGGGGCACATAGCCGATACGGGATTCGGCGCTGACTCGGGCTCCCCGAAGGACACCGTCGCGGCGAACCTCCCCGCCAGACGGTGGTTGCAGACCGGCAAGGATCTCCAGCAAGGTGGTTTTTCCTGCGCCACTGCCGCCGGCGATGGCAACCAACTCGCCCGGTTCGATCGACAACGACATGTCCTGCAGAATCTGCCGGGTGCCGACCCGCTTGCTCACGTCGACCGCATCGACCCGCGCTCCCCGCGTGCTGAACCGCTCGATTGTCGTTGGTTTGAAAGTCAATTCGGCCATGATTCGCGACCTTCCTTATTTCTGAACTCGCTCGGTCATGGCGTGATCATCCGACGGAGGCGGCGGCAGTCGCATGAGGTGTTTGCCTCAAATCGCAGGGTTGGCAACGGCCTCCGGTCGCTGGACCCGTTTTTGAGGCGGATGCCTCATGCGCCGAAATGATGTTGGGGCCGACTATTTCACCATGATTGACGGCAATATCCGACGTGAGACCGCTACGGTGATCTCAGAGCAACCGTGGGAAAAGCTGCTGACCGAAGGTCACGCGCCCTTGGTGAGGGCGCGACGGGTGTTTCGCTACCTGCCGTCGGCGCCGCGTTGCAAGGTCTGCAACAACCCGTTTGGTGGCCCGATCGGACATGTTTTCGCCGCGGCCGGGTTCCGCCCGTCGCGCAAGAACCCCAATCTGTGCAGTCGTTGTTGTGATGCGCTTCCCCCGGGTGGCGCCGAGGTGGACGTCGCGGTTTTGTTCGCCGACGTTCGCGGCTCCACGGCACTGGGCCAACACCGAGTTGCCGCCGACTTCGCGGCGTTGCTCAACCGGTTCTACGTCGTTGCGACACAAACCCTTCTGCGACATGACGCGATAATTGACAAACTCATCGGCGACGAGATCATGGGTTTCTTTGTTCGGGGCATCAGCGGTCCGCAGTACCGGCGGCGCGCGGTTTTGGCCGGGATGGAGCTACTCGAAGCGGTCGGGTACGGGAGCGAGGCGGGGCCTTGGCTGCAGTTAGGCGTAGCGGTCAATGCCGGGGTCGCCTACGTCGGCAACGTCGGGGGCGCCGTGGTCGATTTCACCGCCCTCGGTGATCCGATCAACGTCTCGGCTCGGATGCAACAACACGCCGCCGGTGGGCAGTTGCTCGTCGCATCCGGAGTGGCCGACGAGTTGATGGGAACGACGCCGCGGCGGCGACTGAACCTGCGCGGGCATCCCCAGCCGATCGATGCCTTTGTTCTCGGCGCGTGAGTGCGGACGTTCGAATGCAATCCGTCGGCCCCGATGAGTAAATCGAAATCGCACGGCGCGCTTCGCGCGAACGTTGTGCGGTCGCCGCGCAGCGCGAACGCGCCATGCGCGTCTCGTAGGCGTCCTCGGCGATCGCCGGGTGGCGATGTGACTGCTCCTTGCGAATCTCGGCGGGACCAGTTGTTGCGAGAGATGCTAGTGCCCACCTCGGCCTGCATACACATCTGGCCAAATTGACCAGTCTCGAATGCGCTCCGCCGTTAGTTGCCGTGCGGGTCAGCGGCATTCAGGGTCGCCACCACTTCGTCGTAATCGCCGCGCGCCTCGGTGTAGCGAAGGAACTTGACGCGCTCGACCTGGATCTCGTTGGCGTCGGGCTCAGTCTCCAGCAGCTGGACAACCTCGTCGACGAACTCGTCGAGTGGCATCGCGAAATCACTTTCCCGTTGTCCGGGAAGCAAATCGGTGGCCACCGACGGCGGTACGAGCTCTTTGAGGTCGACCGTGGAGTTGGCTAGCTGCAGCCGCACCGACTCGGTGAGCATGTGTATGGCGGCCTTCGAAGCGTTGTAGCTGGGGGTGGCTCTGAGCGGGGCGAAGGCCAGTCCCGACGAGACGGTGATGATGGTGGCAGCCGCCTGCTTCTGCAGATGTTCGATGAACGCCGCGATCAGGCGGATGGGGCCGAGCACATTCGTGGTGATGACCGACTCCGCGGACTCCAGGAACGTGTTGGGCTGATGCCAGTCCTCGACCTTCATGATGCCGGCCATCGCGATGACGACATTGAGGTCGGGATGCCGCACCAGCACCTCACCGGCAGCCGACCGCACACTTGCGGCATCGGCGGTATCGATCCGCACCGTGTCGATATCCGGGTGCTCGGCCGCGATCTGCTCTAGCAGCTCTTTCCTTCTGCCCCCGACAATTACGGTGTTGCCCTTGGCCTGCAGGCGCAGCGCCAGCGCCAAACCGATTCCGCTGGTCGAGCCGGGAATGAAGATGGTGTTGCCGATGATATTCATGCGCCTAAGCCTTTCGTGGTGTAGCTAGAGCTTGCCAACCGACTCCGCGAGTTGCTAGTGGGCACCGACGATTGTGGGACACAATCGCACTATGTTTTTGGTTCCGGCGTGGGCGTGGCGGGGGAACGCCGCTGCGCGTGCGGTGTGCGTAGGCGTCCCGGTCGGTGCCTTCCTGGCCGCGTTGGTATTCGCCGAGTCCGGCCTCATGCTGGGGGCGGCGGTCACTTTCGTCGTGATCAGCATCTTCTACGGGATCGTGATGGCTCGGCGGATGAGCCAATTCTGGCCGGCTGCCAAGGATCTGAGCGGCGCTGACCGTGTCGCGGTGGCTCTTGCGGCGCGCCGTGGCCGAGCCATCGAGGACGCGCGACTGGCACCTGCGGCTATCGAGTACGGCGGTGGGCTGCGCGCCGCTCGCGAGCAGGGCCGCCGATGGCAATGGATGGTGTGGCTGGGTGCTGTCGCGGTGTTGGTGTTAGCGGTGCTCGATAGCATTTCCGGGCCGTCCCGGATGGCCGCGGTGTCATGGCTTTTCGTCGTATTCTTTGCCGTCGAGATCTTCTGGTGGCCGCGGGCGCAGAATCGACTGCTCGTCAACGCCGAGCGCACCGGAGAATCAGCTCGCCGGGCATTGGGTCAGCAGCAGACCGACCACGCGTGAACCTCAGCTCGCCGCGGGGCTGGGCACCTTGAGCCCGTCGCGTGCGCCGAGATTGGTCGCCGCGGTGACGACAGCGCGTTCGATCTGTCGAAGCGCATGCACCGCGGTGAGGAATCGTCGGGTATCGGCCCGCGGTTCGCCCTCGCCGTCCTGATGGCGGGCCAGAGTCTCAGCAGCGTCGAGTTCGTCGGTCGTGGAGTCGACGGTCGCCGAGTCGGCACCGTCGATGATGGCGAGCAACGCGTCGATGTTGCGTCGCGTCTGCGCCGTGGCCGACGCGAAGGCTGTGGCCAGATCTGAGGACAGATTCGAGCCCCCCGGTTGCGACCCGACCGGGCCGTGGTACTGCTCGCTGCTGCGGGCCAGACTGCGCCCGTAACGGTCGCACGCGGCGAATATTCGCAGGCCGCGTCGAATGCTTCGGCGGCCGGCAAGGCCCGCGACCCCCGCCAGTAGCGGCTTGGCGGTGACCCGGAACTGCTGCAATTTTCGATCGAGCTCGCGTGCCTGCTCGGTCGGGCTCACGCTCTCGGCACCGGACATGGTCGCGGTGGATATCTCGATCAGCTCGGACAGGCTCGTCAAGAAGGCGCGGGTGTCGTCCCGGATCGCAGTTCGAGTGTGCGTCGGCAGCACGAGGATGGCCACGGTGACACCGATGACGGCACCGATCGCGGTTTCTTCGATCCGCAACATCAATACACCGAAGGAGAATTCGCCGAGCAGGCCATACAGCAACGCCAGCATCGTGGTGATCCAGAACGTCATCAGGCTGTAGGTGACTGTCATGAAATAGAACGCACAAAATAGGCACACGAAGATCGCGGCAAGCGACGTGGTCTTGTCGCCGGCGAACAGCGTGGCCACCAGCACGCCGCACGGGACACCGAGCGTGGTGCCGAGCAGCCGCTGCCAGCCTTTGGTGAGGGTCTCGCCCCAGGAATTGGTGCCGGCGAAAATCACGAACGCCGCGATCACCGCCCAATACCAGCGCGACGGCGACACCAGCTCGCCGATGATGATGGCCAACGACGCGGCGATGGCCACCTGGATCGCTTGCCGGGTGGTCTGCCGCAGACCGCTGTCGGGTTGTCCGCCGTCGGCCCCACCGAGGTCCTTGTCTGCTTCCGTGTCGGCGCTATCGGATGCCGTCGGTGCCGCGTTGTCGGCGATTGCAAGAGCACCGGTGGTGGCACGCTCGACGATTGCCCGGACTTCGGCGGTGGCCGTCGCCGCGTTGATTATCGCCAGGGCCAGGCGGCGTACGGCGGCTTGGCTGGGAGCGTCGATCGCGGTAGGCCCCGGCTGCTGATCGAGAATTCGTTGAGCCTGGCTCGCCGCCTGTGGAAGCCCGCCGGCCTGTGGTATGCGGATTGCCCGCGCGAGCTGGGTGAGCGCCGCGACCAGTTCTGCGCGGGTGGTGGTGGGGATATCGGCGGCTGTGTCTGTGCCGAGGGCGGCTGCGCGTCGACCGGCGGTGGCGACCCATTCGATGGCGAGCTCGGCGTCGAAAAGCCAGGGCGCGAGCTCTTCACTGGTTACCCCGGGCCACAGCATCGCCGGGTCGGCCTTGTCTTCGATCTGACTTTGCACCATCAGGGCGGTCTCGTTGAGCCGGATGGTGCGGGCCCGCATACGGCGGCGCCGCCGGTCGTCGAGGCGTCCGGTGCGTACCGCTTCGGCGGTGGTGTCGACCACGATGGCCATTCGCGCCCGCAGCGCACGAATGGTGGCTCGCAGCACGCGTTCGGGCCGATCGGGCAGCACGTAGGTGCTCATCACAAAGGTGCACACCGTCCCCACCACGACCGCCCCGACCATCCAGGGCAACTCCGAAACACTCGCTCGCAGATACAAGGTGAAGAAGTAGGCCATGAACGCGACCATCCCCAGCGCCCTGCCGCGGGGCCCGAAGCGGCGGATGTAAACCGCGGTGAACACGACCACCACGAAGACAGCGTCACTGACCACTCTCTGCGGCGCGAGCAGCGTGGCGGCGGTGATGGCGACGGTAGCGGGCAGCGGCAGCAGCGCCATCGTGATCCGCTGTCGGTGCGGGTCCGGCTCGTTGACGGATCGAGCCGCCACCATCGTGATCACGACGCCGAGCAAAGCGACCGTCAGAGGCTGTCCCGTTGCCCTGGTCAGCAGGAAAAGGATCGCCAAGGCGCAGGCCAGCGCCGCCATCGTTCGAGTCGCCATCCGCAGCCGCAGCAACCCGGGATCGGAACCGATCGCCCAGTTGCGGGCTCTTTCGTAGAGAACAGTTATCTCCTGACCCCTCTCTTCTGCTGGACACCACATGGTTACCCGAACTGCGCCGCAGCGGCCAAGCTAGTCTTCGACGTCGTGACAGTGCCGACGCGGGCGAAGTTGGCCGATGGTCGTGACCTGCTGTTCTTCTCGCTGCCCGGGCACCGTCCGGTGCCGGTCGAGGATCGCAGGCCGCTGCCGGAGCGCGACCCCGATCAGTCGCAGTTACGGTTCGACCGGTCAACTGGACAGTGGGTGATCATCGCGGCGCTGCGCCAAGACCGTACCTACAAGCCGCCCCCCGACCAGTGCCCGCTGTGTCCGGGTCCCACGGGGCTGACCAGCGAGGTGCCCGCACCCGATTACGACGTCGTCGTATTCGAGAACCGGTTCCCGAGCCTGTCCGGTGCCTTCAAGCCGATGCCTGCGCCGACGCCTGCGCCCGCCGGTGACGGGTTCGTGTCCGCTCCGGGGCATGGCCGCTGCGAGGTGATCTGCTTTTCCAGCGAACACACGGCGTCGTTCGCGGAGCTGGAACCGGCGCATGGCCGGCTGGTTGTCGACGCGTGGCGGCACCGCACCGCCGATTTGATCGCTACGCCGGGTATCGAGCAGGTGTTCTGTTTTGAAAACCGCGGCGAGGAAATCGGGGTGACACTGACCCACCCGCACGGTCAGATCTACGGCTACCCCTACCTGACGCCACGAACGGGCGCCATGCTTCAGCAGGCGCGCCAACATCGAATGCGTCACGGCGGCAACCTCTTTGCCGACCTGTTGGCGCGCGAGGTCGCCGACGGCAGCCGCGTCATCGCGCGCACCGAGAAGTTCACGGCTTTCGTGCCGTTCGCGGCGCGCTGGCCGGTCGAGGTGCACATCTACCCGAACAGGTTCGTGCATAACCTTGTCGAACTCGACTAAGACGAACTCAACGGGTTCGCGCAGGTCTACCTCGACGTGCTGGGGCGCTTCGACCGGATGTATTCGGCTCCGCTGCCGTATATCTCGGCGCTGCACCAGTTCGCTGACACCGACGCCCAGGCCGACGGCTACTTTCACGTCGAGTTGATGTCAATCCGGCGCAGCGCCACCAAGCTCAAGTACTTGGCGGCCTCAGAATCGGCGATGGACGCGTTCATCAGCGACGTCACGCCCGAAAATGTGGCCCAGCGGCTGCGGGAACTCGGCCGATGATCGACTCAAGCATCCGGTACGCCGCTCCCGGGCGGATCAACCTGATCGGCGAACACACCGACTACAACCTCGGGTTCGCGCTGCCGATCGCGCTACCGCAGCGGACCGTGGTGACTTTCGTCCCCGACGGCGGCGACGCGATCACCGTGGGCAGCGATCGCGCGGACAACCGGGTGCGCATTCGGATCGGCACCGCTCCAGGTGACGTGAGCGGCTGGGCCGGCTACGTGGCCGGGGTGATGTGGGCGCTGCGTCAGGCCGGCTACCCGGTGCCCGGCGGCGCGATGTCGATTACCAGCGACGTGGAGATGGGGTCG
>DASXMA010000465.1:0-3643 GCA_036495965.1 Mycobacterium sp.
GCTGAATATGACCGGCGGAAATATTCGAAACATCGCGCTGAACGCGGCGTTTCTGGCCGCCGAAGCCGGCGCCTCGGTCGAGATGGCGCACGTCCTTCAGGCAACGCGAACGGAGGCCGTCAAGATCGAGCGGCCGCTCTCTGAGACCGAGGTCAGGGGGTGGGTATGAGCCGCATCGAGGTCAACATCGACCGCGTGGTTCTGCGCGGAGTGGATCCAGCCGACCGGCATTCGCTGGTGAACGGTCTCAAGACTGAGCTGTCGCGCATCCTGGCCGACCCCGCGACCGGGATCAAATTGGCTCGTTCCGGGCGAACTCCAGTCTTGCGCGTCGGAAGAATGTCGATGGATCCGGGCCTCGGCGGAGCGCGCAAGCTCGGCAGCGCCATCGCCGGCGCGATCGGGAAGGGGATCAAGCCATGATCCGCGCTGCCCTGGTACGACGGAATGAAGCCGCACCGGCAGGGCGCATACGCAGTGCCGGGACGACTCACGCACGCGGTCCGACGGTCGGCGATCCCGTCTCGATCGCCGAACGGCACGCGAGTGCTTCGACGCGGGAAGTGGTTGCCGGCGCCACAGTCAAACCTCAGTGGTCCCTTTCCGACGTGAGCATATTCCCTCCGCCGCAGAGCGGTTACCCCGGGAGCGGAGTGATCGAGAGAGGAGAGGAAGGCGAGGAGCACAAGGAGACACGAGCCTCGCAGCGGCAGGCCTCTGTGCCCGCGGGCGCTCCACAAGTGGTCAATGCAGTACTGCGCTCTCGGGGAGTGCCGCTCGACGCAGCCACCCGCGCGTTCATGGAGCCACGGTTCGGGCACGATTTCAGCCGCGTGCGGGTACATGCGGACGTACAGGCGGCAAATTCGGCGCGGGCGGTGAATGCACTCGCCTATACGGTCGGGAACGACTTGGTCTTTGGCGACGGCCAGCACGCGCCGCATACCGGGCCGGGACGGAAATTGCTGGCCCACGAACTCGCCCACACCGTGCAGCAGTCGCGCGGAGGAACCGCCTCGAACGAGGCTGCGAACTTGCCGATCAGCAAGCCAGGAGACGGGGCGGAACGCCAGGCGGATGCGGCCGCCGAACAGGTCGCCAAACACTTCGACAGGCCTCAGAGTGGCACGGCCCCGCCGCTGGCGTTGAGCCCGGTTCCGGGGATACGCCTGCAGCGTCAGGCCGCTGCTCCGGCGTCCGGACCGGCCGAGCAGGAACTTGGCCGGAAGATTCACGAGGCAGCCGCCCAGGCCGCGCAGAAAGTCCGTGAGAAGGGGCTCGACAAACTCCCCGACCACGTTGCCACCGCACCGCAACAGCGTCGTGAACCGGAAACGCCCAGACCGGCGGAACCCGCCACGCACCTTCCACCGGAAAACCTGCTGCCCCCAGACCCGCGTGCCAAGGGTGCCATCCCACCGGACAACGCTACTCCGGTCAAACCAACAGAAACCACTCCCTCCGCACCTGTGGCTTCGAAACCGGATCCCGGCTCGCGCGAGGCGCAACTCGCGTTGGGAATTGCCGCACAGAGCGCGTCCACCCAGGCCGGAGAGGTGGTTCAAGGTGCATTGCAGGATAAAAACTATGTTCCGGGCATCGCCGTCGATTTCTTGCACTACTTCCACCTGCAACTGGGCATCCTGCAACCGACCTTGACCTTGCAGTTGACCCACCTCAAGCCGGTTGAGCCGGGCTCCGGATCGGCCGCAAGCCCCCTTCCGCCGCCCGAGACGGCACAGTTGGGTGGCACATTCAGCCCCGCCGTTTTGAAAGTTGGCGATTTCACGATCGCCCCGCAGATCGGACTGGCCACAGCTCTGGCCGGTGACGTTTTCGGCGAGACCAGTGGGCCGGGCAAGAGCGGGACGCACGGCCAGGCTCTTGGGGTCATCAATTTGCAGGTGGATTACAAACTCTCCGAACGCGCGTCGCTAACCGGCGCGATCGGCACTCAGGGAGGATTGGACATTGGGCCTCAGGGAACCAAGGGCGTCGGTAATGTCACCGGCTCCTTTGTGGCGACCTTTCATTTTTGACCCGACGAATCGGGCTTATTGACATGAGCGGATCCCCGATTTCCCCGCGTCTGGTCAAAGGCGGGATCGTGACGCTGGACCCCGATACCAGCGTGATCCGAAGCGTGATCGCGCTGCAGTACAACCCAGACTCGCTGTCGCGCACGTTGCAGATCCAAGCGACGCCGGGTGGGCAGGACGGCGTTAGGGTCGATGCGCTTCGGCTGCGCGGGCCGGCGGTCGAAACCATCAAGGTCGAGGCCGAACTCGACGCGACCGATCAGCTGGAATTCCCAACGCAATACCCGCTGGCCGTGCAGTACGGGCTCCATCCTCAGTTGGCGCAACTGGAGATGCTGATCAATCCGACCGTCGAGACCCTGATCGCAGACGACAACATGGCCAATGCCGGGACCCTCGAGATCATCCCGCTCGAGCAACCGCTGACCATGTTCGTCTGGAGCAAGAGCCGCGTCGTTCCGGTGCGCCTCACCGAGTTCTCGATCACCGAAGAAGCCTTCGACGTGCAACTCAATCCTATACGCGCCAAGGTGAGCCTCGGATTTCGGGTATTGAGCGTCGACGACCTCGGTTTCGACACCCCCGGCGGCCAACTCTTCATGTCGTACCTGACCAACAAGGAGGCGCTAGCCGCGCAGGCCACCTCCGCCGCTCTGACGGTTCTGGGATTGGGAGGGCTGCCATGAACTATCCGTTGATGGCCATGGTGCAGCTGGGCGTCGTGCCGCCGGTCACGTTTCCGACAGACAGCCGATACTACGGCTTTGGTGTGCAATACTACACCGCGCCAAATGGTCAGGTCATCGCATACCTCGCGCGACGCATCGTGCCGCAGCCGGGAGCGCCCAATTTCGCGACGATCAACCAATACACCGTACACCAGGGCGATCGGCTAGACCTGATTGCCGCCAAGTACCTCGGCGATCCGCTGATGGCATGGCTGATTTGCGACGCCAACGGCGCGATCCGGCCGCATGACCTCGTCGCCACACCCGGCCGGGTATTGGCGATCACGACGCCGCAAGGCGTGCCGGGAGGCACCGGTGGTTAAGAGCGTTCAACTCACCTTAATGATGGGGCCGATTATTCCGGTGACCGTACCGAGGGTGGTGCTCGACTCGCTTGCCTCCGTCGAGGTCCAAGTCGAGGACGTCGGTCAGAGCGGTTTCCAGCTCGTCTTCAGTATCGATAAGCAGTCCCCACTGCAGATCCTATTTCTGCTGAGCGGCGGTCTGCCGTTGCTCTTCATGCGATGCATCCTGGTGGCGACGGTCAACGGCGTCGCCAACGTGTTGATCGACGGCGTGATTACGAACAACCAGATCTCACCCGGCGACAAGGGATCGAACTCGACCTTGACGATCTCTGGAAAAGACCTGACCGCGTTGATGGACAAATCGGACTGGAGCGGCTTTCCGTTTCCCGCCTGCCCGCGCGAGGCTCGCGTCGCGCTGCTGCTCGCCAAATACGCATTTTATGGCGTGCTGCCGCTGATTATTCCCAGCGTATTGATCGACATCTCCCTGCCCATCGAGTCGATCCCCGGCCAGCAGGGCACCGACCTTACTTACATACGTTCCATGGCGGAAGAGGTCGGCTACGTA
>DASXMA010000466.1:0-26249 GCA_036495965.1 Mycobacterium sp.
GG
This sequence comes from Mycobacterium sp., assembly GCA_036495965.1. Classification (GTDB taxonomy): domain Bacteria; phylum Actinomycetota; class Actinomycetes; order Mycobacteriales; family Mycobacteriaceae; genus Mycobacterium. Next base: position 3 of record DASXMA010000466.1, read on the forward strand.
CCTGCTTCCGTATGTCCTCCGCACGGTCTTTCTGGTATTGCAGGTTCTCGATGTTGCCGATGCTGCCCGCGCTGATCTGAAAAGCCAACGAGGTGTGCTCGATCGGGGTTCCCAACGGCCGCGTCATGGACTGCACCTGGGCGATACCAGGAAGGTGGGCGATCGCTTTTGCCACCCTTTCCAGGTTGATCATGTCGGCCGGATTACGCATATCATGATCCGTCTCGACCATCAACAGTTCGGGCTCCAACCGGGCCCGGGAAAAGTGCCGCTCGGCGGCGGTATAACCCACATTGGCCGGGGTACTGGCCGGCAGGTACGGGCGAGTGTCGTAGCTGGTCTTATATCCCGGCAAGGCAAGCAGACCCACGAGGGCGACAGCGGTGGCCACCACCAGGACGGGTCCGGGCCAGCGCACGATGGCGGTGCCGATCCGCCGCCACCCGCGAGTCTGCATCGCGCGCTTGGGGTCTAAGAAACCGAAGAAACTGCCGACGGTCAGCACGGCCGGCCCCAGGGTGAGGGAGGCCACCAGCGCAACAAGGATCCCGATCGCAGCGGGCGGGCCCAGGCTCTGGAAATAGGGAAGCCGGGTGAAGCTCAGACAAAACACCGCGCTGGCGACGGTCAGACCCGAGCCCAAGACCACGTGGGCGGTGCCCCCAAACATGGTATGGAAGGCGGTTTCCCGGTCTTCGCCGGCTGCCCGCGCTTCTTGATACCGGCCGACAAAGAATATCGCGTAATCCGTTCCGGCGGCGATGACCAGCAACGTGAGCAGATTTGTCGCATACGTCGACAGGCCGATGACCCCGGCGTTCCCGAGAAAGGCGACGAACCCGCGGGCAGCGGCCATCTCGATCAGGACCGTGAGCAGCACCAGGATCGTGGTCACGACCGACCGGTAGACCCAAAACAACATCACCGCGATGACCACGACGGTTATCGCGGTGACTGTTGCGGTACCTTTGCTGCCCTGCGCGAACTGGTCGGCGATCAGTGGCGCCGCACCGGTGACATAGGCCTTGACACCGGGCGGCTTTGGCGTGTGGTCAACAATGTCGCGGATCGCATCGACGGACTCGTTGGCTTTTGCCTCGCCTTGATTACCGACGACGAACACCTGAACATACGCGGCCTTGCCGTCTTTGCTTTGCGAGCCCGCCGCCGTCAGCGGATCCCCCCAGAAGTCCTGGATGTGCTCCACATGCTTGGTGTCTTGTTCGAGCTTGTGGACCAAAGCATTGTAAAACCGGTGGGCGTCATCGCCCAGCGGCTTATCGCCTTCCAGGACGACCATGGCCGAACTGTCGGTGTCGAACTCGTGGAACACTTTGCCGATGTGTTTGAACGCCTGATACGACGGCGCTTCGGGGGAGCTCAGCCCCACGTTATGCGCTTTTCCGACCTCTTCCAATTGCGGCACAACAATATTCGGTATCGCAGCCAGGGCCAGCCAGAACAGTAGAATCGGCACGGCAAGCCGACGGATGATGTGCGGCAAAGACGACCGCCGGATGTCAGGGTCGCTCATGCGGACTTCACCAGGCAGAAGGTGTAGGCGTTCACTTGGTTGACGATCCTTTCGTCCTTGACTTCACCGTCAACAGTGATGCGACAGCCCAGGTACTCGCTGTTGCCCTGCGCCACAAGGTTGCTGAACGCTCCGGGCTGTGTCGTGACCATGGTCAACGACCACGGCAGGGCCGCATGTAGAACTTGCTGCGGCTGGACATTGATGTCCACGTAGTTGATGGTTGCCACTGACCCCGGGTCGCCAAAGACCTCAAGGGTGATGTGCTTGGGATTAAACGGTTCCGTCTGTTCTGAGATGCCGCTGGCTGCCGACGTATTGTGGTGAGAGCCGAAGATCCCGTGGAGTCGATACACGCAGAACCCCGCGACAGCCACGACCGTGACGGCGACCACCACCATCCAGCCGCCACGCCGGACCCAGCGTGTAAGTGAAATCCCCTTCACCCATTAGCCTTTCGATCATCGGGCGACACAATAACTGTCGGGTGAGGACAGTTGTCGGCGCTCGAGCGTGATCGACAGCTATGACAGTACGGTACGGGACCGTACAGTACAAGAGACGTGAGCGTACACATTCGTCGCGCGAGTCAATCGGTGGCGTGGGAGTCTCTTACCCCGCTGGATCGGGTGAGGCCGGGGATGATGACGTCGTCGACGAGAACTTGCACCGTGTGAGGCGTAGGCGGCCGGTTGGGCATGATGGATCGGAAGATGAGGTAGCCGGGCAACAGGTCCCAGAGTTCATCGGTGATGGCGGCCTCGGCGATCTCACCGCGGTCGACAGCCTGCTGTAGGACGTGGCGGATCAAGGCTTTCCGATGGTCGATGAACTGGTGCTGCATTACATCGTTGAGCGCCGGGTTGCGCGACACCTCGACAAGCACTGCGCGGATGGTGCTGGCACGCTGATGGGCCTCTTGACAGACGACCTCACCCAATCGCAGCAAATCGCCCCGCAATGTGCCGGTATGTGGCGGGACCGCGACCTGTCGGACGCCCTCGATAAACGCGGCCAGCACCAATTCGGCTTTCGAGGGCCAGCGTCGGTAAACCGTGGCCTTGCTGGCGCGGGCGGCGCTAGCCACCGCATCCACCGTCAACCGGTCATAGCCGTGTTCCTGCAGTAGCCGCAAAGTCACCGCAAGCAACTCGGCCTCTCGGGGCGACCACGGCGACGCCTGCGTGGGCTGGTCTGCGATCTGGGTCATAGCGCCCACGATAGAACTGCTGCGGCAGTACGGGCCAGTACCGTACTCGTTACTCCGCTGATTCAGCGGTGTCCGGTGGGCCTTCCTCGAGCAACCGGCGGAACCCGTCTTCGTCGAGGATCGGCACCCCCAGCTCCACGGCCTGGTCGTATTTGGATCCCGGCGAGTCGCCGGCAACGACGTAGGCGGTCTTCTTCGACACCGAACCGGCGGCCTTGCCGCCGCGCGACACAATCGCCTCCTTGGCGTCGTCGCGGGAAAAACCGGTCAGCGAGCCGGTGACCACGATGGTCAGCCCTTCCAGCGTGCGCGGCACGCTGGCGTCGCGCTCGTCGGCCATCCGCACGCCGGCCGCTTGCCACTTGTCGACGATCGCGCGGTGCCAGTCGACGGTGAACCACTCGGTGACCGCGGCGGCGATGGTCGCCCCCACGCCCTCCACCGCGGCCAGCTGATCGGTCGACGCCGACGTGATCGCGTCCAGGCTGCCGAACTCGGTCGCCAGCGCGCGCGCAGCCGTGGGTCCGACATGCCGGATGGACAACGCCACCAGCACTCGCCACAGCGGCACCGCCTTGGCTTTGTCGAGATTGGCCAGCAGCCGGTTACCGTTGGCCGACACCGCGCCGCTCTTGGTGGTGAACAACTCGGTACGCAACAGGTCGTCCTCGGTGAGGGAGAACAGATCTCCCTCGTCACCGATCACTCCGGCCTGCAATAGCGCAATGGCGGCCTCGTAACCCAGCCCCTCGATGTCGAACGCACCGCGACCGGCGACATGAAACACCCGCTCCCGCAACTGCGCCGGGCAGGAGCGCGAATTGGGACAACGGATGTCGGCGTCGCCCTCCTTGGCCGGAGCCAGCTCGGTACCGCACTCGGGACAGCTTGTGGGCATGACGAATTCGCGTTCGGAGCCGTCACGCAGGTCGACGACGGGGCCCAGCACTTCGGGAATCACGTCGCCGGCCTTGCGAATCACCACGGTGTCACCGATCAGCACTCCCTTGCGCTTGACCTCGGCGGCGTTGTGCAGCGTGGCCAAACCCACCGTGGATCCGGCGACCTTCACCGGCGTCATGAACGCAAAAGGCGTGACGCGTCCGGTGCGGCCGACGTTGACCCGGATGTCGAGCAGCTTGGTCTGCACCTCCTGGGGCGGGTACTTGTAAGCGATCGCCCACCGCGGCGCTCGCGACGTGGACCCGAGCCTGCGCTGCAATGCCACATCGTCGACTTTGACGACGACACCGTCGATTTCGTGATCCACGTCGTGACGGTGCTCGCCCCAGTAGGCGATGCGCTCGAGCGCGCCGGCCACGTCCTCCACCCGAGTGGTGTGGTCGGAGACGGGCAAACCCCAGGCCCCCAGCGCGAGGTATGCGTCGTGCAGGGTGGCCGGTCGAAATCCCTCGGTGTATCCGACCCCGTGGCAGATCATCCGGAGCTTGCGGCGAGCGGTGACCGCTGGATCCTTCTGCCGAAGTGACCCCGCGGCGCTGTTGCGCGGGTTGGCGAACGGCGACTTGCCGTCCTCGACCAATGCGGCATTGAGCGCTTCGAAATCGGCGAGCCGGAAGAACACCTCACCGCGCACCTCGAGGACACCGGGTATCGGATAACCATCGCCGGCCGTCAGCCGCCCGGGGACGTCAGCAATGGTGCGCGCGTTCAGCGTGACGTCCTCGCCGGTGCGCCCGTCGCCCCGAGTGGCCGCCCGGACCAGCCGACCGTCGCGGTAGACCAAAGCCAATGCGACACCGTCGATTTTGAGCTCACACAGGTACGGCACGTCTTGAGAACCGGAAGAGCCGACCTCGGCGCGGACACGGGCGGCCCAGATATCGAACTCGTCGGTGCTGAACACGTTGTCCAGGGACAGCATCCGTTCCAAATGCTCGGCCGACGTGAAATCCGTGGCGAAGCCCGCACCACCGACGAGTTGGGTGGGCGAATCGGGTGTGCGTAACTCGGGATGCTGCTCCTCGAGTGCGGCCAGCCGGCGCAGCAGCTGGTCGAATTCCGCGTCGGAGACGATCGGCGCGTCGCGCACGTAGTAGCGGAACTGGTGTTCGCGCACCTCGTCTGCCAGCTCGCGCCACTGCCGGCGAACCTCGGGCGGGACGGGGTCATCCTCTGGCGAACTCACCTTCGCAGGCTATCGAAGGACTCCGACACCCATGCTCAGTCCTGTCCCTCCCCTTCTACAAAAGCCCGCAACCGATCCGCCGCGGCGTCCCACCGCCGCGCCAACTGGGTGAGGTAGTCGCTGGCCCGGGCCAGTGGTTCGGTCCGCACGGTCCAGATGCGTTCCCGACCGCGCCGGCTGCTGGTGACAAGACCGGCGGACTCCAGCAGCTGTAGATGCTTGCTGGCCGCCTGCCGGGTGACCGGAATGATCGTGGTGACTTGCGATGTCGAGCTCGGGCCCAGATCGCAGAGCCGGACGATGATGCGCAGTCGATTGGGATCTCCGAGCGCACTAAAGAATGGGTAGAGCGGCGCGGCCACCACAGTAGGCGCGCTCATACCCGGGCGTCCTCGGTGTACCGGCGCACGAGCTCGGTCTGGATGGCCCAGCCTTCGCTGTTGGCCTCGAACGAGGCGGAGCGGCGCGCCCGCGGAATGGCGTCGAAGCAGGATTCGGTGATGGTGAGCAGCACGCCGTCGTCCGTCTCCGACAGGGTGAACTCCACCAGCGTGGTGGGCTCGGAGCCGTAGTCGACATCCGGGTCGACCGCGAACGGATGCCAGCGGTAGGCGAAGCGCCGCTGCGGTTCGATCGCGACGACCTGCCAGGTGCTCTTCGCCCCGGCGTGGGGCTCCTGCCGTTTGGCGACCTCCTCGTCGACGGTGGTCGGGGCGATCGCCGCCGTGATCGAGGCGCCCTCGACAAACGGTCCGTCGAAGCGGACACCGAACCAGCGACCGAACTCCTCGGCGTCGCTGACGGCTCGCCACACCCGGTCCAACGGTGCGCGTAGCACCACACGCTTCTCGATCCGATCCGTGTTCATAGGCAACCTCCTGGTTGCCTAACAGCTCACCACACTGCGCGGCAATACGCAACCTTTTGATTGCGTATCGGGGGCTGTTAGATCGCGTCCGGGTCTTGCGCGAACGCATCGGCGGCCTGGTGCGCAAGCTCGATCGCGGTGCGAGCCCACTCCGGCGTGGCCTTCGCCAGACCACACGCCGGGGTGATGCCGACGCGATCGTGCAGCGCCGAGCGGTAGAGTCCGAGCCGATCGGTCACCGCGACAACTGCGCGTGCCACCTCTTCTGCCGACGGCCGCCGTTCCGGGGCGCTGGCGGGGACCACGCCGAGCACGACGGTGCGGCCCGACTCGATGAATGCCGCGATACCGTCCAGATCCGCCGCCCTCAACGTGCCGGCATCCACCGATACCGCGGTAATAGTGCTGCGCTGCAACAGATTCCACGGCAATGCTGCAGCGCAACTGTGCACCAGGACCTCGGCGTTCGCCGTCGCGACGCACGTGTCGAGCAGCGCGCCGGCCACGGCCTGGTCGAGCGCTTGGATCGGGCTTAGCGCGGTCACACCGGTGAGCTGTCCGCCCAATGCCGCGGGCAGCGAGGGCTCGTCGAACTGGACCACCACCGGTGTGTCGAGCCGTCGGGCCAGCACCGCGCGGTGCGCGGCAACGCCCTCGGCCAGCGACGCCGCCAGGTCGCGCACCGCACCGGAATCGGTGATGGCCCGGTGGCCGTTGGCCAGCTCGAGCCCGGCGGCCAGCGTGATCGGCCCGGGCGCCTGCACCTTGACCACGCGCCCCGCACCGCGCAAGCCCGCGGTCTCCCAGGCCTCCTCCAGTGCATCCATGTCCTCGTCGAGCAGGCTGACGGCCCTGCGTGTCACCGCGCCGGGCCGAGCGGCGATGCGATAGCCGCGCGGCACCGTGTCGATGGCCACGTCGATCAGCAGTGCACCCGCCCGCCCGAGCATGTCGGCGCCGACTCCCCTGGCCGGCAGCTCGACGATGTGGGCCAGCGCATCCGCCAGCTCACCGACAACAACCTCGGCGGCCTGCCGTGGGATTGTGCCGGGCCACGATCCGACGCCGCTCGCCTTCGCGAAGACATTTGCGAAAACACTCACCCGGCAACCGTATTCGACCTCATATCGCAGGACGGTCGCGAGGGGTGTTTGCGTCGAGTAGGTTCAAGCCGAGAAGGGTGCAAATAGTGTCGCAGGTGGGGAGATTGACGCGGCCGCTGCTGTTGTGTGGCGCGGTGCTGCTGACGGCGGCCTGCACCCGGGTGGTGGGTGGCACGGCGGTAGCGGCATTCGGCGCAGCCCACCGGGGTGTACAGGGTGTCAATGTCGACGCGGTCCTGCTGGACCAGCCACGGATGCAAGCGATCACCGGCGCCGGCCAGCACCTGACGATCATCCCGACGATGGACGACACCTCTCCGGTGGACATCGACACGCTGGCCGATAACACCCCGCAGGAATGCCGGTTCCTCTTCGCCGAGACGGCGACGTTCGGGCCCGATGTTCAAGAGTTCCACAAGACCACTTTTCAGGACCCGCCCGACGGCGCTCTGATCTCCGAGGGCGCCGCGGCCTATCCAGACGCCGCCACCGCACGGCGCGCCTTCGGCACCCTGGTGACCACCGTCGGGAACTGTGCGGACGGCTTGGCCGGCCAGCTGTTCGTCGGCGAGTGGAAGGCTGACGTCAGCTCGCTGCGGATACGGCCCGGCGGCTGCGGCCGCGACTATCGGGTGTTGTCAGTGGCCTTGCTGGAAGTCACGTTCTGCGGCTTCCCGCAATCGGTGTCTGACATCGTGATGACGAACATCGTCGCCAATGTGCCGGGATAGCCCGGGGTTAGCCACGGGTGCCGGCGATCGTGGCACTCCCCAACACCTCATCGCCGTCGGGGTCCGGACGATACAACACCAGCGTCTGGCCCGGCGCCACGCCGCGCAGCGGCGTACGTAACCGCACGTCAAGCTTGTCGCCGATCAATTCGACTACCGCACTGGCGATTTCACCATGGGCACGCACCTGAACCGCGCACTCGATGGGGCCTGAGAATCCGGCTCCCGCGGTGAAGACCGGCGCCCGTCCGGTCAGCGCAAACACGTCGAGATCGCCCGCGTCACCCACGCGCACGGTCGCAGTGTCGGCATCGATCGCCGTCACGTAGCGCGGGCGGCCGTCGGGTCCCGGCCCGGCGATTCCCAGCCCTTTGCGTTGGCCGATGGTAAAACCATGCACCCCGTCGTGGCTGGCCAGCACCGCGCCGTCGGCATTGACCACCGCGCCACGACGAACCCCAATGCGCTCACCCAGAAAAGCGCGGGTGTTGCCGGACGGAATGAAGCAGATGTCGTGGCTGTCCGGCTTGTCGGCGACCGCCAGCCCGCGACGGGCAGCCTCGGCGCGGATCTGCGGCTTGGGAGTGTCCCCGATTGGGAATGCGGCGTGGCGCAACTGTTCGGCGGTCAACACGGCCAGCACGTAGGACTGGTCCTTGTCCCGGTCGACGGCGCGGCGCAGCCGCCCGTCGGACAGCCGCGCATAGTGCCCGGTGGCCACCGTGTCGAAGCCCAGCGCCACCGCACGCACCGACAGCGCCGAGAACTTGATTCGCTGGTTACACCGCACGCAGGGGTTGGGGGTTTCGCCACGGGCATATGACGATACGAAATCGTCGATCACGTCCTCTTTGAACTTCTCGGCGAAATCCCACACGTAGAACGGGATTCCAAGCACGTCGGCAACGCGGCGCGCGTCTGATGCGTCTTCTTTCGAGCAACACCCCCGCGAGCCGGTGCGCAGCGTGCCGGGCGCGGTCGACAGCGCCAGGTGCACGCCGACCACGTCGTGCCCGGCATCGACCATGCGAGCGGCGGCGACTGATGAGTCGACGCCACCACTCATCGCGGCGAGGACTTTCACCGGGCCGCTCCAGCCGCGGCCAGCGCGGCACGGCGGGCGCGGTCCACCGCGCCGGGCAGTACCTGCAACACCGCATCGATGTCGGCATCAACGCTGGTGTGGCCCAATGAAAGACGCAGTGATCCGCGGGCGCCGGCCGGGTCGGTGCCCATCGCGATCAGCACGTGTGACGGCTGTGCGACACCTGCTGTGCAGGCCGAGCCGGTCGAACACTCGATTCCGTTGGCGTCCAACAGCATCAGCAGCGCATCGCCTTCGCAACCGCGGAAGGTGAAGTGCGCGTTGCCGGGAAGCCGCAGCGGGTCGACGGCGCCGTTGAGGATGACATCGTCAATGTCGGCGAGTACCCCTTCGACCAGGCGATCGCGCAACGCACGCAGTCTCGCGCTGGTGGCCGCAAGTCCGTCCACCGCGATGTGGGCGGCCGTCGCCATACCGACGGCACCGGCGACATCGGGTGTGCCGGACCGGATGTCGCGCTCCTGCCCACCACCATGCAACAGCGGTACGCAGGTGACGTCCCGGCGTAGCAGCAGCGCCCCCACAGCCGGCGGACCACCGAACTTGTGGGCGGCCACGCTCATCGCCGACAGTCCGCTGGCCGCGAAATCGACGGGCAGCTGCCCCACCGCCTGAATGGCGTCGCTGTGCGTGGGGACGCCGAATTCGGCTGCGACGGCCGCGAGTTCAGCGGCCGGCATGACGGTGCCGACTTCGTTGTTGGCCCACATCACCGACACCAGCGCGACGTCGTCATGGCTCTGCAGCACCTCGCGCAGCGCGACCGCCGACACCGACCCGTCGGCAGCGGTGGGCAGCCAGGTGACTTGGGCGCCCTCGTGTTCGACGAGCCAGTTCACCGAGTCCAGCACGGCGTGGTGTTCCACTTCGCTGGTAACGATGCGCCGGTGGCGCGCCTCGGCGTCGCGGCGGGCCCAGTAAATCCCCTTGACGGCCAGGTTGTCGCTCTCGGTGCCGCCCGCGGTGAAGATCACCTCCGACGGACGCGCGCCCAGCTTGTCGGCGATCAGCTCACGCGATTCCTCGATCCGGCGCCGCGCCGTGCGGCCGCTGGTATGCAGCGAGGAGGCGTTGCCGACGGTGCCCAGCGCAGCCGTCATCGCCTCGATGGCAGCGGGGTGCATCGGAGTGGTGGCGGCGTGATCCAGGTAGACCATGACGCGCCCCACGATACCTGCAGGTGGAGCGGCTCAGGCCACCAGCATGCGCCCGTGACCTGGTTGCCGCCCCGGGTGCTGCGAGGTTCCCACCCCCACCGCGGACTGGCAGCGGCTGGCCAGTGCTCGCCGATCGGTCCCCGGCAACTGTAAAGATTCGACGTGGACGCGCGCCAGCGTGCGGCGCACGGTGAGCAGCCGGCAGATCGACCGCAGCAATGTGTCGTCGCCCACAAACGCCGGGGCGGTCGAAACGCTGCCGTCGACGTGGTGGTAAGTCAGGCGAAGTGGCTGCACGGGGCGGCCGGCATCGATCGCGGCCTGGAACATCGCCGGATAGAAGGATCCGCATGCCTGACAGCACCAGGTGGTGCCCTCCGGGAAGCACACCACTGTCTGGCCGGCACGCAGCCGGCGCGCGACGGTGTCCACCACCCCGGGCAACCGGCGCAGACTGGACCGCTCGATGGGGATGATCTTCAGGATGCGGGCCACGACCCCGATGGCCCGCCCGGTGAACATGTCGGCGCGCGCCACGAACGACCCGGGCAACACCGAACCGATCGCGAAGACGTCCAACCAGGACATGTGCGGGCTGACCACCAGAACACCGCGCAGGTTGCGAATCGGACTACCCGACACCGTGATACGGACACCGAAACAGCGCAGCACCAATCGGCAATAGATGCGTTGCACCCGTGTGCGGCCCGGCAGTGGCACTGCCAGCAGCGGCACCCCGGGCGCCAGGAGCAATGCCAACATGATGCGAAGCGTTACCCGCAGCACCACCGACGACCGCCGCGACTGTGCGGGGCCGATACCCACACAGCTGTTGTCACACGTGGTGTGGGGCAGCCAAGAGTGGCCGGTTACTGCGGGAGCGTGCACCGCGCTGTTCACCGGGCGCCGCCCGCCATTTCGCCGACTGTTTGAGAGGCCGCCGATACCGACCTCAGTCGTCTGAGATATCGGGTGTCGGCGTGCTGCTTGTCCAGCAGTACGCAGAAGTCGCCAACCCCGAAGTCCGGGTCGTGCGCGGGCTCACCGCAGACCTGTGCGCCAAGCCTGAGGTAACCGCGCATGAGCGCCGGAACGGCAGGCCGTGGCGGCGGCGGAATCTCGTCGATCGGCCGCCCGTCCACAAGCACCGGCCGGTATGGGTACACCCGATACTGCGGTGGCGCGGCGTGACGGCTCAGGATGAAGTCACGGACGCCGCGCAGCTGACTGCCCGGCGTTTCGGATCCCGATTCGCTGCCGATCGGCACCGACACGCATCCGGTCACGTAGTCGTAGCCGTAGCGGTCCAGGTAGGCCAGGATGCCCGCCCACATCAGCAGCACGACGCCACCGTTGCGGTGACCGTCGCGCACCACGGCGCGTCCCATCTCCACCAGCGACGCCCGCAGCGGATCAAACGCGCGAACGTCGAATTCCGTCGCTGTATAGAGTCCTCCGGCAGCGATGGCGCCCGCGGGCGCCAGCATCCGGTAGCAACCCACCAGCTCGCCGGTGTCGTCGTCACGGACCAGCAGGTGGTCGCAGTATTCGTCGAACCGGTCGACATCGGTTTGCCCGTCACCGACGCCCGGCAGTGCGAAGCCGGGTGTGCTGCTGAACACGTCGTACCGGAGCCGCTGCGCCGCCTCGATCAAGCTGGGGTCGGTGGACAACAGCAATGAATAGCGCGGCCCGGACGAGCTGGTCGCCGCGGCGTCCGGTTTGTCGCTGGGTATCAGGACAGAAGCAATGCTCATGGGAAACAACGTGGCGCAATCGATGTACTGATCGGCATCGCCGCTATGACGTGTCGGTGCACGTCAGATGACGAAATGTCGCAAAAAACGTGGCCAAAACAACAGTCCCGCGGGCGATCCGCGGGGCCGTTGGTTTAACTCGGCGGGACGTCAGCCCTTGCGGGCCCTGACGGCGTCGGTGAGCTGGGGAGCGACCTTGAACAGGTCACCCACGATGCCGTAGTCGGCGACCTCGAAGATGGGCGCCTCTTCGTCCTTATTGACCGCGACGATGGTCTTCGAGGTCTGCATGCCCGCGCGGTGCTGGATCGCACCGGAGATGCCCAGCGCGATGTAGAGCTGCGGCGATACCGTCTTGCCGGTCTGGCCGACCTGGAACTGCCCCGGGTAGTAGCCGGAGTCGACGGCGGCGCGCGAAGCCCCGACGGCCGCACCCAGCGAGTCGGCCAGCGCCTCGACCACGCTGAAGTTCTCCGCGCTGCCGACGCCCCGGCCACCGGAGACCACGATGGTTGCCTCGGTCAGCTCCGGGCGGTCACCGGCGACCGCGGGCTCGCGGGCCGTGACCTTGGTGGCGTTCTCGGCGGGAGCCGGTACCTCGACGGTGACCTGCTCACCGGCGCCGGCAGCGGGCTCGGCGTCGACGGCGCCGGCTCGCACCGTGATCACGGGGGTGTCGCCGTTGGCCTGCGCCTCGACGGTGAACGCGCCCCCGAAGATGGAGTGGGTTCCCTTGGCGCCCTCCTTCACCTCGACCACGTCGACCAGCAGCCCGGACCCGATCCGGGCCGCCAGCCGGCCGGCGATCTCTTTGCCGTCGGCGGTGGCGGCCAGCAGCACGGCCGCGGGGGCGTTCGACTCGGCCAGCGCGGCCAGCACGTCGACAACCGGTGTGACCAGGTACTTGTCGACATCGTCGGACTCGGCGACGTAGATCTTGGCGGCACCGGCCTCCTTCAGCCCGTCTTGCAGCGGTGCGGCCGTGCCCGGCGCGCCGACCACGACGGCGGCCGGGTCGCCCAGCGTGCGGGCGGCGGTGATCAGTTCGGCGGTGACCTTTTTCAGGGCGCCTTCAGCGTGCTCGACGAGCACCAAAACTTCAGCCATGAGTTATATCGCTCTTCTCGTCTGTGGGTTTGCGCTCGTTTAGATGATTTTCTGGCCGACCAGGTACTGGGCGATCTGGTTGCCGCCCTCGCCTTCGTCGGTGACCTTCTCACCCGCGGTCTTGGGCGGCTTCGGCGTCGACGACAGCACAGTCGACCCGGCATTGGCCAGCCCCACCTCGTCGCTCTCGACCCCGATCTCGGCCAGGGTCAGCACCGTGACTTCCTTCTTCTTAGCGGCCATGATGCCTTTGAAGGACGGGAAGCGCGGCTCGTTGATCTTCTCGTTGACGCTCACCACCGCGGGCAGTGTGGCCTCCAGGGTGAACACGCCGTCGTCGGTCTCGCGCTGGCCGACGACCTTGCCGCCCTCGAGCGAGAGCTTGCGCAGGTGGGTGAGCTGCGGCAGTCCGAGGTACTCGGCGATGATGGCCGGCACCGCACCGCCGACGCCGTCGGTGGCCTCGTTACCGGCGATGACCAGCTCGGTGCCCTCGATGGTGCCCAGCGCGCGCGCCAGCGCCCACCCGGTCTGGATCACGTCCGAACCGTGCATGCCGTCGTCCTTGAGGTGGACGGCCTTGTCGGCGCCCATGGACAGGGCCTTGCGGATCGCCTCGGTGGCGCGTTCGGGTCCTGCGGTCAGCACCGTCACGGACCCCTCGACGCCGTCGGCGGCCTCTTTCTCCCGAATCTGCAGCGCCTCCTCCACGGCGCGCTCGTTGATCTCGTCCAGCACCGCGTCGGCGGCCTCGCGGTCCAGCGTGTAATCGCCGTCAGTGAGCTTGCGCTCCGACCAGGTGTCTGGAACCTGCTTGATCAGGACCACGATGTTCGTCATGAGTGTGGTTCGTCCTCCTCGAAGGAGGCCCGCAGTGCGCGACTGCAAGACCTCGGTACGCGTTTAGCAACGCACAGCCGTATTACTAGCCGGTAACTTTGTGCGGTCTGCTCTCACACCATAGCGGGTCGTAGTGCAGGTTCCTTCGGCCCGGTTCGCGAAACGGACACTTCGCGTTAGCCTGCCTATGCAATGAGCGCATTCGTCCCCGACGTCCCACAACACCTCCCCGGCGACACCTCGCCGGCGGCTGACGCGGTGTTGACGCTGACAGGCGAACGCACCATTCCCGATCTGGACATCGAGAACTATTGGTTTCGCCGCCACCAGGTGGTCTACCGGCGGCTTGCACCGCGGTGCGCGGGCCGCGACGTGCTCGAGGCCGGATGTGGCGAGGGTTACGGCGCCGATCTGATTGCGGGCGTCGCCCGACGGGTCGTCGCGGTCGATTACGACGAGGCCGCGGTGGCCCACGTCCGTAGCCGCTACGCGAGGGTGGAGGTCATGCAGGCAAACCTGGCCGAGTTGCCGCTGCCCGACGCGTCGGTGGATGTCGTGGTGAACTTCCAGGTGATCGAACACCTGTGGGACCAGGCCCAGTTCGTGGCCGAGTGCACCCGGGTGCTGCGTCCGTCCGGGTTGTTGATGATGTCGACTCCCAACCGGATCACCTTCTCACCGGGTCGTGACACCCCGGTCAACCCGTTTCACACCCGTGAACTGAACGCCGGCGAGCTGACCGAGCTGCTCGTCGACGGGGGTTTCGCCGAGGTGTCGATCAGCGGCCTGTTTCACGGTCCGCGGTTGCGCGAGATGGATGGCCGGCACCGCGGCTCGATCATCGACGCGCAGATCGCACGGGCGGTGGCAGATGCACCATGGCCGCCCGAGCTGGCCGCGGACGTCGCCGCGGTCACCACCGACGACTTTGACATCATCGAATCGAGCGACCGTGACATCGATGACAGCCTGGATCTCATCGCGATCGCGGTGCGGCCGTGAGCACTGTGAGTTCCGGGGCGGACCGGGTGCCCGGGCTGTTCACCCTGGTGCTGCACACCCACCTGCCGTGGCTGGCCCACCACGGACGCTGGCCGGTCGGCGAGGAATGGCTTTACCAGTCCTGGGCGGCGGCATACCTGCCGCTGTTGCGGGTGTTGCGGACGTTGGCCGACGAGGATCGGCACAGCCTGATCACGCTCGGTGTCACGCCGGTGGTCAACGCACAGCTCGACGACCCGTACTGCCTCGACGGTATGCATCACTGGCTGGCCAACTGGCGGCTGCGGGCGGCCGAGGCCGCAGCGGCCGCCAGCGTGCGTTGGCTTGGATCGAAGTCAACCGGCTACCAGTCGTGCACACCAGAAGCGTTGCGGGCCTTTGGGATTCGCGAATGCGCCGAGGCTGACCAGGCACTCGATGATTTCGCCACCCTGTGGCGGCACGGGGGCAGTCCGCTGCTGCGCAGCCTGATCGACGCCGGAGCGGTGGAGCTGCTCGGCGGCCCGCTGGCCCACCCGTTCCAGCCGCTGCTCGCACCGCGGCTGCGCGAATTCGCGCTGCGCGAGGGCCTGGCCGACGCACAGCTGCGGCTGGCCCACACCCCTGGCGGCATCTGGGCGCCCGAATGCGCCTACGCGCCGGGCATGGAGCACGACTACGCCGCGGCGGGAGTCACGCACTTCATGGTCGACGGCCCGTCGCTGCACGGCGACACCGCGCTGGGCCGGACAGTCGGCAGCACCGACGTTGTCGCATTCGGGCGCGACCTGCAGGTCAGCTACCGGGTGTGGTCGCCGAAGTCCGGCTACCCCGGGCACGCCGCCTATCGCGACTTCCATACCTATGACCACCTCACCGGGCTCAAGCCGGCCAGGGTCACCGGTCGCAATGTGGGATCAGAGGCCAAGGCGCCGTATGACCCCGAGCGGGCCGACCGCGCCGTCGACGTCCATGTCGCCGACTTCGTCGACGTGGTGCGCAGCCGGCTGCTGTCCGAGTCGGAGCGCATCGGGCGGCCCGCTCACGTGGTCGCGGCGTTCGACACCGAACTGTTCGGTCACTGGTGGTACGAGGGGCCGACGTGGTTGCAGCGGGTGCTGCGGGCCTTGCCCGCCGCCGGTGTTCGGGTAAGCACGCTGAACGACGCAATCGCCGACGGATTCGTCGGCGAGGCGGTCGCCCTGCCGCCCAGCTCGTGGGGCTCGGGTAAGGATTGGCAGGTGTGGGCCGGCGAGAAGGTGGCCGATCTGGTCCAGCTCAACACCGAAGTGGTCGACACCGCACTGAGCACCGTGGACAAGGCGCTGTCGCAGATGGCGTCACTGGACGGGCCGCTTCCCCGCGATCGCGTCGCCGATCAGATCCTGCGCGAGACCCTGCTCACCGTCTCCAGCGACTGGCCGTTCATGGTGAGCAAGGACTCGGCCGCCGACTACGCCCGCTACCGTGCGCACCTGCACGCACACGCCGTCCGCGAGATCGCCGGGGCGCTGGCGTCGGGCCGGCGCGAGAGCGCGCAGCGGCTGGCCGACGGGTGGCACCGCGCCGACGGCCTGTTCTGCGCGCTGGACGCGCGAAGGCTGCCCCGGTGAAGATTCTCATGGTGTCGTGGGAGTACCCGCCGGTGGTGATCGGCGGGCTCGGCCGGCACGTGCATCACCTGTCGACCGCGCTGGCCGCGGCCGGTCACGACGTGGTCGTGCTGTCGCGGTGTCCGTCGGGGACCGACCCCAGCACGCACCCGTCGTCCGACGAACGCAGCGAGGGTGTCCGGGTGATCGCGGCCGCAGAGGATCCGCATGAATTCAGCTTCGGTGCCGACATGATGGCCTGGACCCTGGCGATGGGTCATGCCATGACCCGCGCCGGTCTGCGGTTGAAGAAATACGGCAGCGACCGGTCCTGGCGTCCCGACGTGGTACATGCCCACGACTGGCTGGTCGCGCATCCCGCTATCGCGCTTGCCGAATACTACGACGTGCCAATGGTTTCCACGATCCACGCGACGGAGGCCGGGCGGCATTCGGGCTGGGTTGTCGGATCGATCAGCCGCCAGGTGCACGCGGTCGAGTCGTGGCTGGTGCGCGACTCCGATTCGCTGATCACCTGTTCGGCGTCGATGAGCGACGAGATCACCGAATTGTTCGGTCCCGGTTTGGCCGAGACGACAGTGATCCGCAACGGTATTGACGCCGCGCGCTGGCCGTTCGCCGCCCGCCGCCCGCGCACCGGGCCGGCCGAACTGCTCTATGTCGGGCGGCTCGAGTACGAGAAGGGCGTGCACGACGTGATCGCCGCGCTGCCGCGGATCAGGCGCACGCATCCGGGTACCACGCTGACCGTCGCCGGGGACGGCACCCAGCAGGACTGGCTCATCGAGCAGGCCCGTAAACACCGGGTGCTCAAGGCGACTCGGTTCGTCGGGCATTGTGATCACGACGAACTGCTCGCGTTACTGCATCGGGCCGACGCCGCGGTGCTGCCCAGCCACTACGAGCCGTTCGGGCTCGCCGCTCTCGAGGCCGCCGCGGCCGGTACTCCGCTGGTGACGTCGAACATCGGCGGTCTGGGCGAAGCGGTGATCAACGGGCAGACCGGGGTGTCCTGTGCGCCTCGCGACGTGGCCGGGCTGGCCGCGGCGGTGCGCACCGTGCTCGACGACCCAGACGCCGCGCAGCAGCGCGCCCGCGCCGCCCGCGAACGGCTCACCTCCGACTTCGACTGGCAGACCGTGGCCAGCCAGACAGCCCAGGTGTATCTGGCGGCCAAACGCCGTGAGCGGCAACCGCAGCCGCGGCTGCCCATCGTCGAGCACGCTCTGCCTGACCGCTAACCCTCACGCGTTATCGATACCGACCGCGTACGCGCAGTACCGCCACAGGCGCTGGCGTTGGCGTTCGCTATACCTGGTCAGCGGCAGATAGTGCTCCGGGCGGGCCCGCCGGTCATGCCAGAAGCGGCCGGTGGGCGGCGCCGGTTGGGTCGCGGAAAGCCACAGGGCGGTATCGGCTGCCTGTTCGGGTGTGCGCAATAGCGGGCGGTGAGCTTGCGGAAAGCCGGAAGCGATGTGGCCACCCCGGGAGTGTCGGCCCATCCGGGGTGCATGGAGTAGACGCGGATGTGCTGGCCGGCCCAGCGGCGGGCGAGGATTGGGGTCAGCGCGACCTGCATTCGCTTGGTTCGCGCGTACGCCGTGACACCGCGGTACCGCCCGTCGAGGTATTCGGGGTCGTCGGTCGGCAGCGATTGGGTGTACATCCCGCCCGAAGACATCAGAATCACCCGCGGGTCATCGGCGACGCCAAGGATCGGAACCAAGCGCTCGGTCAGCAACACCGGACCCAGAACGTGGGCGGCCAAGGTGACCTCGTGTTTGTCGGCGGTCTCGGTGCGGGTGGGCGGCAGCACCCCGGCGTTGTGGATGAGCACGTCCAACTCCCACACTCTCCTGGACAAGTCGGCTGCAAAGGCCCGGACCGCCGAGAGGTCGGACATATCGCACACCTCCACCTGCACATCAGCGTTGGAGTTGGCCTCGATGATCTCCTTTGCAGCCAGCTCACCGCTCTCGCGATCGCGGACGGTCAACAACACGGTCGCACCCAGCCGGGCCAGGCCCGCGGCAATCGCCTTGCCGATGCCACGATTCGCGCCGGTGACCAGCGCCGTCTTACCTCGCAGTGCGTCCGGCGCCGGATCGTCTGCCCAACCCAGTTGGCGCAGGTGATAACCGACGCGGGTGTAGCCGGGAACGATCGTCCGGTCAAGCGCTGTGTCGAGCACGGGCCCTATTCCGCTGTTGATACCCATGCCGTCTCTGTTACCCACAACGGCCCAAGGCATGCCCGCGTCGTTGTTGGGTAACTCTTGAACGATGGGACTGCAATATTCGAGCGTGGTCGACGCGCCGCGCGCAGCGGTGTTCGCCTGGTACGCGCGACCGGGCGCGTTCAACCGGCTTTCGCCGCCGTGGTCGCCCTTGCGGGTGGTCACCGAGGCCGACTCGCTCGCGGACGGGCGGGCCGAACTCGCGCTGCCCGGCGGCCTGCGCTGGGTCGCCGAACACCAGGCGGATTCCTACGATCCCCCGCGGCGGTTCGTCGACACCATAGGCAGCGGCGGGTTGGCCTCGTTACCGGCAAGGGTCGCGGTGCGGTGGCGGCACATCCACGAATTCGAAGAGGTCGGCGGTGATCGGACCCGGGTCATCGACCGGGTCGACACGCCGGTACCCGGGTCGGTGTTGCGCCCGATGTTCGCCTACCGGCACCGTCAACTGGCCGACGATTTGGCCGCCCACCAGTTGGCCGCCGAGCACGGTCTGGCTCCGGCGACCGTTGCGGTCACCGGATCCTCGGGACTGGTCGGCTCGGCGTTGACCGCGTTTCTGCGCACCGGCGGTCATCGCGTCATCCAGCTGGTCCGCGGGACCGCACGAGGCGACGACGAGCGACGGTGGAACCCGGACGACCCCGACCCCGAGCTGTTCGCGGGGGTCGACGCGGTTGTTCATTTGGCCGGCGCCTCGATTGCTGGGCGCTTCACCGACAGTCACCGAAACGCGATCCGCGACAGCCGAATCGGCCCAACTTCCAGGCTGGCCGAACTGCTGGCACGCAGCGGCGAACGGCCGGCCGTGCTGATCTCTGCCTCGGCGATCGGATTTTACGGATACGACCGCGGTGACGAGACACTGGCCGAGGACAGCGAACGCGGCGACGGGTTTCTGGCCGATGTCGTCGCCGAGTGGGAGGACGCGACTACGCCGGCGCAGCAGGCCGGGGTGCGGGTGGTGCGGGTGCGTACCGGCATCGTGCAATCCCCTCGCGGCGGAACTCTTCGGCTGATGCGCCCGCTGTTTTCCGCCGGGCTGGGCGGCCGGCTCGGAGATGGCCGACAGTGGCTGTCCTGGATAGGGATTGACGATCTGGTCGACGTGTATCACCGTGCGCTGTGGGATACCACACTGGATGGACCGGTGAATGCGGTTGCCCCGCAACCGGTTCGCAATGCCGATTACACCCACATTCTTGCCCACGTGTTGCACCGCCCCACGGTAGTGCCGGTGCCATCGCTGGGGCCGCGCCTGTTGCTCGGTGCCCAGGGTGCCCGCGAACTCGCGTGCGCCAGTCAACGAGTCATCCCGGACCGGCTCAGCCATTCCGGGCACCGGTTTCGTCAACCCGACCTCGATCGGGCGCTACGTCACCTGCTCGGACGCACCGCAGCATGAACGCGCAGCACAGCGCGTGGATCAGGATTGGCCGGCGACCAGTTCGGCCTGGAAGCGTCGCATGGCGGCGATGAGCGCGGTAAAGACGCGGTGCGCTGCCGCCAAGTCGGCGTCGGGCAGCTCACTCATTGCCGCGCGGGTATGCGCGCCCAGTGGATTGAAGAACGACCGTGCGGTGTCGAGGCCGGGTTCGGAGTAGCGCAGGATGACTTTCCGCCGATCGTCAGGGTGCGAGTCACGCCGGATGTGGCCGGACTCGATCAGGCGATCCACCAGATAGGTGATCCCGGCACCGGACAAACCCATCCGCTCGGTGAGGCCACCCGACGTCATCGGCTTCCCCACGGTTTCGGCGACCATGATGTACAGCAGCGCACGGAAATCGGTAGGCCGCAGCTCCTGTGACAGCGCGAACAATCGGCCGATCTGGTCGGATTCCGTCGACATCTCCCGCAGATCGGCCGACATCAGCGACTCCAGCGCCTCCCGGCCGAGTGGCTGCTCATCAGCGTCCATAGCAGAGTGCAGCGTATCCGCATTCGGCGTTCATTTCAGTTGATTAATGTTTAATTAATTGAAATGCTGGCGTTCGTGGTGTGGGAGGGGCTGGCAGGTGCCGTGACCGGCCGACGATCGTGGCTGCTGGGGTTGGGCGTCGTCGTGTTGGGTATCGGCTTCATGGTGTTGGTCGGCGCGAACGGGGCAGCCGGCCAGGCGCCACGGACCCTGCCCACCGGCTCCGAGTCCGCGCAGGTGCAAGCCCTGGCCCGGCAATTCCCCGGGGGCGATCGGGTACCGCTGATTCTGGTGGTGAGCCGTGTCGACGGCGCGGTCCTGAACTCCGTCGACGTCACGGCCGCCCAAGCGGCCGGCGACCGCATGCAGGCGCTCACCCATCCGTTCGCGGCAATCAGCCCGGCACCGCCGATGGTGTCGGCCGACGGCAAGGCAGCCATCGGCGTGGTCCCCATCAGGGCCGACCTGTCCGGCCCGGTGCTGGGCGACGGGGTCGCCGCGCTGCGCACCGCCGCCACGACCGGCTTGCCCGCGGGACTGCAGGCCCACGTCACCGGGGGGCCGGCGTTCGGCGCCGATATCGCCAACGCGTTCACGGATGCCAATGTCACCCTGCTCGCGGTGACGGCGTCGGTGGTGGCGCTGCTACTGATCGCCACCTACCGCTCGCCGGTGTTGTGGCTGGTGCCGCTGCTGGTGATCGGATTCGCCGATCGGGTCGCGACGGCGGTGGGCACCGCGGTGGCTTCGCTGACCGGGCTGAGCTTCGACGGCGCGACCTCCGGGATCACCAGCGTGCTGGTGTTCGGGGCGGGCACCAATTACGCGCTGCTGCTGATTTCCCGCTACCGACAAGAACTTCGGCGCCACCCCGAGCACCGCGAGGCCCTGCGCCGCGCGGTGCGCATGGCCGGGCCAGCCGTTGTCGCCAGCAACGCCACTGTGGTACTGGCACTGCTCACCCTGCTCTGTGCTTCGACCCCCAGCACGCGCAGTCTGGGCGCGCTGGCAGCGTGCGGGCTGGTCGTTGCCGCGGTATCCGTTTTGCTGGTGCTGCCGCCGCTGTTGGCGCTATGTGGCAGACGATTGTTCTGGCCCTTCATACCCCAGTCGGACGCCGGGGCCACCCTCGATTCCGGTCCCTGGCACCGGGTGGCCGAACGGGTGGCCCATCGTCCCGCCATGATCGCAGCGGTCGCGGTCGCTGTTCTGGCGGCCCTTGCCGCCGGACTGCTGGGAACCCGGATCGGCCTGACGCAGACCGAGCAGTTCCGGGTGCAGTCGGATTCGGTGTCGGGTTACGACATTGTGGCCGCGCATTTTCCGGCCGGCCTGACCAACCCTACGCTGGTCGTCGCCCCCACCGCCTCGGCATCCCAAGTGCTGCAGTCGATCCGGTCCACCCCCAGTGTGGTCTCGGCGACCGAGGCCGGCCATTCGACATCCGGCCTGACGAACTGGTCGGTGGTGATCGACGCCGCCCAGGCGACTGATCAGGCCTTCAAAACAGTTGCGGCGCTGCGGCATTCGACCAGGGCCGTCTCCGCTGGTGCGCTGGTGGGCGGGCCCGACGCGCAGTCGCTCGACGTTCGTGACGCTGCCGCGCATGACCGGCTGATACTGATCCCGTCGATCCTGGCCGTGATCCTGATTGTCCTCTATGTGTTGCTTCGATCGGTGCTCGCGCCGCCGACCCTGTTGGCTGCAACCATTCTGGGCGCGCTGGCCGCACTCGGCCTCGGCGGATGGGTCAGCATGCACGTCTTCGGTTTCCCGGCCCTGGACGACAGCACTCCGTTATTTGCCTTCTTGTTCCTGGCCGCTCTCGGCGTGGACTACACCATCTTCCTGGTCACCCGCGCCCGTGAAGAGGCAGCGCAACACGGCGCGCGCGATGGCATGATCCGCGCAGTATCGGCCACCGGCGGGGTGATCACCAGCGCCGGAATCGTTTTAGCCGCTGTCTTCTGCGTGCTTGGGGTGCTGCCGCTGATCGTGCTGACCCAACTGGGCATCATCGTCGGCCTCGGAATCCTGCTCGACACCTTCATCGTGCGCACACTCGTCATCCCCGCATTGTTCGCCCTGATCGGTGACCGCATCTGGTGGCCCGCAACCATCGCCAAACCTGTTGAGCAGCAAGCGGGCTTGGCCCAGCATGAACGGAGCACAGTGTGAACAGCTCGACACTGGCCGCGACAACGCTGGCCGTTGCCGCCGCAGCCGGCACCGGCAGCATCGCCAGCCCACGACGTGTCCCCACCTGGTATTCGCGGCTCCGCAAGCCGCCATACCAGCCACCCGGCGCGGCCTTCCCCGCAGTCTGGACCATCCTCTACGGCGACATCGCCGCCACGTCGGCGGTGGCTATCGACGCGTTCCGTAGGGCAGGACGGCACGACAAGGCACGCCGCTATGCCGCCGCGTTGGGCGTCAACCTGCTGCTCAACGCCGGATGGAGTTGGCTTTTCTTCCGATATCACAAACTCGGTGTATCCGCGCTCGGCGCAGCCGCACTGACAGCCAGCAGCGCCGATCTCGCCCGCCGGACCGCGCAGGCCAAACCGCAGGCCGGACTGGCGCTTTCGCCTTACGCGTTGTGGTGTACCTTCGCCACCGTTCTGTCCACCCATATCTGGCGGCTCAACCGCCCCACCCGATAATGCCTGCGCTGTTGTGGTTTCGTCGTGACCTGAGGTTAGGCGATCACCCAGCGCTGGCCGCGGCGGCCGACAACGAGGAAGTGCTCGCGTGCTTTGTCCTCGATCCGCGTCTGGAAAGCTCGTCGGGCCGGCGCCGCCTGCAATTCCTGGGTGACTCATTGCGGCAACTGCGCGACGACCTGGATGGCCGGTTACTGATAACCCGCGGCAGGCCCGAAGACCAGATTCCCGGCATTGCCGAGGAAATCGACGCAGCTTCGGTGCACATCTCGGAGGATTTCGCGCCGTTCGGGACGCGCCGCGACGAACGGGTGCGTGCCGCGTTGGGTTCGGTGCCACTGGTGGCGACGGGCTCGCCGTATCTGGTTTCACCCGGCCGCGTCACCAAACCGGATGGCTCCCCGTACAAAGTGTTCACGCCATTTCTGCGCGCATGGCGCGCGGCCGGGTGGCGCAAGCCGGCACGATCCGGCGGCGATTCGGCGCGCTGGCTCGATCCGTCACAGCTGCGTGTCAAAAAGTGCGAGATCCCCGACCCTGGCCCCGCGCTCGACCTGGCTGCCGGTGAGGCAGCGGCATTAAAGCAATGGAAGTGGTTTGTCGACAACGGATTACAGCGTTACGACAGGATCCGCGACCGGCCCGACCTCAAGGGCACCAGCCGGATGTCAGCGCATTTGAAGTTCGGCACTATCCATCCCCGCACCATGGTCGCCGACCTCAATCCGCGCGGCAAAGGGCCGCAAGCCTACTTGCGGGAGTTGGCATTCCGAGACTTCTACGCCGATGTGCTGCATCATTGGCCCGCCAGTGCCTGGCGCAACTGGAACAGCGAGTTCGACAGCATCAAAACCGATACCGGAGCCGCGGCGAAACGTCGTTTCGAGGCCTGGAAGGCCGGCGAGACCGGGTTCCCATTGGTCGACGCCGGGATGCGCCAACTCCGCGAGACCGGCTTCATGCACAACCGGGTGCGGATGATCGCTGCGTCGTTTCTGGTCAAGGATCTTCATCTGCCCTGGCAATGGGGCGCCGAATGGTTCCTGGATCAACTCGTGGACGGCGACATGGCCAACAACCAGCACGGGTGGCAGTGGTCCGCCGGGTGTGGCACCGACGCCGCGCCGTACTTCCGGGTGTTCAATCCGACCACGCAGAGCGAGAAGTTCGATCCTTCGGGCTCCTACATCCGGCGTTGGGTGCCCGAGCTGGGCGACGCCCTTGACGTGCACCTGCGCAAAGGGCAACGGCCGCAAGGATATCCAGAGCCGATCGTCGACCACGGTGACGAACGCATCGAGGCGCTGTGCCGCTATCGCGGCATCAGCTGAAACCGGCCTCAGCTGGGCAGCTTGTTCTTGACCGCGCCATCCTGCTGCTGAGCGACCCCGAGGCCGTAGTCGCCCGGCACGACATCGCCGGGCGCGCCATCGAATTCCAGCGTGACGAACGCCTTGCCCTCGGTGAACAGCAGCACGGTAACCGATTTGGACTTATCCGGCGACGTGCCCGAGACCATCGTGCCTCCGTTGCCCACCGAAATCGGCTGCGGGTTACCACCCGTCACCGTGTTGCCCAGCGACGCGACCAAACCGTTCATGGCGTTGGCCGCGGCCCCGGCGTTGGTCAGGATCAGGACCGTGTCGCCGATCCGGTTGCTGTCATCGGAGTTTTTGAACACCACCGCCGCCCCGGGCATCCCGTCGGGGTTTTGGACCGGCGGGTCCACCGGAGTGAAGACGTTTGGCGGCGCGGAGCTGATGTCGCTGCCCTGAATCAACAGGGTGGTGTAGTCGGTGGGAGCGGCCGACGTCGACGTGGCAGAGCCGCCATTCGTCGAAGTTGCCACGCCCGACGACGTCGTCGAGGGCAGCGATGTCGTTTTGGACTTGCTGCTGCACGCGGGGACCAGCGTGCCCGCCAGTGCCGTAGCCGCCGCCACGCTCGCAACCGCGATCATCCGGGTCGTCACCCGCGGCTCTCCCATCGGCTAGTGGGCCGCCTTTTTGCGTTCGATATCGGCCAATGCGGCGGCCAGTTCCGCGCGCTGCGCGGCCGAGCTCTCCCAGGACAGCTGCCGGTTCTTGACCACCTTGGCCGGTGCGCCGACCGCGATCGAGTAGTCGGGGACAACGCCGCGAACCACCGCGTGCGATCCCAGCACGCAGCCGCGTCCGATGGACGTGCCACGCAAAATCGTCACCTTGGTGGCGACCCAGGTGTCCGGCCCGATCCTGACCGGGGACTTGACGATGCCCTGGTCTTTGATTGGCATCGTGATGTCGTCCATCCGGTGGTCGAAGTCGCAGACATAGCACCAGTCTGACATCAGCACCGAGTCCCCGAGTTCGATGTCGAGGTAGGTGTTGATCACGTTGTCGCGGCCGAGCACCACCTTGTCGCCGAACCGCAGCGAGCCCTCGTGTGCGCGGATCGTGTTCTTGTCCCCGATGTGCACCCAGCGGCCAATCTCCAGCTGCGCCAGTTCCGGCGTGCAGTGAATCTCGACGCCCTTACCGAGAAACACCATGCCGCGAGTGATGATGTGCGGGTTGGCCAGCTTGAACTTCAGCAGCCGCCAGTACCGCACCAGGTACCACGGGGTGTACGCGCGGTTGGCCAGCACCCACTTCAGCGAGGCCAGCGTGAGGAACTTGGCCTGGCGTGGGTCCCGCAGCCGCTGTCCGCGCCAACGGCGATGTAGCGGAGCATTCCACATGCTCGTCATGGCCGGAAAGCTTAGCCTGGCGACGATGCGCGCCGGGACGGCGGGCTGCGGGGGTACGCCCGGCCGCGCAGCGACGCGGGGGAGAGCCGGGCGATCAGACGGAGGCGAGCCGCTACGGGTTACCCTCACCTGTACTCGATCGCTGACCATAGCCGAACGGCCGCGGAAGGATTTGGATACCGAGGTGCT
This sequence comes from Mycobacterium sp., assembly GCA_036495965.1. Taxonomy (GTDB): domain Bacteria; phylum Actinomycetota; class Actinomycetes; order Mycobacteriales; family Mycobacteriaceae; genus Mycobacterium. The sequence continues at coordinate 25,895 of DASXMA010000466.1, forward strand.
TGCCCGACAACTCCTCAGTGGGCTTCGGCGTTGGTGGGTGCTGGCGACTGTGCTCGCCGTGGGGCTCGGCGCTTGCAGCAATACCGACTCGTGGGTGCAAGCCTCACCCTCGCAAGGCTGGCCGGCCCCATATGGTGACGCGGCCAACAGCAGCTACACCCCAACCAGCGGCGCCACCAAGCTGTCACTGCAGTGGACACGGTCGGTCAAAGGAAGCCTGGCGGCCGGACCTGCGCTGAGCGCACGCGGTTATCTGGCCCTCAACGCCCAGACCCCGGGCGGATGTTCGCTCATGGAATGGGAGAACAACGACAACGGCCGGCAACGTTGGTGCGCCCGGGTGATCCAGGGCGGT
>DASXMA010000467.1:0-7219 GCA_036495965.1 Mycobacterium sp.
GATCGACACGATCCGGTCGACCTTGCCTTCCCATTCTTCCCAGCCGCGCAACTGCACCGACTTGGAGCGCTTGCTCGGGTTCTTGTCCAAAAGCGCCTGCACATGGGCGAGCTGGTTCTTACTTAGCGTCAGACCGATGACATTGACGTCGTGCTTGTCCAGGGCTCGGTTGATACAGGCACCCCAGCCGCAGCCGATATCGAGCAGCGTCATCCCAGGCTCCAGCCCCAGCTTGCCCAGTGACAGGTCAATCTTGGCGATCTGCGCCTCTTCGAGGGTCATGTCATCGCGCTCGAAGTAGGCACAGCTGTAGGACTGCGTCGGGTCCTGGAAAAGCGCAAAGAACTCGTTAGACAGGTCGTAATGCGCCTGCGCCATCTCAAACTTGGGGATTAGTTTGGAAGAAATTTGATCACGACCTTCGCTCTAACTGTGTGGAGACCCGTGCGCACAAGCTACGGCGCCACCTGCCTTCGTTCAAGCGTTCGGCGACTACCTGGTGCGGTGAGCTGAAGTGAGCCCGAGACCCGGCCGATCTGTCCAATGGTGCCGATGGGGGTATTTTCATCTAGAGATTGCCCAGGCAGCTGGTCACGCCGGGGATGACCAGCGGCCCCACCAGACCGGTGCCGTCGCACCCGAACCGCAAGGTGCGGGAGGCCCTGGCGTTCGTCCGGGTGAACCCGACCCCGTGGTGATCAATACCTCGATATCGGCAACCGTCCGCAGACCGTCCGCAGTAGAGCTGACAACCGCTTTCATTAGCCAACACAACCAACACTCTGACCTGCACCGTTACAACGCCCCCAACACAGCTAAACGGTACAAACGCCCAGATAACAGAATCCGGCTTACGGGCCAACTCGCCCGCCCCTCGGGGCGCGGGCTCAGTCCCGGGCTTTGTGCACCGACTTCGCGAGTTTGCGTAGTGCGTCGTCGAGCTGCTGGCGGCAACTCTCGGCCAAGTCCGCCTCCTGCTGATAGAGCAGACCGTAGGTGAAGGTGTCCTCACCGGCGATCTGTGCAGCCCTGGCTTGTTGATCCAGATGTTCGCGGCTGACCACGCTGTCTTGGTGGTCACCGAGCAGCGTCTGGATGGCCTTGGCCTGCTTGGACACCTCGTCCGCACCGGTAGCCGCCGCGGTGTAGCGAAGTCGCTTGGCGCGCTTGCGGATTCGGTGTAGCGCCTCGTCGCGGTGGTGCGCGTTCTCTTGGTCGCTTTGGTCAACGTGGTCCAGTTCGGCGGCAGCCTTTGCCGCCTTCTTGACTTTCTTGTAGGCGCCGTCGATGGTTATCGCCGGTGACTCCTCGTCGGACGCGGCGACCGGGATTTCGGCCACCATCGAATCGAGCGCGTCGAGCAGACGGAAGTATCGCTGCGAGCGGATCGCGATCCACGACCGCCGCAGCCCGGTCTGGTAGCGGCGCTGGGCGCCCTCGACCAGACGTTCCCATATCGGTCCGCGCACCAGCTCCGGTGCCAGCCGGTTGAGTTGCTGCTCGTAGCGTTGCGCGAGCACCTCGGCGTCGCGCGCCACGCCGAGAACACTGGCCAGCTCGCGTAGTTCGTTGAGGATCCAGTCGCCGTCGGACAACCCGAACGAATCCTGTGACTCCCGCAGCAGGCTGCGGATCTTGCGGGTGGTCACCCGCATCTGGTGTACGGCGTCGTCGACGTCGGCGCGCACGGCGCGATCCCACACCAAAAGCTCGTCAACTTGCTCGGCCACCGCGCGGTGTACCGGGTCGTCGGGCGGCTGGGTGCCATTGGCCGGCAACGACGCGCCGAGCACGCGGGCCAACTTCGAGCCGTGACCGGCCGGTGCGGCACCAGCGTCGAGCAGCCGATTGCTCAGCCGGCTCAACAGCTCGTTGTCGGCGGTCCCATTCCCGTCCACGAGTTCGAGTTCCCACTCGCGCCATTCTTGTTCGGCGGGGACCGAGCCGGCGTCCCCGGCAGCATCACCCGACCAGGCGGTGACGTGGTCATTGCTGAACTCCGCCAGGGCGGTGCCGTCGATGCTGTACAACACCTGGCTTTCCCGCTCGGTGGTGATACGCGCGACCGGCTCGACCGGTCGGTCGCGAACAATCGCCAGCACAACATCCAGCAACTCGCTTGGCACGGTGTTTTCAGCTGCTGGGTCGGATGTGGTCAGCGGTGCGCGGACCTCGGTGCGGGCGTCCGGTCCGGCCGGCAACTTCAGGTGCCACCCTGCATCGTGGCCCCCGGTGCGGCGTCGCAGTGTGATCTTGTGGCGTGCTAAGTCCTTCGACGGCGTGTCGAAGTACACCGCATCCAACGATTCGGTTGGGGATTTCTCGACGTGATCCACAGCCGCGATGCCTTCGAACGATGGCGACACCGTGGATTCGACGACGTCGAACTTGCGCTCCACCTCCAGATAGCGGGAGGTGTTTTGCGCTTCTGCAGGCATTTCGGCTCCGTTGCGCGTTTGGTCCGCTAGTTAAGGTCGTCGTCGGTCGTGGACGGGCACACACAGAGTGCCACACCACCGTTCCGCGCCTAAGCAGCCGTCGTGTTTTTGCGCAGGCCGGATGAAGCGGCGGAGTGCCGTTGGCTTACCTAACGGTAAGGGCTGAGGTGCATCGCCAGACCGCCCAGCTGACGAATCGTTTGACTTTCGCTGTCCCGATAGGGCCTTCCATCGGGTCCGACTAGGTCGTGGAACCACACTCGCGGAGGCGTCGTGTAGGGGTGATCCCACGAGTCCCAGGGGAAGTAGGTCTGAGTCTTTCCGGCCACCAGGCCCCAATTGAGGGCACCAACGTTATGCCGCTTCGCAATTGGCAAGATGCCCTCAATAGTGCTGCCCAAAGTACGAGCCATGTACTCGGTGCATAGGATCGGGCGCCCCAGCGGGGCAAGCTCCGCGATGCGGCCCTCAAAGTTGGCCGGCTCGTCATAGCTGTGGAACGTGATCACGTCGGAGTTATCGAGCTGAATGCCGCTGATTGTGCTACGGCGTCCGGGGTCTGCCCACTCGCCGTCCCACGCGCCGCTCGTCAAAGGTTGACGGGGATCAACCGAACGGGCCCAGCCGAACACCTGCGGAAGCAGGTCTGCGACAAGCTGCTGCTTGTCGCTCCTCTCGACGGAGCGGTACGGGCGGGAGGGGTTGTCGGGCTCGTTCCACAGATCCCAGCCCAGAACGCGATCGTCAGCGCGAAATTGGGTCAGCACTCCTGTGACGTAGTCATGCAGAATACGGGTGTAGCCGCGATCATCGAGGCGCTCAGCGCCCGGACTTTGCACCCAACCGGAGTTATGGACGCCGGGTCGCGGCGCGCGCTGGGGACCTGCTTTGGGGAACGGATCCCAACAGGAGTCGAACAAGACGAATAGCGGTTTGATGCCATGGGCCGCCGCGATGTCGACGAACTGCGCGAGACGGCTTTGGAACCCTCGATAATCCTGGGCCCACAGCTGATCTTGAAGGAAGACCCGCACCGTGTTGAACCCATGGAGCTGGGCCCAACCAAGCTCGGTGTCGATGCGCCGAGGGTCGTAGGTGTCGGGCTGAAACATCTCCAACTGGTTGATGGCGTTCGACGTGATGTAGTTCGCGCCGACGAGCCAGCCTTGCGCTTGATACCAGCGGTTGGCGCGGTCACGTGACCATCGGCTTGATTCCGGCGACCCGAGGGGTGGTTGCGCAGCGGCGCGAGGTGCTCGGGCCAGGGCAGTGCCTCCCGCCAGTAACAGCGGCAACTTCAAGACCGTTCGGCGGCGCACGAGGCCACCGCGACTACTGCCGACGATGTGTTCAACCCCCGCTCACCGAGTCGCGATCGCGTATAGGAACAATCGTACCATCCTGTCACGCAACGGTTTTCAGCAAAATCCGTCGTGACGCGGTCGACAGCTACTTCGTCGTTGCTGGGGTTGTGGGCTTCATCGACTGGACGCAGGTCCGTCGTCGTCGATCGCAGTCGCGAAGACGAACATTCTTAGCTCCGCAGGTGGATCGCCGCGATCCTCATGGCGCGTGACGTGCTCTGACGTCGTCGTCCGGTGGACCGGGGACGCATCAGGAGGGTCGAAACACTACGCTCAGAAGCAGTGTTCGTCGGCCGGGAAAACCCCGCCGGCCACTTCTTCCGCGTATTGCATTGCGGCCCGACGTAACTCGCCGCCGATGTCGGCAAACCGCTTGACGAAGCGGGCGGGCTTGCCGCCGCTGACACCGGCCATATCCTGCCAAACCAAAACCTGGGCGTCGCAGTTCGGACCGGCGCCGATCCCGATTGTCGGAATGGTCAGCTTGCCGGTGATCTGGGTGGCCAACTCTGCCGGCACCATCTCCATTACGACGGAAAACGCTCCGGCTTCTGCGACGGCGATCGCATCGGCGACAGTTTGTTCCGCCGCGTCGCCGCGGCCCTGGACCCGGAAGCCGCCGAGGTTGTTGACGCTTTGCGGTGTGAAGCCGATATGCGCCATCACCGGAATGCCCGCCGCCGTCAGGGAGGCGATCTGCTCGGCTACTCGCTCACCGCCCTCGAGTTTGATGGCGTGCGCGCCGCCCTCCTTCATGAACCGGGTGGCGGCGGCCAGGGCAGCGGTGGGTCCGGCTTCGTAGCTGCCGAACGGCAGGTCGGCCACGACCAACGCGTGTTGCGCCCCCCGGACCACGCCGCGCACCAGCGGGATCAGTTCGTCGATCGAGACGGGCACCGTGGTGTCGTAGCCGTAGACGACGTTGGCCGCTGAGTCACCGACCAGCAGCACAGGGATGCCGGCCTCGTCGAAGATGCGGGCGGTTGAGTAGTCGTAGGCCGTGAGCATGGACCACTTGTGGCCTTCGGCCTTCATTTTCTGCAGGTGATGAGTGCGGATTTTGGTCCTGGGTGCTGACTCCGCCGAGTTCGCGGACGTGTTTGCACCGTAAACGATCTGCTCAGACATCATTGTCCCTAGTAGTTGTCGGGTCGATCCTCGTGGCCCCACCGGGTCCCCGGGTTCGCTTGACGGTGCCATTCTGCCATCTCGGCTGCTTAATTGCACCGCCGGAGCAGTGTGAGACATACCATTCTGCCCATGCAGCGGCTCACCGGACTCGACGCCAGCTTCCTGTACCTGGAAACGTCCTCGCAGCCCATGCATGTTTGCTCGATCGTGGAGTTGGACACGTCGACGATGCCGGGCGGCTACACCTTCGACCGGCTGCGCGACGCGCTGTCGCTCCGTATGAAGGCGATGCCACAGTTCCGTGAAAAGCTCGCCGACAATCCGTTGAATCTCGACCATCCGGTTTGGGTGGATGACGACGACTTCGACGTCGATCGCCATCTGCACCGCGTAGGTTTGCCGCCGCCGGGCGGCCGGGCCGAGCTGTCGGAAATCTGCGGCCATATCGCGTCGTTGTCGTTGGACCGTCGCCGGCCGCTGTGGGAGATGTGGGTCATCGAAGGCGTGGCCGGCACAGATTGCCACCGCGACGGCCGCCTGGCGGTGATGACCAAGGTGCACCACGCCGGCGTGGACGGGGTGACTGGCGCCGACCTGATGTCGCAGCTGTGCACCACCGAAGCCGACGCGCCCCCGCCCGATCCGGCGGAAGGGGTCGGTGGCGCCACCGCTTGGCAGATCGCCGCGGGCGGTCTGTTCAGGTTCGCCACCCGGCCGCTGCATCTGGCCAATACGGTGCCCGAAACGGTGTCTTCGGTGGTCGCGACGCTGCGCAAGGTCCGCGAGGGCCAGACGATGGCGCGTCCCTTCGCCGCCCCGCGGACAGTCTTCAACGCCAGGATCAATGGCCGTCGCAACATCGCTTACGCCACATTGGATCTCGACGACGTCAAGAAGGTGAAGAACCACTTCGGAGTCAAGGTGAACGATGTGGTGATGGCTTTGGTTTCCGGAGTGCTTCGGCAATACCTGGCCGAACGCAATGGCCTACCTGACGCGTCGCTGGTGGCGATGGTGCCGGTCTCGGTGCACGGCAAGTCCGATCGCCCTGGGCGCAACAAGATTTCGGGGATGTTTGCCAGTCTTCAGACCCAGCTCAGCGATCCGGTCCAGCGTCTGAAGGCCATCGCCGAAGCGAATTCGGTTGCCAAGCAGCATAGTTCGGCCATCGGTGCTTCGCTGTTGCAGGATTGGTCGCAGTTCGCGGCGCCGGCGGTTTTCGGTGTGGCGATGCGGCTGTATGCCAGTTCCCGGTTAACCGAGAGCATGCCGGTGCACAACCTGGTCGTCTCCAACGTGCCGGGTCCGCAGGTTCCGCTGTACTTGCTGGGCTCTGAGGTCAAGGCGATGTACCCGTTGGGGCCGATCTTTCACAGCTCGGGTCTCAACATCACCGTGATGTCGTTGTGCGGAAATTTGGACGTCGGGCTTATCTCATGCCCGGAATTACTGCCTGATCTGTGGGAGATGGCCGACGAGTTCGCCATAGGGATGGAAGAACTGCTTGCGGCCGCCAGGTAGCCGTCCGACGTCGGCCGCTGACCAGGCACTCGGTTCTGCTCTGGCAGCATATGTTGTCATGGGTTTGTCTCGCCGCGACACGATCGCGCGCATGCTGCTGATCTGGATGGCGATTGCTGCCGTGGCGCTCCTACTCGCGGGGTGTGTCCGCGTGGTGGGCGGGCGTCCTGTGATGGCTGGACCAAAGCTGGGCCAGCCGATCGAATGGACGCCGTGCCGCTCTTCTAACCCGAAGGCCAAGATCCCGAGCGGCGCACTGTGCGGCAAGCTGGCCGTCCCGGTCGACTACAACGATCCCAACAGCGACGTTGCGACGCTGGGACTGATTCGCTTTCCTGCGACTGGGGACAAACTCGCCTCGTTGGTGATCAACCCCGGCGGCCCCGGCGAGTCGGGTATCGAGGCCGCCTTGGGCCTGGCTCAAACGCTGCCGAAGCGGGTGCGCGAACGGTTCGACCTGATCGGCTTCGATCCACGCGGGGTGGGCTCGTCGCGGCCGGCGCTGTGGTGCAACTCGGACGCCGACAACGACCGGCTGCGGACGGAACCGAATGTCGACTACAGCCCGGCAGGTGTGGCGCACATCGAGGATGAGACCAAGCAGTTCGTCGGCCGCTGCGTCGACAAGATGGGCAAGAACTTTCTGGCCAATGTCGGCACCGTCAACGTCGCGAAGGATCTGGATGCCATCCGCAAGGCGGTGGGCGACGACAAGCTCACCTACCTCGGTTATTCGTACGGCACCCGGATCGGCTCTGCCTACGC
>DASXMA010000468.1:0-17094 GCA_036495965.1 Mycobacterium sp.
TGCGCCGCAGCTCCTTGTCGCGGATCCAGATGAACCGGTTGATCTTGGCGAAATCAGCCATGGCGATGTCCAGTCGCCGAAGCCCTCGGTGGTGCAGCGCAGTGGCCAATGCCAGCTCGAAAAGGGCGTCGGTCATCAGGCAGAAGGCCCGGTGCACCAGGGGTACCCGGGCGAATATCTGTTGCAGCCAGACCGGGATCTTCAAGTCGAGCTTGGGCAGCACATGAGTCGGCGTGCGTTGGTACACGGTCAGCTCGCCCGCTCTGGCTGCCAGTTCGGGGATCAACTGCACGGCGGTCGCCCCGGTTCCGATGATCCCGACCCGACGCCCGCCGAGGTCGCAGCCGTGGTCCCAGGCCTGGGTGTGGATGACTTTGCCCGCGAAGCTTTCGATCCCGCGGATTTGCGGTCTATTCGGCTGTGACAGGAAGCCGGTCGCGGTGATCAGAAAGCGCGTCGTCAGGCTTTCGCCGTCTGCCAGCGCCACCTGCCACAAACGCTCGTCCTCATCCCAGCGTGCGCACTCGACTGTCGTGTTGAACCGCATGTAGCGGCGCACGTCGTACTTGTTGGCAACGTTCTCGGCGTACCGCTGCAGTTCGGCACCCGGCGGGAACAACCGCGACCAGTACGGATTGGGCTCAAACCAGTACGAATAGGTGGTGGCCGGGATATCCACGGCTAGGCCGGGGTAGGTATTGACGTGCCAGGTCCCGCCGAGATCGGCCTCGCGATCGAGAATGGCGATCTTGTCGTATCCGAGCCGCTTGAGTTGGATGGCTGCGCCAATGCCGCCGAAACCCGCACCTATTATGACGACGTCGAAATTGTCCATGATATGTGCAGACCGTTCCTTTCGTGGAAACTGGGCAACCGGTGCTTCTGCAGATGCCCCCACGGCGAACTTGATCAGGTGGAATTTTAGTGGAAAATCCGCCTTGCCGCTCACGCGGCATAGGCACGGATTGGTTTGAGCTCTGTCACATCTCGATAAAAGAGTGCGCTATTTCTCCAGAGTGAATTGGTTGACGTCGACGTAGCCGATCCGGAATGCCTCGGCGCAGCCGGTCAGGTACTTCATGTACCGGTCGTAGACCTCTTCGGACTGGATCTCGATGGCCTCGTCCTGGTGCGCCTCGAGGGCCTCGGCCCACAGGTCGAGAGTTCTGGCGTAGTGCGGCTGCAGCGACTGACGCCGAGTTAGCCGGAAACCCGCCTTCGACGAGTGCTCCTGGACCTTCTCGATCGACGGCAACCGGCCGCCGGGGAAGATCTCGGTCACGATGAACTTGATGAAGCGGGCCATCTCGAACGTCAAAGCTATGCCACGTTCGATGCACTGGGGTCCCGTCAGCCCGGTGATCGTGTGCAGCAGCATCACGCCGTCGGCGGGTAAGACGCCGCAAGCCATTGTGAAGAAGTCGTCATAGCGATCGTGCCCGAAGTGTTCAAAGGCGCCGATCGACACGATCCGGTCGACGGGCTCGTCGAATTGTTCCCAGCCGTTCAGCAGCACCCGCTTGCTGCGCGGGCTGTCCACCTCGTCGAACGACTTCTGCACGTGGGTGGCTTGGTTCTTCGACAACGTCAAGCCGACCACGTTCACGTCGTACTTTTCGATGGCCCGCCGCATGGTGGCGCCCCAGCCGCAGCCGACGTCGAGCAACGTCATGCCCGCCTGCAGGCCCAGCTTGCCCAGCGCCAGGTCGATTTTGGCGATTTGAGCGTCTTCCAGCGTCATGTCGTCGCGCTGGAAGTATGCGCAGCTGTAGGTCTGGGTAGGGTCCAGGAAGAGGCGGAAGAAGTCGTCGGATAAGTCGTAGTGTGCCTGCACATCGGCAAAGTGCGGCGTCAGTTTATTGGCCATGACGTTGTGCCTTTCTGCGACCTCAAGGCGCCTCGGTGCTTGAGCGAAACGCAGCGAAAATCCCCGCGTAACTCGGGGCATGCTATCCGGCTCGGGTGCCCACCACTAATCGCTATTTGGTGAGGGTGTATTGGGCGACGTTGGAGAAGCCTTTGCGGAAGAGGTTCGCGCAGCCGGTCAGATAGCGCATGTAGCGGTCGTAGACCTCTTCGGACTGGATGGCGATGGCACGTTCGCGATTGGTCCGCAGATTTGCCGCCCACATGTCCAAAGTCCGCACATAATGCGGCTGCAGGTACTGGATCTTCTCGACGGTGAACCCTGCGGCCTGGGAATTGTCGACGATATCGGCTTCGCCGCACATCCCGCCGCCCGGGAAGATTTCGGTCCCGAGAAAGCGGAAGAACCGCAGGTCACTCATCGTCACCGGGATGCCATGTTCGCGCCAGTACGTCTGCGGATGCGTGAATATGCTGTGCAGCAGCATCCGTCCGTCTTCGGGAAGGATTTCGTAGGAGCGTTCGAAGAACGCGCCGTACCGCTCCTTGTGGAACGCATCGAACGCCTCGAAGGAGACTATCCGGTCAACCTTCTCGTCGAATTCTTCCCAGCCCTGCAGCCGAGCCTCGGCGTGCCGCGTCGTCGGGATCGCAGCCAGCCGGGTCTTGCTGCGCTCGCAGTGGTTTCGGCTCAACGTAAGGCCGATGACATTGACGTCGTACTTCTCGACGGCACGGACCAGCGCTCCCCCCCAGCCGCACCCGACGTCGAGCAACGTCATCCCGGGCTCGAGGTTCAGTTTGTCCAGCGCCAGGTCCACCTTAGCCAGTTGCGCCTCTTCGAGGGTCATGTCGTCACGCTCGAAGTATGCGCAGGTGTAGACCCAGGTGGGGTCAAGGAACAGCCCGAAGAAGTCATCCGAAATGTCGTATGTCGCCTGCGAGTCTGCGAAATACGGTTCTAGCTCCGCCATTACTAGACAACCTCCCGGCGCCAACCGTACAACCCTTGTAAGACTTGTGTGAAATTCAGCGAGAACCCTAAAGGCTGCCTGATTCCTGGCTTCAACTGGCCTCGGCGAAGTTGCTTGTTAGCACGCTGATCACCCGATCCCATAGTTGCTGAGGCAGGTCATGCCCCATGCCGTCGAATAAGACTAGCCGAGCGCCGTTGATTGCGCGCGCAACCACGCGGCCACCGAAGGGCCGCATTAGCTTGTCGGCCCGGCCGTGGATCACCACGGTCGGTGCGACTATGCGCCGGTCGTAGTGCGCCAGGCTGCCGCTGCCCAGGATCGCGGCGAAATGGCGGGCAACGCTTTGTGGGTAGTAGTTGCGGTCGTACCCCTCGGCGGCGTCGGCGCGAACCTGCTCTTCGGGCATGCGGTAGCGAGGGCTGCCGATGATATTGCTGACACGTACCGCGTTGTCGATGATCACGTCCCGCGGCGCATTCGGCGGCGGGCCCTTGAGGAGCGCCAGCAACGCGCTCGGGGCCGGTGGCGGCAAGAACGGTGAATTGTTGCTGGAGAAGATGATTCCCAGCGTTTTCGTCCGCATCGGAAATCGTGCCGCGAAAACCTGGGCGATCATGCCGCCCATCGACGCCCCCACGATATGGGCGTGCTCGATGCCCAGGTGATCGAGCAGAGCAGCGGCGTCATCGGCCATGTCCTCCAGCGCGTATGCCGCATTGCTCCGCAGGCCGAGCCAGGAGCGGGCCAACCGCGTCACCAGCGGCTGCCCCGAACTACGGCGCTCGGTCTTGCTGGACAGACCGACATCGCGGTTGTCATAACGGATGACCCGAAGGCGCTGGCCAACGAGTTTCTCGCAGAAGGCGGTTCGCCACAGCAGCAGCTGGGAACCCAGGCCCATGATCAGTAGCACGGGCGGGTCGTCAACGTCGCCCATGTCCTCGTAATAGAGCTTCAGGTCGCCCGATGTGGCCCGTGTTGTGGCGTAGCCGCTGCGGATCTGCACTAGACCTCCACGTCCGTCTGGTGTTCGCGGCTGACCTCGACCATGAAGTTCGCGAAGTATCCGGTCAGTTGGGGGTCCGACATCATCTGCCACTTCGGCGCGAGCAGCTTCATGTACCGCTCGACGTAGAGAAACTGCTTGCCGATCAGCACCAGCTCGCGGGGCAGCTTGACGTCGTAGGCGTCGGCCAGCGCCGAGAGCTGGCGGCCGATGTCGGCGTACGACATGTCGCCGAGCGTCTGCATGGTCAGCGGCGTGGCGAACTTCTCCAGATCCTTGGCGGCTTGGGCTTCGGGCTTCATGGTGCCGACCGCGCCCATCAGCACGACGATCTTGCCGGCCGCGGCATGGTCTTTCTTCACCAGCAGCGCGTACACCAGTTCCCGCAGCAGCCAACGGGTGCGCGGATCGATGCGGCCCATGATCCCGAAGTCGAAGAACACGATGCGGCCCTGGTCGTCGACGTACAGGTTGCCGGCATGCAGGTCGCCATGGAACAGGCCGTGCCGCAGGCCGCCCTCGAACAGGGAAAACACCAGCGCTTTGATCAACTCGGTACCGTCGAACCCGGCCTTGCGGATCTCGGCGGCGTTGTCGATGCGGATGCCGTGCACCCGCTCCATCGTCAACACCCGTTCGGTGGTGTAGTCCCAGTACACCTGGGGCACCCGGATGTTCTTGCCCAGCGGCGACGCGTGCAGGTGGGAGACCCAGGCGTCCATTGACTGCGCCTCGAGCCGGAAGTCCAGCTCTTCGGCCAGGTTGTCGGAAAAGTCGGCCACTACATCTTGTGCCGACAGGCGGCGGCCGAGCTTGGCCAGCTCGACGGCCTGCGCGAACCGCTTCAGGATCTGCAGGTCCGCGGCGACCCGGCGGCGGATGCCCGGTCGCTGGATCTTGACGACGACGTCCTCGCCGCTGTGCAGGGTCGCGTAGTGCACCTGAGCGACAGACGCCGATGCGAACGGCTTTTCCTCGAAGGTGGCGAACAACTCGGACGGCTGGCCGCCGAGCTCCTCAACGAGGAGCTTGTGCACCTCGTCGGTGTCGGCGGGTGGCACCCGGTCGAGCAGGCTGCGGAATTCACGAGACAGCGACTCGCCGAACGCCCCGGGGCTGGACGCGATGATCTGTCCGAACTTCACATACGTCGGCCCAAGGTCAGCAAAGGTCTGCGGGAGTTGCTTGATCACCTTCTGCTGCCATGGGCCCCTGCCCGGCAGCTTGGTGACGACGCGAGCGGCGGTGCGGGTGACCTGCCAACCAGTGACTGCCACCCGGGCCGCTTCGACCGGCAAGGGCACCCGGTCAAGCCTGGCCACGTCGCGGTGTTTGGTAGAACTCATTCCAGCAGTGTGCCAAACCGGTGGTGTCAAGTCCCAATTCGGTGTGACCCCACTCACTTTGCCGTCGTAGCCGGCTGCAGGCCGGCACGCTCGCGTTTTACCGGGGACTCCAGGGCGTCACCCACCCCTTGATCTCCCAGCCCTCCAGTCCGGCGATCAACTCGTACATGGTGGCGCCGTCGATGGTTTCCCGGATGATGTCGGCGTGCCCGGCGTGCCGGGCCAGCTCGTTGATCACGTGCAGGATCACCCAGCGCACCGACCAGGCCTGCTGGTTTTTGGGGAACCACGGGATGTCGTGCGGAACGGGCACCGCGGCGTCGAGATCCGCGGTTTCCACCAGCCGCAGCGATTTCGCGTTCTGGACTTCGAATGCCCGCAGCAGTCCATCCAGTGTCTCGTCGGGCCGCATCACATGCTGGTCGCCGAACTCCTTGGAGATCTCGTCGAACGGGCGAGTGTCCTTCGGCGGTGCCCCCGGGGCGGCGGCGACGCGTCCCATCCAGCTGCGTTGCATTTCGGTGGCGTGCTTGACCAGCCCGCCGATCGATAGTGCACTCACCGTCGGAGAGGACCGGGCCTGTTCGTCGGTGAGGCCGTACGACACCGCGAAGTAGGCGCTTTGGTGATAGGCCAAGTATTCGCGCAGCGCGCTGTGATCGTCGGCGGCGGGTGAAGCAAGAGCGGGCATTTCTCGATCCTCCACCATGGCACCGACATTTCCGGCAACAGGGGACAGGCGTCGTTGCCGCGATGGCTTTATCGGGCCCGCGGGTCGCCGTAAGGTGCGGGCATGCAGGTGATTTCGGCGGAGTCGACGGAGCTTTTCGTCGGGCCGGCGGACGCGCCGTTGCAGCTGGCGCGTGTCACCGTTGCCGGGGTAGCCGAGCCGACACCGGTCCGCATCGACGGGGACGGCCTGAAGGGGGAGGCGGTCGCCGATATCGGCGACGAACTAGTCGAGGTCCCGGTCACGGTTGAGAATCCGGTCGTCGGTCAGCGTCGCGGCGCGCGAGTGCATGCGGGCCGCACCGACACGTCGTTCGAGTTCATCGTGGCCGAGCCCGGGTGGACGATGTACATGGTCAGCCATTTCCACTACGACCCGGTGTGGTGGAACACGCAGGGCGCCTATACCAGCGAGTGGCGAGAAGACCCGCCGGGGCGAGCCCGTCAGACAAACGGCTTCGAGCTGGTGCATGCCCATCTGGAGATGGCTCGCCGCGAGCCTGAGTACAAATTCGTTTTGGCCGAGGTGGATTACCTCAAGCCGTACTGGGACACCCGACCCGAGGACCGCGCTGACCTGCGCCGCTTCCTCGCCGAGGGCCGCGTGGAGGTGATGGGCGGCACCTACAACGAACCCAACACAAACCTCACCGGACCCGAAACAACCATTCGAAACCTGGTGCACGGCATAGGTTTTCAACGCGAGGTGCTGGGTGCCGATCCGGCAACCGCATGGCAGCTCGACGTGTTCGGCCACGACCCGCAATTCCCCGGGATGGCAGCCGACGCCGGCTTGACGTCGAGTTCGTGGGCGCGCGGACCACACCACCAATGGGGCCCCGCGCAGGGCGGTGACGTCGAGCGCATGCAGTTCCGCAGCGAATTCGAATGGATCTCGCCGTCCGGCCGCGGCCTGCTCACCCACTACATGCCGGCGCACTATTCGGCGGGCTGGTGGATGGACTCGTCAACCTCGCTGCGGGAGGCCGAGGACGCCACTTATGGGTTGTTCGACCAGCTCAAGAAGGTCGCGCTGACCCGCAATGTGCTGCTGCCCGTCGGCACCGACTACACCCCGCCGAACAAATGGGTCACCGCGATCCACCGCGACTGGGCCTCGCGCTACACCTGGCCGCGATTCGTGTGCGCGCTGCCGCGGGAGTTCTTCGCGGCGGTGCGCGCCGAGCTGGCCGAGCGGGGGTGTGCGCCGTCGCCGCAGACCCGCGACATGAACCCGATCTACACCGGGAAGGACGTATCCTACATCGACACCAAACAAGCCAACCGGGCCGCCGAGAACGCCGTCCTGGATGCCGAGCGTTTCGCGGTGTTCGCCGCGCTGATGACCGGCGCCGAGTACCCCCAGCCCGCGTTGGCCAAGGCGTGGGTGCAGCTGGCCTACGGCGCGCACCACGACGCCATCACCGGCTCGGAATCCGACCAGGTGTACCTCGATCTGCTGACCGGCTGGCGCGACGCGTGGGAGCTGGGCCGCGCGGCCCGTGACAATTCGCTGGCGTTGCTGTCCGGCTTTGTGGATGTAACTGTCGACATCGGAGAACATTCGGTCGTGGTGTGGAATTCGCTGACACAGCAGCGCACCGACATCGTCACCGCCCGGCTTGACTCGCCGATCGGCGCAGGAGTGCGAGTGCTCGACCACGACGGCGCCAAGCTGCCCGCACACGTCGAGCACGACGGCCGGTCGGTCACCTGGCTGGCGAGCAATGTGCCCTCGCTGGGCTGGCGGGCCTGTCGGCTGGTCCCCACCGACAAAACGGCCGGCTGGGAACCGGTGCCCGGGTCAGAGATTGCCAACGAGCACTACCGGTTGGCGGTCGACGCCGCGCGCGGGGGGGCGGTGTCTTCCCTGGTTCAAGACGGTCACCAGCTGATCGCCGGCGGCCGGGTGGGCAATGAGCTTGCCGTCTACGAGGAGTACCCGTCGCACCCGACGCAGGGCGAGGGCCCGTGGCACCTACTGCCCAAGGGGCCGGTGGTCTGCTCGTCGGAATCGCCCGCCCAGGTGCGGGCCTACCGTGGCCCGCTCGGTCAGCGGCTGGTGGTGCATGGCGCCATCGGCGCGCTGCTGCGCTACACCCAAACCATCACCCTGTGGCGGGGCGTGGCGCGGGTGGACTGCTGCACCACCATCGACGAGTTCACCGGGGAAGACCGCTTATTGCGCCTGCGCTGGCCGTGCCCGGTTCCGGGTGCCATGCCGGTCAGCGAGGTGGGCGACGCCGTGATCGGGCGGGGTTTCGCATTGCTGCATGAAGGCTCTGAATCGGTGGACACCGCACAGCACTTGTGGACCCTGGACAACCCGGCCTACAGCTGGTTCGGGCTTTCGTCGGCGGCCCGGATTCGGGTTTCAAACACCGCCGTGCGCGCGGTATCAGTCGCCGAGGTGGTGTCGCCGGCCGAGACGACGTCCGGGCCACTGGCCCGCGAGCTGATGGTCGCGCTGGTCCGTGCCGGTGTCACGGCCACCTGCAGCGGCGCCGACCAACCGCGCTACGGCCACCTCGACGTCGACTCCAACTTGCCCGACGTGCGGATCACGCTGGGCGGGCCCGGTCGCAACGCCTTCACCAAGGCCGTGCTGGCCGAGGCGGACCCGGAATACACCGCCGAACTCGAACGGCAGCTGGCGAAGACGGGCCGGGCCCGGATCTGGGTGCCTGCCGCGACGCCGTTGGCCGCAGCATGGGTGCCCGGCGCCGACCTGCGTGGAGTGCGGGCCCTGCCGGTGCTGGTGATCGCCGGCTCCGACGAGAAACACCTCAGCGACGAGATCGCCTCGGTGGCAGATGATCTCGGGGACGCCGAGATCATCGTCAACCAGCAGGCCGCATCGGCGATGGAGCGTTTCGAAGCCCGCACCGTCGCGCTACTCAACCGCGGCGTGCCGAGCTTTGCCGTCGACACAGAGGGCACCCTGCATACCGCGCTGATGCGGTCCTGCACCGGCTGGCCATCGGGTATCTGGATCGACGAGCCACGGCGCACCGCGCCCGACGGCTCGAACTTCCAACTTCAGCACTGGACACACGTTTTCGACTACGCGCTGGCCTGCGGCCAAGGCGACTGGCGGCGTGCCGAGATCCCGGCCCGCAGCGCGCAGTTCTCCCACGCGCTGCTTGCCGTCGTCTGCGACCGACGACGGGGCAAGCTGCCGCCGGTCGGATCGCTGCTGCAGGTCGACCCGCCCGACTCGGTGCATTTGGGGGCGCTCAAGGCGGCCGGCAACCCACTGACCGCGGGCAGCGCCAAGCTGGTCGACCCCGGCGCGGTGGCCCTGCGGCTGGTGGAAACCAGCGGCGCAGCCGCCCACGTCAGGATCGGTTCCGCGCTGGGCAAAGTCAGTGCGCTCGAGCTTGCCGACCTGCTGGAAACCCCGCGGGGACCAAAACGATCGATCGAACTGCGCGGCTTTCAGGTCGCCACCGTGCTGGCCCGGCTCGACATGGCCAAGGCGTTTTCCGGCGGTAACCGCCGGGCCACCGCGCTGGCCCCGCAAGCCGAGACCGCTCAGCCGCTTTACGCGCGCTATTGGCTGCACAATCGTGGTCCTGCGCCACTCGGGGGGCTGCCGGCGGTCGCTCACCTGCACCCGCACCTGATGACCGCGCAGCCGGGCGGCGAGGTGGCGTTCCGGCTTACCGCGGCCAGCGACTGCAGCGATTCCACGCTGGAGTGCGCGGTGGCCGTGGTGTGGCCCGAGGGGTGGTCGGACACACCCGACGAGCCGCCGTTCACGCTGTGCAGCGGCGAGTATCAAATGTTTGACGCGGCGGTGGCCATTCCGGCACACGCGCAACCCGGGTTGTACCCGATCCGGGCCCAGCTGCGCCTCATCGGGGATTCGGTGCCAGCCGCCTGGCGCCAGGTGGTCGAGGACGTGGGTGTGGTGGCCGTCGGTGCTGACGAGGTTGACCTCGGCGACCTGGTCTACCTCGTCGACGGGCCCGCCGACGTCACGCTGCGGGCCGGCGACACGGCCCGCCTGACCGTCACGGTTGGCACCCACGCGTGCGCCGACTTGGCGCTGGAGGCGCATCTGATCAGCCCATGGGGCACCTGGGAGTGGATTGGCCCGGCCGCGCTCGGGGCGGTCCTGCCTGCGCGCGGCACCGTCGAGCTCGGCTTCGCCGTCACTCCACCGGCGTGGCTGGAATCCGGCCAGTGGTGGGCGCTGGTCCGGGTCGGGTGCGCCGGTCGGCTGGTCTACTCACCGGCGGTAAAGGTGACCGTGACATGAGTGCCCGACTGGTCGCGACCGTTGCCGGGATCCCGGTTGCGGTCGATGAGGTCGACGCTCGAGAGGCGCGGTTGCGCAGCGGTCCGCGTGCGGCCGCGCTGCCCACCAGCGGCACCAGCGAAGGACGGCAACTGCGGCGCTGGCTCACCCAATTGATCGTCACCGAACGAGTAATCGCCGTCGCGGCGGCCGAACGCGGGCTGAATGCGCGAGACGCTCCCACCGAGGCGGAGCTGCTGCCCGATGTCACCGCCCGACTGGAGATCGGCAGCGTGGCCGCGGCCGCGCTGGCCGACCCCGGTGCGCGGGCGCTGTTCGCCGACGTCACCGCCACGGTCCAGGTCACCGAGGAAGATGTGGCCGACTACCACGCCCGCAACCCGCTGCGGTTCGCCGCACCGCGCCCGGGCCGTCACGGCTGGTGCGCCCCGTCGCGTGTCGGGCCGCCGCTAAGGGAGGTGGAGCCCGCGATCGCCGAGCATCTGCGGGGCGCCGTGCGGCGGCGTGCCTTCCGGGTGTGGCTGGATGCGCGCGCCGCTGAGCTGGTTCGGCTCGCCCCGGGCTACGAGCATCCCGGCGATCCGCGCCAGCCTGACAACACTCACCGGCACTGATCGGCATGCTCACCCTCTGCTTGGACATCGGCGGCACCAAAATCGCCGCGGGCCTGGCCGACCCCGGCGGCGTGCTCGTGCACACCGTCACCCGACCCACCCCGTCGGGGGCGTCCGCCGAGGAGGTCTGGGCCGCGGTCGCCGCGTCGATCATCGATGTCTCGGGCGCGGCCGACGGTGGGGTCGCTGCGGTGGGTATCGCTTCGGCCGGCTCAATCGACCTGCACACCGGATGCGTCAGCCCGATCAACATCGGGTCCTGGCACCGCTTCCCGCTGCGAGACCGGGTCGCGGCCGCGGTGCCCGGCGTGCCCGTGCGGCTGGGCGGTGACGGCGTGTGCATGGCCCTGGGCGAGCACTGGCGTGGCGCCGGACGAGGCGCACGGTTTCTGCTGGGCATGGTGGTGTCCACCGGCGTGGGCGGCGGCTTGGTGCTCGACGGCGCTCCCTACACCGGGCGCACCGGCAATGCCGGTCACGTCGGTCACGTGGTGGTCGAACAGGATGGCCAGCCGTGCACCTGCGGTGGCCGCGGGTGCGTCGAGACCATCGCGGCCGGCCCGTCGCTGGCGCGCTGGGCGCGAGCCAACGGTTGGTCCGCGCCGCCCGGTGCCGGCGGCAAAGAGCTGGCCGACGCGGCGGCGCGCGGGGATGCGGTGGCGGTGCGGGCGTTCCATCGGGGGGCCGCTGCGCTCGCGGCGATGATCGCCTCGGTGGCGGCGGTCTGCGACCTCGACCTCGTCGTCATTGGGGGAGGCGTGGCGAAATCCGGTCGCCTGCTTTTCGACCCGCTGCGCGCAGCACTGGCCGACTACGCCGGACTGGATTTTCTGGCCGGCCTGCGGGTGGTGCCGGCTCAGCTTGGTGGCGAGGCCGGTCTGATCGGCGCGGCCAGACTCGCGAGGCTCAGTCAGCCGCCGGTGTAAACGCCAACCCAGTTGCGCTGCATGTGCTTTCGTCCCCAGTCGCACAAGCTGGCCAGCACCGGAGCCAGCGTCATGCCGCATTCGGAAATTGAATGGTGCACACTCGGCGGCACCGTACGAGCGTCGTGGCGCTCGATGATCCCGTCGTCGACCAGTTCGTGCAGATGCCGGATGAGCATTCGCTGGGTGATGCATTCGCTCGGTGATGCCGGGCACGCTGGGCCTCAGCTGGGCGTCCGCATCGGCCCGTTGCACAGTCGCCAGAGGATGGTGCCCTTCCAACGACCGTCGACGGTCACCATGCTGGTGCCCATCAACAACCGCATCGCGAAGTGGCCCGCCAGCGGTGAGCTCTCGCGGGAGTTTGCGGCCCGGTGGGACCGGCTGCACCGGCTGCGGGTGGCGGTGCTGGTGTTGCTCTTTGCCGTGCTGGCCGTCGCCATCACTTGAGTAGAGCCGTTTTGGCTGATCGTGGGTGGTCACGCTATTGTGGTTGCCGATCCACCGAAGACCGTCGGTCACCGAGCAATCGGTTGAAGGTCCGGGAATTTCCCGGCGGCCCACGCAGGAGGACGAGGCATTACCGCCGGCCTGCGCCGGCGTATTTCAACGCCCCGGCCGCTTCCTGCGCTGGGGCGTTTGTCGTTTTCCGGTGATCACAGACGACAAGTCGCACAAGGACTTTCACTTCAGGAGGTATGCATGGCCAAGGCTGACAAGGCCACCGCCGTTGCAGACATCGCGGAGCAGTTCACCGGTTCAACGGCCACCTTGATCACCGAATACCGCGGTTTGACGGTGGCCAACTTGGCCGAGCTGCGGCGGTCTCTGGCGGGGTCGGCCACCTACGCGGTGGCCAAGAACACGCTGATCAAGCGTGCGGCTTCGCAAGCCGGAATCGAGGGTCTCGACGAACTGTTCGCCGGCCCGACGGCCATCGCGTTCGTCACCGGTGAGCCGGTTGACGCCGCCAAGGCCATCAAGAAGTTCGCCAAGGACAACAAGGCGCTGGTCATCAAGGGTGGCTACATGGACGGCCACCCGTTGACGGTGGCCGAAGTCGAGCGCATCGCTGATCTGGAATCCCGAGACGTGTTGCTGGCCAAACTGGCCGGCGCGATGAAGGGCAACCTCGCCAAGGCGGCGGGTCTGTTCAGCGCCCCGGCTTCGCAGGTGGCCCGGCTTGCGGCCGCACTGCAGGAAAAGAAGGCTGCAGAAGCACCCGCGGAACCCGCCGCTGCAGAAGCACCCGCGGAACCCGCCGCTGCAGCCGCCCCGGCTGCAGAACCAGCCGCGGAACCGGCTGCAGAAGCAGCCGCGGAACCGGCTGCCCCGGCTGCAGAACCAGCCGCGGAATCGGCTGCAGAACCAGCCGCGGAACCGGCTGCCGAAGCACCCACCGAGACACCGGCGGAAGCCGAGTAACCCAACCCAAACCAGGAAGGAACCCACAACATGGCAAAAATGTCTACTGACGACCTGCTCGACGCATTCAAGGAAATGACCCTGTTGGAGCTCTCCGACTTCGTCAAGAAGTTCGAGGAGACCTTCGAGGTCACCGCGGCCGCCCCGGTTGCTGTAGCCGCGGCCGGCCCCGCCGCCGGTGGCGCACCGGCGGAGGCCGCCGAGGAACAGTCCGAGTTCGACGTCATCCTCGAGGCCGCCGGCGACAAGAAGATCGGCGTCATCAAGGTTGTCCGCGAGATCGTCTCCGGCCTTGGCCTCAAGGAGGCCAAGGACTTGGTCGACGGCGCACCCAAGCCGCTCCTGGAGAAGGTCGCCAAGGAAGCCGCCGACGAGGCCAAGACCAAACTCGAGGCCGCCGGCGCCACCGTCACCGTCAAGTAGTTCAATTCACGAAACCCCCGGGACTTCGGCGTTCCTGGACGCCCGGGGGTTTCGTCTGCCTAGCCGCTGCGGATTGCCGACTGCTGCGACTGTGCCACCCTCTCCGGTGAATCTCCCAGAGCGACAAGCAGGTTCGCGCTCAGGGCGTCCAGCACCGGCGCGACGGCCGCGCCGTTGTCGCCGTAGAAGCCGGCCAACTCGAGCATCACGAACCCGTGTACCAACGCCCAGAACTGGGCGGCTGTGGCAATGACAATCGCATCGTCGGCTGCGGAGCCAACGGTGATCCGCCCCGCCCGCATGGACCGCTGCACCGCGCGCACCACATGCGCGAAGCTGGGAATGTGCTGCTCGATCTCGGCGACCGTCAGGGCCAAGACGTTGCCCGCGGGTGCGTTGATGCCGTGCGCGCTGGTGCTGCCGAACATCAACCGATACATATGTGGCCGCTCGATGGCGTAGCGCCTGTACGCGGCGGCGAGGACGAACAAGTCGGCGACCGGGTCAGCAGTCTGCGGTACCGTCAGCGCGGCGTCGAACTGCCGCAAGCCCTCCTCGGCGACCTCGGCGATCAGCGCTCGCATCCCGCCGAAATGGGTGTACACCGCCATGGTCGAGGTGCCCGCGGCGCCGGCCACCTTGCGGGTCTGCAGGGCATCCGGCCCCTGCTCGTCGAGCAGGCCGACGGCGGCGTGCAGCATCTCGTCACGAACACTGCGTTGCGTCTCCGAAGTCATCCTTGCCATCTTCTCATCGCCGGCGTACCGTTCCTATAACACTGAAATATCAATGTTATAGGAGCTCAGAAGTGACGTCTACGCAAACCGCCACAACCCCGAATCCGTATCTCGAGGGCTTCTTGGCGCCCGTGGGCGCGGAGGTGACCGCGACCGACCTGGAGGTCACCGGGCACATCCCCGAGCACCTCGACGGACGCTATCTACGCAACGGACCGAACCCGGCCGAAGAGGTCGACCCAGCCACCTATCACTGGTTCACCGGCGACGGCATGGTGCACGGGGTGGCGCTGCGTGACGGGAAGGCGTGCTGGTACCGCAACCGCTGGGTCCGCAGCCCGTCGGTATGCGCCACCCTCGGCGAGCCGGTGCCAGGCGGGCTCAACCCGCGGGCGGGCATGCTTTCGCTGGGCGCCAACACCAATGTGCTCACCCACGCCGGAAAGACCCTGGCCCTCATCGAAGGCGGAGTCGCCAACTACGAGCTCACCGATGAGCTGGGCACCGTCGGGCCGTGCGACTTCGACGGCACCCTGCCGGGCGGCTACACCGCCCATCCGCACCGCGATCCGGCAACCGGCGAGCTGCACGCGGTGTCCTACTCGTTCGCCCGGGGACGAACCGTGCAGTACTCGGTGATCGACACGGCCGGCCGCGCTCGCCGGACGGTCGACATCGAGGTGTCGGGGTCGCCGATGATGCACGACTTCTCGCTGACCGACAAATATGTGGTGATCTACGACCTACCGGTGACATTCGATCCGGTGCAGGTGTTGCCGGCGTCGGTGCCGCGCTGGCTGCAACTGCCCGCACGGCTGGTGGTGCAGTCGCTGATCGGGCGCGTACGGATACCGAGCCCGATCAGCTCGATGATCAACCGCGATTCGAGGCACGCCGACGGGTTGCCCTACGCCTGGAACCCCAACTATCCGGCACACATCGGCGTCATGCCCCGCGACGGCGACAACAACGACGTGCGCTGGTTCGACATCGAACCCTGCTACGTCTACCACCCGCTCAACGCGTACTCGGAAAACCGCGACGGGGCCGAGGTCTTGGTGCTCGACGTGGTGCGCCACTCCCGGATGTTCGACCGCGACCGGCGCGGCCCGGGTGAGGGCTTGCCCACACTGGACCGCTGGACCATCAACCTGATGACCGGTGCGGTGAGCACCGAATGCCGCCACGATCGTTCGCAGGAGTTCCCCCGGATCAACGAGGTCCTGCTGGGCGGCCGGCACCGGTTCGGCTACACCGTCGGCATCGAGGGTGGGTTCGCCGCCATGGGTGGATCGGAAATGTCGACACCGCTGTACAAGCACGACTACGCCACCGGAACTACGGCCGTCGCCCCACTCGACCCCGACCTACTGATGGGTGAAGTGTGCTTCGTGCCGAACCCCGAACCCAGCGCTGAAGACGATGGGATCCTCATGGGCTACGGCTGCCACCGCAGCCGAGACGAAGGCCAGTTGTTGCTCCTGGATGCCCAGACTCTCGAGTCGATCGCCGCTGTGCATCTGCCGCAGCGAGTACCAATGGGCTTTCACGGCAACTGGGCGCCGGCCGGCTGACGGTCGCTTAGACGTGTTGACCAGCGCGGCAGCGCTGGATCTCGAGTTGGGTAATTTTTCCCGCGGGTGCTGTGCAACCCTGATGCGGCACCTCCGCCGTGCGCTACAGTGACTTAACCCACACGAACGGGCAGGTGGCGGGCACTAGCGTCGACGGAAGGATTCCCCATGGGCGTCGCTATCGAGGTGAACGGACTTACGAAGTCGTTCGGATCCTCGAGGATTTGGGAAGACGTGACGTTGGAAATCCCCGCCGGGGAGGTCAGCGTCCTACTGGGGCCGTCGGGTACCGGCAAATCGGTGTTCCTGAAGTCCCTTATCGGTCTGCTGCGGCCGGAACGCGGCTCGATCATGATCGACGGCACCGACATCATCGAATGCTCGGCCAAGGAGCTGTACGAGATTCGCACGCTGTTCGGCGTGATGTTTCAGGATGGCGCGCTGTTCGGGTCGATGAACATCTTCGACAACACGGCGTTCCCGCTGCGTGAGCACACCAAGAAGAAGGAAAGCGAGATCCGTGACGTCGTCATGGAGAAGCTGGAAATGGTCGGCCTTGGTGGTGACGAGAAGAAGTTCCCCGGCGAGATCTCCGGTGGTATGCGCAAGCGCGCCGGCCTGGCCCGCTCGTTGGTACTCGACCCGCAGATCATCCTCTGCGACGAGCCCGACTCGGGTCTGGACCCGGTCCGCACCGCCTACCTGAGTCAGCTGATCCTCGACATCAACGCCCAGATCGACGCCACCATCCTGATCGTGACGCACAACATCAACATCGCCCGCACCGTGCCGGACAACATGGGTATGTTGTTCCGCAAGCATCTGGTGATGTTCGGGCCCCGTGAGGTGCTGCTGACCAGCGACGAGCCAGTCGTGCGGCAGTTCCTCAACGGCCGCCGCATCGGGCCGATCGGCATGTCGGAGGAAAAGGACGAGGCCACCATGGCCGAAGAGCAGGCCATGGTCGATGCGGGTCACCACACCGGCGGAGTCGAGGAAATCGAGGGGGTGCCGCCGCAGATCGTCGCGACGCCGGGGATGCCCGAGCGCAAAGCGGTCGCGCGGCGCCAGGCCCGGGTGCGTGAGATCCTGCACACCCTGCCCAAGAACGCCCAGGCGGCGATCCTCGACGACCTCGAGGGCACCCACAGGTTCCGGGCGCACGAGTTCGGCGACTAGCGGGCCCAGTAAACCGACTGCCCTGCCC